>CANJHI010000316.1 GCA_947474005.1 Alphaproteobacteria bacterium | reverse complement strand
TTGCTGGGGCGGAACGAGTATTTGGCCGCCGAGAACCGCATCCTCAAGGCGCAACTGAAGGGTCGGCCGGATCTCTCGGACGCCGAGCGAGGCGCGCTGGGCGAGATCGGTCATCGCCTGGGCCGCAAGGTTCTGGCCGACATCGCCACGGTCGCCCGGCCGGACACGATCCTTGGCTGGTATCGCTAGCTCGTCGCCGGCAAATTCGATGGCTCGAAGGCCCGGCGATATCCGGGCAGGCCCCGGATCGAGCGGGAGGTCGAGGAGCTGATCATTCGCATGGCCAGCGAGAACCGGGACTGGGGCTATGACCGGATCGCGGGGGCGCTGACCAATCTGGGGTACGAGATTTCCGATCAAACGGTTGGCAATGTTTTGCGCCGCCACGGCCTGCTGTCAATTCGCTTCCAACCGTGACCCCCTTTTCGCGTCCAATCGTGACCCCTCTGGGAGGTCAGGAATGGGCTTATCCCCGTAGTGCACAGGAGGGGCCCACGCGCGTCGCGGGAGCGCCTCACGCACGCGGACGCGAGGCGCGTGGGAGGTCCCTGTGTACCCACGTGGGATAAGCCCGGGTGGGGGTCTGGGGGAGGGTTTTTCAGCTGCGGTTTTTGAAGCGCCAGCTGGTGTTGCCGGTCTCGATGATATCGCAGTGATGGGTCAGGCGATCGAGCATGGCGGTGGTCATCTTGGCGTCGCCGAACACCTGCGGCCAATCGGCGAAGGCGAGGTTGGTGGTGATCAGCAGCGATGTGTTTTCGTAGAGTTTGCTGATCAGATGGAACAGCAGCTGTCCGCCGGATTGGCTGAACGGGAGATAACCGAGTTCGTCGATGACGATGAGATCGTGGCGCAGCAGTTTCTCGGCCAGCCTGCCGCTTTTGCCCGCGGCCTTCTCCTGCTCGAGCTGGTTGACCAGATCGACGAGGTTGAAGAACCGTCCCCTGGCGCGGGCACGTATCACGGCAGAAGCGACGGCAATGCAGAGATGGGTTTTGCCGGTCCCGGTGCCGCCGATGAAGATGGCGTTGCGCTTGGCGTCGAGGAACGTGCCGGTCGCCAACTCACGAACCTGCCCCTGATCCAGCGGCGTGTCGTCGAAGACGAAGCTGTCGAGATCCTTCAACACCGGGAACCTGGCGCCGCTAATCCGGTAGCTGATCGACCGGGCCTGACGATGAGTGTGCTCGGCACGGATCAGGCTGGCGATCAGCGGATAGATCTCATCCCGCCGGGTCAGGCCCTTGCCGGCGATCTCGTCGAAGCTGGCGCGCATGCCATAGAGCTTGAGCTCGCTCATCGCGTCCAGAATCTCGTGGCGTTCCATTAGGCGACCTTCCTGAGGCTGTCGTAGCGGCCACAATCGGCCACCGGTTCGATCTTGAGCCGCAGGGCATGCGGCGTGGTGATGCTGGGCACCGGCGGAGGCTGGCGTTGCCGGGCAAGCACGGCGAGGATCACGTCGCCATTGGCGATGCCCGCCGATAACGCTTCCGCACAGGCGGCCTCGACGGCATCGAGCCCGTGGTCGAGAACACCGCCCAGCACCTTGACGAACTGCCGGTCGGCGTCGGGATGATGCTTGAGCCGCTGGCGCACCTGCGCCAGGGCGGGCGGTAGACCCCAGTCCTTGAACGGTGCTCCATTGCGTAAAGCGCCGGGTTTCTTCAGTAAAACCGGGAGGTAATGCCACGGATCGTAAATCACCTGGTCGCGCTTGAAGCTGCGGAGATGATTGGCCACCACCACTTCGTCGAGCAGCACGACCAGCCGTTCAGCGTAGGAACGTACCAGCACCATCCGACCGGCGGCGCGGGCATCGACGCTGTAGCGATTATGATCCGCCGTGATCAGGCAGGTCGTCGTCGCTCGCACCGCCTTCTCGACAAAGCCGTCGAACGGCGCCCGCCGTTCCATCAAGCTCGGGCGCTCTTCCTCGAAGACCTCCCAGATCGTCCGGTCCTTGAACTCCGGATGCTTTGTCCGCTTGGCATAGGCGATGCACTGGTCTTCCAGCCAGCCATTCAGCTCGTCCAGGCTGCTGACCCGCGGCTTGGGCCGGAACAGCTGATCGCGCAGGTTGCCGACCTGGTTCTCGACCTGGCCCTTCTCCCAGCCCGAGGCCGGGGTGCAGGCTACCGGCTCGATCAGATGGTGCGAGCACATCTGCAGGAACCGCCGATTGTACTGCCGTGCCTTGCCGATGAAGATCGCCTCGACCGCCGTCTTCATGTTGTCGTAGATGCCGCGTCGGCAGGCCCCGCCATAAAATGCGAAGGCCCTGTCGTGGGCATCGAACACCAGTTCCTGAGTCTCGCGGAAGTAGGTCCGCACAAACGGCATCCGGCTGTGCGACAGCTTCATGTGCGCCGCCTTGACCATCAACGGCAATCCCTGAAGCGTGATCGTCTCGTGGCTCCAGTCGAACTGATAGGCTTCGCCCGGCGCAAAGCTCATCGGCACAAACGCCTGTGCCGGAACCCGCGCTCGTTCCTCCCGCCATTCCTTCACGAACCGATGAACGCTGTCGTGCGCGCCGTCATAGCCGCGGCCGCGCAACTCCTCGAACAGCCGCTGCGTCGATCGCCGCTCCCGCTTCGGCAGCTTCGATTCCGACTCCACGATCTCCGTCAGCGGTCCGATCCACTCACCCAGCTTCGGCGACGGCTGAGTCTCACGTGCGTACTTGAACGTGGTCCTGCCCGAGCGCACCACCTTGCGCACCGTCGTGCGTGACACCCGCAAATCCCGCGAGATCTCCTTGATCGCCCGGCGCTGCTCGAAAAACGCCCGCCGTATCTGCCCGATAAGCTCCACGCCAATCACCCCCGCCAGCCCTTCCCAGAGCCAACACAGGCTCAAAAGGAAGCGACACTGGCATAGCCATCAGGGGGGTCAGAATTGGACGCGAAAACCACCCCTCAGGGGGGCACTATTGCCCGCGATTTCACAGGCAAGCTGGCGCTGCAGCCTCAGCAGCCGCTTCTCGTCGCGGGCCTCGAGCAACTCGTTCACCAGGGCG
>CANJHI010000315.1 GCA_947474005.1 Alphaproteobacteria bacterium | reverse complement strand
CCGGTGAACATTGAGAAACCCCGAGGCCGAAAAAACCCAGTTTCTCAAATCGGCATTCAAGTCGGTGACACCCCTAAAATCCGTTTTCTCCTTCTTTATCAGTGCGATACCCTACACCCTCGGCAAAATTGCCGGACAGCAGTGGGTGCATGTCTATATCGACGGATCGATCCGCCTGAACCATGGCGGCACCGAGATGGGGCAGGGGCTATTCGTAAAAGTGGCCCAGGTCGTGGCCGAGGTTTTTGGCGTCGAGGTCGATCGCATCCGGCCGAGCGCAACCTCGACCGCCGAAGTGCCCAACACCTCGCCCACGGCGGCGTCCACCGGCTCGGACCTCAACGGCTGGGCAGCCTGGGAGGCGGCGAACACCATCAAGCAGCGCATGATCGCCTTCGCCGCGGAGCATTTCAGTGCCGCCGAGAGCGACATCGAATTCGCCGACGGCAATGTCCGTATCGCCAAACCGGGCAGCAACCAGGTCGTGAGCTTCGGCGAGCTGGCGAAATTGTGCTGGCTGGGCCGCGTCTCGCTGTCCGCCACCGGTTTCTACAAGACGCCCAAGATCCAATGGGACGGCGCGGCGATGCGTGGCCGGCCGTTCTTCTATTTCTCCTTTGGCGCGGCAATGGCCGAGGTGGCGATCGACACGCTGACCGGCGAGAGCCGCGTGCTGCGCGCCGACCTGGTGCAGGATTGCGGCAGCTCGCTCAATCCCGCCATCGACCGCGGCCAGATCGAGGGCGCCTTCGTGCAGGGCCAGGGCTGGCTCACCTGCGAGGAACTGTGGTGGGACAAGCAGGGCAGGCTGCGCACGTCAGGCCCTTCGACCTACAAGATCCCCGGCAGCCGCGACGTGCCGCCGGTGTTCAACGTCACCATGCTGGCGAACGCGCCGTCACGCGAGGCGACCATCTTCCGCTCCAAGGCGGTGGGCGAGCCGCCACTTCTGCTGGCAACGGCGGTGTGGACAGCACTCAAGGATGCGATCACCGCCGCAGGCGACGGCAGGACCGCAGTGCGGCTCGATGCGCCGGCAACGCCCGAGCGCGTTCTCGCGGCACTCGCTACACTGAAAGCATAAACGGAGGAGACTTTCATGGACGTACGCATGGACGGCCGCGTGGCCGTGATCACCGGTGGCAGCACCGGTCTTGGCCTCGCCATGGCCAAGGAATTCGCAGCCTCGGGCGCTTCGGTGGCGATGCTGGCGCGCAAGGCCGACGTGCTGGCCTCGGCCAAGCTCGAGGTGCAGAAGGCAGCCGGCAAGACCAACGCCAAGGTCGAAGGCTATTCCTGCGACGTCTCCAAGGCGGCGCCGATCGCCGACACCATCAAGAAGGTCGTGGCCGACTTCGGCAAAATCGACATCGTGGTCAACAATGCCGGCATCAGCCACGCCAAGGCGTTCGACACCGTGACCGACGAGGACTGGCAGGGCGATCTCGATCTCAAGCTGTTCGCCGCCATCCGCCTGGCGCGGCACGTCCTGCCCGGCATGCGCGAGCGCAAGTGGGGCCGCATCGTCAATGTGCTGAACATCGGCGCAAAGGCACCCGGCGCCAACTCGACGCCGACCAGCGTCAGTCGTGCCGCGGGTCTCGCCCTCACCAAGGCGCTCAGCCAGGAGAACGCCCAGCACGGCGTGCTGGTGAACGCCATGCTCGTTGGCCTGATCGACAGCGACCAGTGGCAGCGCCGCCACAAGACGGCGGCGGGCGAGGGCAAGACCTACCAGGAGTTCATCGACGGCATGGCCAAGGGCCGCATCCCGCTCGGCCGCATGGGCAAGGCCGAGGAATTCGCGCGCATGGCCTGCTTCCTGTGCTCGGACGCCGGCTCCTTCATCACCGGCGTCGCCATCAACGTCGACGGCGGCGCCAGCCCGGTGGTCTGACCTAGAGCCTGTGGCCCGGCGGCGCGACGTTCCAGTCGCGTCGCAGATCCTCCAGGTCGCGCTCGATCCAGTCCCAGGCGCTCCAGTCCGGCGCGAAGATGTCGACTGTCATGTCGCGGCCGCGCGCCCAGGCGTGCCAGAACTCGTCCGGGTCGAAGCCGCCGCGCGCCGGCGTTGCCACCTCGTTGAACCTGATGCCGAGATGGCCGTTGAAGATCACCGGCAGGATGTGGCCCGCCATCGGATTGATCGGGTGCATGGCGGCGGTGAAGGTCGAGACCAGGATCTCGCCGCGATAGCTGGTGTCGTAGCCGGAGATGATGTGCGTGGCATCGTGCGGCGTGGCGAAGGTGGCGTTCAGCGCCTGGGGGTCTCCGGGGAACGGGTAGCCGTTCTTCTTGTCGAAGTCCCACAGCGCCTTGCCGAAGGTGTTTTGCGGCAGCTTGCCCAATGCCTCGTAGCGCGCCACCAACGCGGGCTCGGCCTTGTCGCCGGCATAGGGCAGGATCCACTTCGCGGGATCGGGCCGGTTGCCCCACGCCCCGCTCACGACACTCTCGGCGTTGCGCATGGTCATGTCGGCAACCACCCACTCCAGGTGACCTGAAGCCGCCTCGACCATCTCGGTCAGGTAGTTCGCCTCGATGTCGAGCGCGCGCGCATACGCCAGCACGCGCGCCAGCTTGTCGCGGTCGAGGACGCCATCGACCATCACCATGATGGCGAGATACTTTACCGCCTCGGCCGCCATCTCGCGGTCCTTCAGCGTAGCGACGAGATCGGCCGGCTCGGCCGCCGGCAGCGTGCTGATGTCGACAAGGTCGGGTCGGCGCAGCAGATAATGCGCGGCGCCTAAAATGCTCTCGGTGTCGGCGTGGCTGATCGCGTGCCCACCCGCCAGCGCCACCTGGCGCATGGCACCCAGGATGGCATCGCTTTCGGGGTGGCTGACGGTCCGCATCGTCTCATACCAACCGTCTGAACCGATGACTCTTATGTGATTTGCGCTGGAGGTCGGGGCTCGATTCTTTGAAGCGACAGTGTCGTTGAGGAGGTCGGGATGTCGTTGGCGATCACGCGGAGGTATTTATCGGCGGAGGGGCTTCGCGGTCACGCCCGTCGGTGTCAGGACGTCCATCAAGCATGCCGTCTGTTGGCCCTG
>CANJHI010000314.1 GCA_947474005.1 Alphaproteobacteria bacterium | reverse complement strand
TCGAGAAAGGGGGAGACCGCGGAAAATCGTTGCCGGATCGCCTCAACGTCAATCATTCTCCCAAGATAGGGTGTTATCCTCACTCTGAGAATCCCATATCTTCTGAAATCGACAAATCACGATTCGTTTATTCTCTTACGAGCCCTAAGATGCTGGCGTTTCTCTCGAATTTCCTGCAAATTTTACCGCAGTATCAATGAAGTAAGTTGGGGATTCGATGTCTGGATTGAAGATCGCTCTTGCCGCCGCCGCGCTCTTGGCAGGCTTCGGCGCGTCGGGGGCGGAGGCCCAGAACACCACGCACGGCTGCGCCTGTATCCACAACAACACCAAGGCGACCATCAGCTATCGCTACAAGTGGGCCGAACAGGCGTGGCAGAACTTCAAGCTGCAGCCGGCCTACCAGAACTGGATCTGCTGGAAATATGCCGACGCCGCCAAGAGCTCGCCGGCGCTCACCTTCCAGCTCGACGTCGACATGACCAAGGGCAGCGCCTGGACGACCTTCAATCTGCCGCGCATGCAGGCGACGGCCGCTACCTGCGACGCGACGCCGAAGGGCGCCCACTACGACATCAGTTACCGGCCCAACACCAACAACCAGTTCATCCAGGTGACTCATCGCTGACGTCACGCACCGCTGACTATTATTGCAGGGTGACCGCCAGCGTATAGACCGTCGGGCCGGCCGTGGAGTCGACCGCAATCAGGCAGAGGCCCGACTGCGGCACCACGCCCATCCACGCCATCGGGGCATCCTTGGCGCTGGCGTCGGTAAGCGTCGTGCCGGTGATCGCCGGCACGCCGCTGCTGCCCGGGCCGACCACGACGCCAGGACCGTAGATCTGGAACACCGCGATATTGCCGGCCGAGGTGAGCGTGACCGAGAGCGCCTGCAGGCTCTGGGCCGAGACGTAATAGAGATTGCGTCCGCCCGGGCCGAGCTTGCCGGTGACGGAGGCGCCGGCGGGCGGCACCTGGATCGTCGGGATCTCGGGCAGCGGCTGGGCGCCGGCCGGCAGGACGGCGAGTGGCAGCAGGAGGGCGAGCAGCACAAGAAGGGTCTTCATGATCCGAGCCTGCCCCTCAGTCGAGCCGGATGTCCATGCTGTAGCGCGCCTGGCCGCGCGTGCTGCCGACCTCGAGCAGATAGGTGCCTTGCACCGGCAGGCGGCCGCTCCAGCGCGTCGTCACTTCACCCTCGCCGGCGGCACGCAGCACCTTGCCCTTGAACTCCAGGGCGCCGCCGGCGTCGAGGCCGACCGTCGTGCCGGGCTCGTAGATCTGGAAGATCGCATTGTCGTCGGGCGCGGTGACGGTGAGGCTCATGGTCTGCCCCGCTGCGGCGGTCAGCGAATAGAGGTCGTGCTGGCCGCGCGTCACGTGCCCGCCGATGGTGCCGCGGCTGGAACCCGAGGCGAAGAAGATCGGCCGCACCTTCGGCACCGGCGGCGCCGGATCGGCGGCCTCGACCGCCGTCGACAGGGACGACACCGACAGCAGCAACACGATCGCCATGGACGTCATGAGGGACAGCAAGCGCGGCATGGCCTTCCACATCTGCTGGCCGCTACTCGGCCGTCCGGGTCTCGAAGTCGGCCGGCATGGTGATCTCCAGCACCTCGAAGTCGTCGGAGTGGGCGATCTCCTTGTGCCTGATTCCGGGCGGCTGATAGACGGTCGAGCCCTCCACGAGCTTGTGCTCGCCGTAGCCTTCGTACTCGAAGATCGCCCAGCCCTTCAGCACATAGATGAACTGGAAGGAGAGCGTGTGCGTGTGGCGCGGCGCGTCGACATGCTTGCCTGGCTTGGCGCGTGCCACGAGCACGCCGACCTTGCCGTCGGTCAGCGCCTCGAGACCGAGCCGGCGGTATTCGAAGAACGGCCGCAGTCCGTCGGCCTCGAACGAGCCGGGGCCGAGATGATTGACGATGCCAGGCTTGCCGGTCGGATCCTGCAGGGCTTCCTCGGTGGTCGGAAAGAGATCGGGCATGAATTCCTCCAGTCCTTCTTGGCCGCCACCATAGCAGAGCGCGTCGGCGGAAGCAGAGCTTGCGGGCCGCGACCCGGCCTCCACGACCTGCGGAGGTCTCATGCCCGGTTTTTTCGCCGTAAGCCCCTGATCTTCCACGCCGATCACGCCTTTTCCGTGGAGGTCGCCTGCCCGGAAACTTCGGGCGTCGGCACGAGTTCCTTTACGGCTTCCTTTTCCGCTGGCGGAGAAACGCGCGCCGCGATCTCGAGCCGGCGCATCTCCATCTCGTGCGCGCGGATCTCGCGGCGCTCGGCGCGGTCCTCCTCGCGGTGCTGGGCGGTGTCGGCGCGCTGGATCAGGAACATCAGCGCGCGATCCTCGTGGCGTGTCAGCTCGCCCACCTGCTTGCCGCGGAAGAAATAGCGCCGCACCACTTGGGGCTCGCCGGCGCGCAGCATGAGATCCTCGCTCTTGCACCGGCCGCGGCTCTCCACGATCTCGATCCAGCGCCGGTTGAAGGCCGGGTATTTACGGCGCCAGCGCCGGGCCGTCGTCTCGTCGATGCCGGTGCGCGCCGCCGCCTCGGTGACGGAGCGGGAGCGCTCGAAGTTATTGAGGAACGAGATGCGCAGCCGCCAGCCGTAACGCCGCGGCTTGGGCGCCATCGCCCGCTGCACCGCCGTCGCCGCCTGCGCAACGCGCTTGGCCGCGGTCTCGCGCGCCTGGGCTTCTACGAACGGCCGCTTCTCCTCCTCGGCCTTCCGGCGCAGATCCTCCAGCGTGTAGGCCTGCATGTCGGGCGGCAGGATGGCGTTGGGACCGTACTGATCCTTCAGCGCGAACGCGTCGGTGAAGCTCATGGACGGCCCGGCTTGCTGCTGCGGGCCTTGCGAAAAACCCTGGTCCGGGCGCTTCGCGCCCTTGCCGAAGATAGAGTTCCCAGTCGGACGGGGCCATGTTGATCCTCCTATCGGTTGGCCTTTGATGTGGGAATTTCCCGCATGTGTGTACTAGATAGGAGTATAGGAATAGTAATAAGATTAGTCAATAGGGGAGAATCACCCCTTCGGCGACGGTCGATCGACGGCAAAATGCTGGAACCACGGCTCATGACGCCCGGCGATCATCTGGCCGATCAT
>CANJHI010000313.1 GCA_947474005.1 Alphaproteobacteria bacterium | reverse complement strand
GCGCGGATCGCCTCGATATCGTCACCGGGCGCGGCCATCATCTCCTCGGCCGTGGCGCGCATCTCGGCGACCAGCGCCAGCATGGTCTCGCCGCCGTCCTTGGCGACCTTGCGGCCCACCAGGTCGCGCGCCTGGATCCCGTTGGTGCCCTCGTAGATCGGCAAAATGCGGGCATCGCGCAGATGCTGGGCGGCACCTGTCTCCTCGATGAAGCCCATGCCGCCATGGATCTGCACGCCGGTCGAGGCGATCTCGTTGCCGAGGTCGGTGAACCAGGCTTTGACGATCGGGATCAGCAGGTCGACGCGATCCTGCGTTTTGCGCGCGGTTTCCTTGTCCGGGTGTCTTAGCGCGCCGTCGATGCCGGCGGCGGTGTAGTAGCCCAGCGCTCGCATCGCCTCGATCTGGGCGCGCATGGTCATCAGCATGCGACGCACGTCGGCATGATGGACGATCGAGACCGCTTCGGGCTTCGGGCTGCCGTCGTCCTTCGACTGCACCCGCGTGCGGGCGAAGGCGGCCGCCTGCTGGTAGGCGCGCTCGGCGATCGCCAGGCCCTGGATGCCGACCGACAGGCGGGCGTTGTTCATCATGGTGAACATGTAGGAGAGGCCACGGCCTTCTTCGCCGACCAGGTAGCCGACCGCGCCGCCGTCGTCGCCGAAAGACATGACGCAGGTCGGGCTGGCATGGATGCCGAGCTTGTGCTCGAGCGAGACGCAGCGCAGGTCGTTGCGCTTGCCGAGCCCGCCGTCGGCGCCGGCCAGGAACTTGGGCACGATGAACAGCGAGATGCCGCGCACGCCGGCGGGTGCATCGGGCGTGCGCGCCAGCACCAGGTGCACGATGTTCTCCGCCATGTCGTGCTCACCGTAGGTGATGAAGATCTTCTGGCCGGTGACCAGGTAGTGGTCGTCCTTCTTGATGGCGCGGCTCTTGAGCTGGCCGAGGTCGGAGCCGGCCTGCGGTTCGGTCAGGTTCATGGTCCCGGTCCACTCGCCCGAAATCATCTTCGGCAGATAAGCGCTCCGCTGCTCGGGCGATCCATGATGATGGATGGCGTCGATTGCACCCTGGTTAAGCAGCAGCACCAGCCCGAAGCCCATGTTGGCCGCCTGCCACATCTCCTGAACGGTGGTGGCGAGCAGCCACGGCATGCCCTGGCCGCCGAACTCCGGGTCGAACGGCAGCGAATTCCAGCCGCCGGCGACGAATTCCTTGTAGATCGCGGCGAACCCCGGAGCGGACCGAACGACGCCGTTTTCCAGCTTGGCGCCGACCTTGTCGCCGTCGCGGTTGAGCGGCGCCAGGCCGTTGCCGGCGAGCTTGGCGGCCTCTTCCAGCACCGCGTCGACCGTGTCGTCGGTGGCGTGTTCGTAACCCGGCAGCGCCGAAACGCGTGCCAGGCCAGCCACTTCGCGCAGCGCGAAACGCATGTCGGCGAGCGGGGCAGTGTAGGTCATCTGTTTTCCTCCGGACCGCAATATGCCGCGCCCAGTCGCTTTTGGCGACCGGCTCGGGTACCTTGTCGCCATCATGACAGACACAGTTCAGCTTGCTATCGACGGCCCGCGAGCCACCATCACCCTCAACGATCCTGCCAAGCACAACCGGCTCGATCCGGCCGGCCTAAGCGCGTTGCGCGTGGCCATCGAGAAGGCCGATGCCGATCCCGATGTGCGCGTCACCGTGATTACGGGCGCAGGCGAGAAGACCTTTTGTTCGGGCTACGACCTCGGCTCGATTTCAGCCACCGAGCGTCGCTCCCAGGCGACCAATGACGACAGCTTCGAGAAGGTCATGGATCGCCTCGAGGCGATGCGCATGCCGACGCTGTGCGCCCTGAACGGGGGCGTCTACGGCGGCGCGACCGACCTGGCGCTCGCCTGCGATTTTCGCCTGGGCGTCCGGGGCATGAAGTTCTTCATGCCGGCCGCCCGCTTCGGCCTGCACTACTATCCCGGCGGCCTGCGTCGCTACACCCAGAAGGTGAGCCCGAGCTTCGCCAAGCGCGCCTTTCTGCTGTCTGAGGATTTTTCCGACACCGAGCTGCTGGCTGTCGGCTATCTCGACTGGCTGGTCGACCGTGCCGAGTTCAAGGACAAGGTCGAGGAGAAGGCGACCAAGCTCGCCTCCCTGGCGCCGCTGTCCATGGCCGGCATGAAGCGCGCCATCGAGCAGTTCGCCCAGGCGGCGCCGGATGTCCCATCGATCCGGCAGAGCGCCCAGGCCTGCGCCGGGTCGGAGGATTTGCGCGAAGGGCTGGCGGCCCTGCGCGAGCGCCGCACTCCTGCCTTCAAGGGCCGCTAGACCGGGTCGATCATGCAACGCCGCCTCGCCGCCATCGTTCATGCCGACCTCGCCGGATTCACCCGGATGATGGAGGGCGCGGAGACGCGCACCTTCCGGCACCTGAAAGCAGCCCAGATAGAGGTCTGGCGGCCGGCGATCGTGGCGTCGCAAGGTAGGCTGGTCGGAACGGCAGGCGACGCCATGCTGGCGGAGTTCGGCTCGGCCGTGACCGCCGTCGGGGTCGCCATCGATATCCAGGAACGCATGGCACGCTTCAACGAGGCCCTCCAGGAAGACCAGCGCATGATGTTCCGCATCGGCGTTCACCTGGGTGAGGTGATCGTCGACGCCGAGGACCAGAACATCTTCGGTGACGGCGTCAATCTCGCTGCCCGTATCCAGGCGCTGGCCGAACCCGGCGGCATCGCGGTGTCGCGCGTCGTGCGCGACCTGGTGGAACTCAAGGTCGACTATGCCTTCGCCGACGGCGGTGAACAGCAGATGAAGAACGTGAGCCGCGCCGTTCAGATATTCCATGTACGCCACGCTCGTCAGATGCCGCCGATCGGCACGACGACCCGGATGGTGCCGCAGATCACATTGCGCTTCGAGGGACCGGATTCCGCCGGCCACAAGCACGCTTTCGACGTCGCCCTCGACAAGTTGATGAACCAGTCGAAGGGGATGGTGATCGGCCGCTCGGCCGACCAATGCGAGCTCGTTGTGGCGCATGCCACGGCGTCGCGCCGTCACGCGCGTCTCTTCCTTGCGGGCGAGGCCCTTCAGGTCGAGGATCTCGGTTCGACCAACGGCACGATGGTGAACGGTACGGTTCTGCG
>CANJHI010000312.1 GCA_947474005.1 Alphaproteobacteria bacterium | reverse complement strand
CTTGGACAAAAGGGAGAGCCGGATTGCGGCAATCTGGCTCTCGGCCATGGAGAGCCCGGTCTTCTGCTCGATCCAGGGCAATGCCTTGTCGGCATCGATGAACGGCCAGGGGAGCCTTGCGCGCGCAAGCTGGTCTATGAATACACTCGCGCGACGCTCGATGCAGGCAAGGGCTTCGACGGCCGCACGCTCCGGATCTTCGATGCCGGACACCAGTTCGAGACCCTGTCGATACGCTGGCTGCGTGCCGCGGGCTTCGACCTGCGCACCCATCGCAGCGACGGCGAGCAGTTCGGCTTTGTCACCGCCAACGGCCGCATCCGGGGCCACATCGACGGCGTCATCGTCGACGGGCCCGATATCGGCGTCGCCTGGCCGGTCCTGTTCGAACACAAGGCTTTGAACTCGAAGTCCTGGACCGACACCGTCAAACACGGCGTCCAGCGGTCGAAGCCGGTCTACTTCGCCCAGTTACAGATTTACATGGCCTACATGGACCTTGGAGCGGCGCTGTTCACCGCGCTCAACAAGGACACCCAGGCGCTCCATCACGAGATCGTGGCCTTCGACGCCCGTGCCGCCCAGGCGCTCTCCGACAAGGCGGTCGATGTCATACGTGCCGCTGAGGCCGGCGAGTTGCCGCCGCGCATCGCCGCCAGCCCCGACTTCTATCTCTGCCGCTGGTGCGCCTACGCGCAGCGCTGCTGGGAGGGCGTGCGATGATGATACCCACATCCTATGGCAGGCCCAGCGTGTGCTGGTCATCGAAGCCGACGACGAGCGGCTGACCTGGCCGGAGCGCGAACTGGTCCGCCAGCTGGGCGAGAAACTGTACGGCGACCAGCGCAAGCGACAGGAGAGCAGGTGTTGCAGATGCAGCAGCAGGCGATGGCGAAGAACAAGCAGGCTGCAGAGTAAGCGCCGTTCTCGATGTCGCGGCTTCTGGCGGCCTGATCGCCGCACGGTACGCTGCTCGCGGAGGTCGCCATGAGCCTGCTGAAGCTGCTGTTGCCGCCGCGGGAGCAGAGGCCAGGTCAGCCATTGAGCGGAGGCAAGGCGAGCCGCAACGGCGCGTCCGAAATGCGCAGCAGACCGCCGAACGGATCGCTGAGTTCGAGCAGGAGAAAGAGCGCCGATGCGGCCGACGCCGCCAGCAGGACGAGCGCCACGACAGCGATCCGGTTCAGGTTCGAGAACAGACAGAAGCTCATGAACAGGATAGTGAGCCATCCGATCACGATGAAGACGAAAGGCGTGGGCAGGCGGGCATCGGCCCCCTCATAGAGCATGTAGCGAGCGCGGGCGGAATCGAGGGCGATCTGGTTGGCCTGGGTCCTGATTTCGCGCTGGATGTCGGTCACGGGCATCAGCCCCCGGATGGCCTCGTGGAGCCGATGCGTGATGGCTGCCGGCATGAAGCCACGCTCTAGGTCGAGGGTCGCGGGAACCTTTCGCCAGATGTTATTCACGAGCGTTTCCACTGCTTCGCGCTCGCTCCGACGAATCGGCCGCGTCTCGGGACCGAACTCGGCGAGCAGCACATCGAGCAGGACGAGGTTTGCCGAGATCTCCCGGATCTCCCGGCGCTGAGCTTCGTAGGAATTGCTGGCCGAACTGATCAGGAGACTGAGCACTAGGGCCGAGATCGTGGCCAGAAGCGCGGCGCCCAGCCTGACGATGTCCCGGGCGTCCTCGCTGAAATGGTGATCCGGCAGCACCCGGCGGAGGTGTGCGGCCGCCATGCAACCCAGCAGCATCAGAACGAAGGAGGCAACGGCGGTCAGGAAGGGAATCAAGATCGTCTCCGGCACGGCGCGCTCCTCGACCTGCAGCTAGTTACGAAGTAAAGTTCGGCGTGATTCGAATTTCGCTTACCATTTTTGCCTGTTTTGCCTTCGCGCTTCCAGCGGATGCACAAAATGACGATGCCGCTTACTGCGCGACGCTAGGCGATTACGCTACCAAGTATTTAAGCAACAACGGCGGCGAAGGCGGTACTCGGCCAGATTTCGTGACCGTGGAAGCCATAGCCGATTGCCGCAAGGGCAACACGGCCGCCGGTATCGCTGCCCTAGAAAAGAAAATTCGCAGCAAAGGCTTTACGCCGCCGAAGCGCTAATTCGTTTTTGCATGTTGGCGGCGTAGCATCATCATGGCAGGCGTTGCATCTCGCCACCGCTTATGGCCGGATGCTGGGATGCCTCAATCCTTCGACCTTCGCCCCGCCACTAAAGCCGATTTCGAGTTCTGCTGGCCGATATACCACGATGCCGTCCGGCCGCTGATGGAGCCGCCGACCGACTGGCACGAGCCGGACCACCGCCGCATCGTCGAGCGAGCGCTGGCCGACACCGGCTCGTCGATCTTGCGGTCGCAGGAGACCGACGCCGGATGGCTGTACGTCACGGAGAATAGCCAGGTAATTAATGTGAAGCAGTTGCTGGTCGTGCCGTACCTGCGCAATCGCGGGATCGGCACCGGCTTCCTCGAATGGATGAAGGGGCGCGCCGACCGCAAGCACAAGGATCTGACGGTCGAACTGATGGCTACCAGCGCCGCCAGCCGCCTGCTCGAGCGCCTCGGCTTCAGAATCGTGCCCGGTACCGGCCGCATATTGGTGATGCGGTATTGATCGCCGAAGAACAAGCAAGCTGCTGTTGGTTCTGCTCGTGTGCGCCGCTGGGCATGCAGTCGCGGGGCCGTATGAGGATGGGTTAAACGCCGTGCAGAAGGGCGACTATGAGACGGCGATGCGTGTATGGCGTCCACTCGCCGACCAGGGCGATGCCCGCGCCCAGTTCAACCTGGGCGTCATATACCGCGACGGCCAAGGCGTGCCGCAGGACTATGCGGCGGCGGTGTCGTGTTATCGGAAGACCGTGCAGATGTAGCGGTTTCCGGCTGCGAGAAAGCCAGCCCCTCCTTCGTCGGCGTGTCCCGTACCGGCCGCGCCCATATGTCCCGCCGGAATTGCGCACGATTACGCCGGACTACGCCCACCTCGGGTTTTTTCGACGATCTGCCTGGCGGCGGACTCCAGCCAAACTCCGGCGCACCCTCAAACCGAAAAAGTACCGGAAACACTACGTCTTTTTAATCCAAACCAATTTGAACGAGGTTCGGTCGGAAAGAGACGG
>CANJHI010000311.1 GCA_947474005.1 Alphaproteobacteria bacterium | reverse complement strand
TCATCCCGAGCTTCATGCTGGTCAACAAGGATGCGCCGTACCGGACGGTGAGGGAGTTCGTGGCCTTCGCCAAGTCACGCAAGCCCGGGGAGCCCGTCTTCTCGGGGTACGGCAATGCGTCGTCGCGCGTGCCGTCGGCGCTGTTCGAGGAGCGGAGCGGCGTCAAATTTGAGGAGGTCGCCTATCGCGACGCCGTGCCCTCGATCCAGGATCTGGCCGCCGGCCGCGTGCACGTGGTCTTTCCCGACCAGACCGTCGGCGAGAGCTACGTCCGATCGGGCTATGTCCGCGCCATTGCCGTCACCTCGCCGGAACGCTCGCCGCAATACCCCGACCTCGAGGCGATCGCCGAGACCTATCCCGGCTTTTCCGTCATCGCGTTCGTGTCCTACTCTCTGCGCAACGAGGTGCCGGTCGAGATCCAGCGCAAGCTCAACCGCTGGATAACCGCAGCCACTCACAAGCCCGAGGTGCGCAAGCGCCTGCTGGAAATCAACGCGACGACGCCGCCGGCGGACTGGGACATCGGGAAGAGCACCGACTTCGTGCGCAATGAACGAAAGCTCTGGGCCGGTTACATCAAGCTGGCGAAGATCGAGCCGCAGTAGCCGCCGCGTATTCGGCGGCGGTGCGCTCCACAAGTTCGGCGACCGACGGCACATCGCTGACGCCCGACACGGAGTGGCCGGCGCTCCAAATGTCCTTCCAGCGTTTGGAATCGGGCTTGTCGCGCTCCGAGGCGTTGATGTCCTTGGCGATGTCGATGGCGCCGCGCACCGGCAGGTTGTCGGGATCGAGGCCGGCTGCGGCTATCGAGGGCCGCAGCATGCTGGTTTCCAGGCCGGTGAAGGCGCGGGTCAGCAGCACGTCATCCAGCCGGCTCTTCACCAGCAAGTTCTTGTATTCGTCCTTAGCCAGGCTCTCGCGCGTGGCGATGAACTTGGTGCCCATGTAGGCGAGATCGCAGCCCAGCGTCTCCGCCGCGGCAATCGCATGACCGTCAGCCATGCCGCCCGCCATCACCACGATGCCGTCCCAGAACGCCCGCACCGCGCGCACAAAGGCGAAGGGATTGACCCAGCCAGTCTGGCCGCCGGCGCCGGCCGTCAGCAACACCAGCCCGTCGACACCTGCGGCGACGGCCTTCTCGGCGTGACGCACCGAGGCCACGTCGGCGAAGACGAGACAGCCCGCGTCCTTGAGCGGTTTCAACACCGGTTCGGGCGAACCGACGGAGGTGATCACCAACTCGACCCTGGCGCGCAGGACCGCCGCCAGATCCTCGGAGACCCGGGGATTGGAGCGGTGGACGATCAGGTTGGGGCAGAGCGGCGCCGGCGCGCGGCCGGTCTCATCGGCCGCACGCTTCAAGTCGTCAGACATGTCGAGGAGCCAGCGGTCGAGTTCCTCGACCGTGCGGCAGTTGGCGGTCGGAAACGAGCCGATGACACCGGCCCGGCACACCGCCTTCACCAGGGCCGGCCCCGATACGAGAAACATCGGGGCCGCGATCAGCGGCAGACGCAGGCGTGCCCGGAGAGCCGCCGGAAGCGCCCCCGGAACGCCCACGTCAGGCCGCGGCGGCGAGGCCTTCCTGCTCCAGCACGCGCTTCACGGCCGGACGGGCCTTCATGCGCTCGTAGTGGGCGGCGACGTTCTTGGGCAGCGGCATCTTCATGCGGCCGGCTGCCCAGAACTCGACGTAGAAGAGCGCGGCATCGGCCACCGAGAACTTGCCGGCAATGTACTCCTTGCCTTCCAGCGCCTTGTCCATCAGCGCCAGGCCGTTCTCCATGATCTCCTTGCCGCGCGCCTTGACCTTGTCGTGGTCGGCTTCGGTCGGTGCGTAGTTGACCGGCCGGAACATGCGCGAGAAGCCCTGCATGTGCATGGTCGAGACGGCGTAGTCCATGGCTTCGAGCGCGCGCGCCTCGTTGTCGGCATCGGCCGGCATCAGGCCCGCCTCGGGGTTCTTGCGGGCAAGCCACACGGCGATGGCCGGGAACTCGGTCAAAGCCGAGCCGTCGTCGCGCGTCAGCGTCGGCACCTTGGACTTCGGGTTGATCTTGGTGAAGTCGGGCCCGTACTGCTCGCGCGCGGCGCCGTCGATCTTATGCAGGTCGTAGGGCTTGCCGATCTCCTCGAGGAGCACGTGGATTCCGAGCGAGCAGGCGCCGGGCATGTAATAGAGCTTCATGGTTTCCTCCGATTGATGTGTCGATACCGGACCAGCATATCTCATCGCGGCAGGGCGAGAAGTGCAATCCCGCCCACGACCAGCGCCGAGGCAGCCATGCGGCGGAGGCCGAAGCCTTCCTTGAGCACGAAGGTGCCGAGCACGGCACCGAAGATGACGCTGGTCTCGCGCAGTGCCACCACGGGGCCCAACGGCAGGCTCTTTGCCGCGAACAGGAAGGCGAGGAAACCCGCCACCGAAACGGCGCCCGCCAGCAATCCGACTGCGCCATGACGGCGGACATAGGCCGGAAGATCCGCGCGTCGCACAACGAGTGCATAGCCGACCATGCCGAGGCCGGTGATGATTTCCAGGCACGCCTGGAAGCCCAGCACCGTGCCGGCGGCGCGCACGCCCAGCCCGCCGAAGAAGCTGTAGGTCGCGACCGTGACGCCGGTCGCGAGTGCAAAGCCCACCGCCTGCCGGCTGGCGCCCGCGCCGATCGACAGCGCCATGATGCCGAGCGAGATCAGCCCGACGGCCACCATCTGGCCGGTGCTCAGCGCCTCGCCGATGGTGAGGAAGGCCACCACGGTCATCAGCACCGGCGCGATGCCGCGCGCCAGCGGATAGACGACGCTCATGTCGCCGAGACCGTAGGAGCGGATCAGCAGCGCGTAGTAGGCGAACATCACGCAGCTGGTGAGGGCCAGCCACTTCCAGCTCTCCGGCGCCGGCCAGTCGACGAAGGGAAGGGCTGCGAGGCCGAGCACGAGGCCTGCCGTGCGGATCGCCACCATGGTGAGGGTGCGGTCGCCGGCCGATTTCACCAATGCGTTCCAGATCGCATGCGCGATCGCGGAAAGAACGACGAGGCCGTAGAGCAGCGCCGGTGTCATGACGCTCGATTAGCGACCCTGCCGGAACGGCGGTCAATGCAGCGGTTCCGGTTGAGCCGCCACGCAAACGCCGACTA
This sequence comes from Alphaproteobacteria bacterium, assembly GCA_947474005.1. Lineage (GTDB taxonomy): Bacteria > Pseudomonadota > Alphaproteobacteria > Reyranellales > Reyranellaceae > Reyranella. Next base: position 24 of record CANJHI010000311.1, on the reverse strand, counting down.
TGGTGCGGACCGCAACGAGAAATC
>CANJHI010000310.1 GCA_947474005.1 Alphaproteobacteria bacterium | reverse complement strand
CCTGTCGGCCGGTGACAATCTCGGCGGCAATGTGCTGACCGGCGGCTCCGGCAACGATTTCCTCGGTGCCGGCAACGGCGGCGACACGCTGAACGGCGGCGGTGGCATCGACAATCTGACCGGCGGTGCCGGCAGCGATGTGCTGATCGGCGGTCTTGGCGCCGATTCGCTGTCCGGCGGCGGTAACGCCGACTACCTGCTGATTGACGCCGCCGATACAAGCATCAATGGCGGCGCGGGCTTCGATTCGGCGTTCGTGCAGACCAGTACGGCGGTGACGCTGAACATGGGCACGGCGTCGATCGAATGGGCGCAAGGCAATGATGGCGGCGATACGTTCAACGCCGCGACCCAGAGCAGCGCCGTCTATATCTACGGCATGGGCGGCAACGACACGCTCACCGGCTCGGCCTTCGGCGACTATATCGATGGCGGCGACGGCACCGACACCCTGGAAGGCGGCGGCGGTGCCGACCTCATGCTGGGCAATGGCGGCTCCGATATCCTGCGCGGCCAGGGCGGCGACGATTCCCTGATCGAACTGGGGGGCGACAGCGTGATCGACGGCGGCACCGGCTTCGATTCGCTGTTCGTCTGGTCCGACACAGGCGTAACGCTCAACCTCTCGACGGCCTCGATCGAATGGGTACAGGGCTCCGTCGTCGGCGACGACAATCTCAACGGCGCCGGCAACACCGTGAACACCTTCCTCTATGGCTGGGGCGGCGCGGACGTTCTGACCGGCGGGTTGGGAGATGACTACATCGCCGGTGGCACAGGCAACGACATCCTGACCGGTGGCGCCGGCAACGACACGATGATCGGCGAGACGGGATTTGACCGTTACGTCTACACCGCCACCGCCTGGGGTTCCGACACGATCCACTCCTTCGACTTCAACGGCGAGAAGCTGGATTTCACGGCGGTCGCGGCGATCGACTCGTTCTCGGACTTCACGACCTACGAATGGGATCCCCTCGGCCTGGGCTACAACTCGACGACGCTGTTCTACACCAATGGTGGCACGACCAGCGCGATCACGCTGATCGGCGTGCAGACGGCGAGCCTCTCCGACACGGACTTCCTGTTCGCCTAGCGACGCCCTCCACCTGGCGCTTGAGCGCAGCGGCCGGGCCCGCTCCTGGGGCAAGGCCGCCGGCGCCTCCCGCGAGAGTTACCGGCAGATCGCCTGCCCGCAGTATCGCGCTGATGCGCCCCTTGAGGTCGGACATCGCCCCGTGGGTTGGACGCCGGAGCTTGTAACTCACATCGATTCGCGCACAAGCTGGATCCTAAAGGCCGCTCCTCCAATGGATGCCGGCACCAACGCCGGGGAAACGACCATGCGCAGAAGATACATCACGGGCCTGATGCTGGGCGCGGGCCTCGCCAGCGGTCGCGCCGGGGCGCAGACCTTTCCTTCTAAGCAGATCACGCTGGTGGTGCCGTTCACCGCCGGCGGTCCAACCGACACGCTGGGGCGCATCCTGGCCGAGCGGATGGGCCGGACGCTCGGCCAGACGGTGATCGTCGACAACACGACGGGAGCCGCCGGCACGCTCGGCGTCGCGCGCGTCGTGCGCGCGGCGCCCGACGGCTACACCATCGGCATCGGCCACTGGAGCACGCACGTCGTCAATCCCGCCATCTATCCGCTCCCCTTCAACATCCTCGACGATCTCGAGCCGCTGGCCTCCATCGCCACCAATCCGCAACTGCTGGTGTCGCGCAAGGACCTGCCGGTCACCGACCTCAAGGGCCTGATCGAATGGGCGAAGGCCAATTCCGACAAGGTCACGGCCGGCACGGCGGGTGTCGGCGCCGCGTCCCACATCGGCGGTCTCTATTTCGAGCAGAAGACCGGCGTCAAGCTGCGCTTCATTCCCTACCGCGGAGGCGGCCCGGCGCTGGCGGACGTGGTCGCCGGCCAGATCGACATCATGTTCGACCAGGCCGCCAATTCGATCCCCCAGATCCAGGCGGGCAAGATCAAGGCGTTCGCGGTCACCGCGAAGGAACGCCTGAAGGCGATGCCGGACATCCCGACCGTCGACGAGGCCGGCCTGCCCGGTCTCTACATAGCGGTCTGGCACGGGCTGTGGGCGCCGAAGGGCACGCCGAAGGATGTGACGGCCAGGCTTACGGCCGCGATCATGGAAGCGTTGACCGATCCGCAGGTCCGCGAGAAGTTCGCGGCGCTCGGCCAGGAGATCCCCGAGCCGGCGCAACAGACGCCGCAGGCGCTGCGCGCCCTTCACGAGTCGGAAATCAAGCTGTGGTGGCCCCTGATCAAGTCGGCCGGAATCAAGATCGAATAGCAGCGTCGGACGACGCCGGCGTGTGTGGCATGCGCTCTTATCAATGCGGCCGAGTTGACGCATACTGCTACCAAGCTGCCAAGGAGAGTGCGCCGTGGTTCATGCGTTGACAAAGGATCGCGATGGACTTGCCGAATTCTGTCGACGGCACTCCATCGAGCGATTGTCCCTTTTCGGCTCGGTACTGCATGGAAACGCACGGCCGGATAGCGACCTCGATATTCTCGTCGAGTTCGCGGCGGGCAGGGAACCGGGACTGATCGGCCTTGCGGCTATCGAAGCCGACCTTTCGACTTTGCTCGGAGGCAGGCGCGTCGATCTGCGCACGCCGCAAGATCTGAGTCCGCATTTCCGCGGCGAAGTGTTGCGGACCGCCGAAGTGCAGTATGCGGCCTGACGACCGCATCAGAGTCCTCCACATGATGGAAGCCATCGAGTCGGCCAGCGATTTCATCGACGGCCGCAACCGTGGCGACCTGGACAGCGATCGCCAGCTGCTGTTCGCGATCGTTCGGGCCATCGAAGTCGCCGGGGAAGCTGCCGCCAGGATTTCGCCGGAGAGCCGGGCGCTCGCCCCCGATGTGCCATGGCAATCGATCGTGTCGATGCGCAATCGCCTGATACATGGATACTTCGATATCGATCGCAGCATTGTCTGGAAGACCGCCCAGGAGGAGCTTCCCGCGTTGCTCCCGGCGCTACGGGCCCTGATCGAAAAGGGTTGACGCCGGAACGGGCGCTGCCCCTCGCCTCGACGTCGGGCACAACGGCCCTTCTGCCACTGGATCGACGGGCCGCGCCTCCACCGGGCGGCCTTTTGGTCGCGACCGTTCGAGTGCCACGCACCGCCAAAGTTGGATACAGT
>CANJHI010000309.1 GCA_947474005.1 Alphaproteobacteria bacterium | reverse complement strand
TTCAGGGCGCACCCGCCGCCGGCGTCTAGCGGCGGAGTCTGGTCTCGAAACTGACATCTACGATCGTGTCCATCTGGGCTACACGGACACGATCATCGTGCCCGCGGCACCCTCAATATTCACGATCACATCTTCAGCGTACAGGCGGCCCTCGCCGGAGGAATACTCTTCATCGGAACACCGATCCCATGGCCGGACGGAATTTTGAGCAAGGACAGGCGCGCTCTTCGAGCACCGAACATCATCAACCGTGGCGTTCATCCGCAAACCGATTCCATGGCCGGATGGAATATTGAGCAAGGACAGGGCCGTTGTGCCGCCGTAGAAGACGGTTGCACGCGGCGTGCACGCGGCGTGCCCTTGCATGATGTCTTCGGGCCTGCTTTCATGCAGGGACCACAATGATGAGGCCGCTCCATGTCCAGATTTGCCCCATTACTGATCCTCGTTTTCGGCTTCATGGCGGCGGGTGCCGCGTCGGCCCGGCCGTCCGACCAGGAGGGCGTCGATGCGGGCGTGGTCGTCGCCCAGCAGGCGCAGGCCCAGACGCCGCCGTCTGCGCGAGAAGCGATCGAGAAGGGCAAGGAGTCCGCCGCGGAGCGTGCCCGCGCGATGGGGGCCGAACTGAAGGCACTGCGGGACGAGATGGCGTCGCAGGTCGGCGAAGTGCGTGCGCTCATCGACAAGAAGGTCGATGAAGCCGGCGCCAAGGCGCGTACCTACGCGCTGTGGGCCGCCGTGGGCCTCTTCGCGCTCATGGTTCTCGCCTCCGTGCTGGGCGGGGTGATCGTCGCGCTGCTGTTCCGGCGCAACCGCGCCTGAAGCACCGGGCGACGACGGCTTCTATCCCGCCAGCACGAGGTCGCTGGCTTTCTCGGCAACAGCCGTCACGGCCGGCATTGCTCATCGCCGCTGGAAGACCGGGCAGGACCGAGGCGTCTATGACTCGCAGTCCCGCGATGCCCTTCACGCGCAAGGCCCCGTCGACGACGTCGCCGAGGCGGCAGGGGCCGGTGGGATGGTGGAACGAATCCGTTGCCCGGCGGATGAAGTCGTGTCGGCCTGCTTCGCTCGTCCAGGCCGGTCCGGGATAGACCTCGTTCGCCCGCCTGTCCTTGCTCATTTCTGCGCCAGCGCTTTCTCCAAAGCTGCATTCTTCTGCATGGACCCGTTGGACGATGCTCCCCAGCTCGATCTGGTCGGCGTAGTGGAATCGCAGCGTCTTGGGGGCGATGCCCACCAGGCGGGCGATCTCGTCCTGGGGGATGCCGAAGCCCGAGAGGGATTCCACGAGGTTGCGGGTGTCGTCGGTCGGCACATGGGAGGGCCGGCCGGCGCGGGAGCGGGTCACAGTCGATGTCCTTTACTTTGGCAAGCCTCTCGCCGGGGAACTGGCTCGTGTTGAGCCAAAAACATTTTGCTCGCGATTATGTGGGCCGCTTGGCATCCTTGATCATTCGGCGCTTGAGAGCGCCGGTCGGAAGCTGATCGAGGACAGAATGGCCCGCATCCCACTCCTGCAGGAAAATGACCCTGAGCTCTCCGAGGACAGCCGCGATTTTCTCGCGCAGTCCGGCAAGGCGCGCGGCAAGATGCTGAATCTCTACCGTGCCCTGGCGAACAGACCCGAAGCGGGACGAGCCTTTTCCGAAATGGTTCGAACCGTTTATCGATCCGGCTCCAGTCTGCCTCCGAAGGATGCGGAACTCGCCTACCTGACGGCGACCGTCGTCAACGATTGCTATTATTGAATCCCAACGCACACAGTGCTCGGTCGGAGCATCGGACTTACTGAAGAACAGATGGCCCACCTCGGCGACGATCCACTGCCGGAAGGGCTCTATCCGCCATCGCAGGCAGCAATCGTTAGGTATGCTCAGAAATCGACACGGTTGGAGCCTATTGACGACGAGACTTATGGCGGCCTCGCCAAGTACTTCACGAACCAGCAGATCATCGACATCTGCCTGACGGTGGGACTGAGCAATATGGTCAACCGCTTCCACGCTACCTTTCAAACTGACCTCGATAGTGCGACCAGCGAGGAAGCTATCCGTGGCGACGTGATCGCTGGTAGCTGCCCTATTCCAAGACCGAAGCCTCCTCGGTGAGCCGCCCCGCCCGTGACATAGATGAGAGTACCATCAAGCCATGAAATTGGTCGCCGCACGTTCATCCTTGCTGCAATCGGCACGGTGGTCGACACTCCCGCGATGGGTCAAACCATCCCGAAAAACGCCTCGATCATCGATGATCTGAGTCGCGAAGCACCCGCGGCCAGCATCGGCACATCCTGGCAGCTCTTCACCGACCAAGTAATGGGCGGTGTTTCTACGGGCACTATGAGCCGCGAAGTGGTCGGCGGTCGTCTTGCCATCCGCATGCGGGGAGACATCCGCCTGGAGAACAATGGCGGCTTCGTTCAGATGGCGCTCGATCTTTCGCCCGATTCCGGCGTGGTGGATGCCAGCGCATGGAGCGGGATTGAGCTGGATCTCTACGGCGACGACCAGGAATACGGCATGCATCTTCGGACATCCGATCTCACGCGTCCTTGGCAGTCTTACCGGCAGAGCTTCAGGGCCTTGCCAAAATGGCAAACGATCCGGCTGCCTTTTGCCGGCTTCAGCCCCTACCGTACCGAGATCCCGCTCGATTTGCGGCGATTGCGCCGCCTGGGGCTAGCCGCCATTGGGCGCGCCTTTTCAGCCGATCTTGCTATCGGCGGCTTGCGGTTTTTGAGTTGAAGCCGCGAAGCGTGTTCTCGATCCATTTAGCCACGCGCTGCCACCAGTCGTCTGCTGCCACCGCTGCACGATCACATCGCAGTACCCAGGATCAAGCTCAAGCAGCCGCGCCCGCCTGCCCGTGCGTTCCGCAGCAATCATGGTCGTGCCGGAACCGCCGAACGGGTCGAGCACGATGTCGCGGCTCTTCGATGAGTTCCTGATCGCGCGTTCCACGAGCGCCACCGGCTTCATCGTCGGATGCAGGTCGTTCTTGTGCGGCTTGTCGAAGAACCAGACATCGCTCTGATCGCGCGCGCCGCACCAGAAATGCTCGGCACCGTCCTTCCAGCCATAGAGGATCGGCTCGTACTGCCGCTGATAGTCGGCGCGGCCGAGCGTAAAAGTGTTCTTCGCCCAAATCACGAAGGTCGACCACTTGCCGCCGGCCTCGCGGAACGCCTTCTGCAGCGTGTCGAGTTCC
>CANJHI010000308.1 GCA_947474005.1 Alphaproteobacteria bacterium | reverse complement strand
CGGTTGAGCGGGATGCGCCGAAGCTCCCTGACTTAGAGCAGCACGACCGACCAATGAGACAACGTAAGGAATATCGCATCAAACAGTCAGGGCACCGCTACGGTGTGCCCTTCTTCGATCTGATGGTGAATGGCCTCAAGCATCGGCTCGTCGCTACGACCCGAGAAGCGGCCGAGCCCGAGGCGAAGGCACGCTACAAGGTGATCACCGCCGCACGAGCCGCAGCCCCCTCGCCCTATCGGCGCATTGTGCCGTCGCCAAGTTCGCTGCAGACGGCGTTCACCGCCTATCTGGCCTCGGACACCTTCAAACTCTACAAGCGGCTGACGCAGACCCAGCGCCGTTCGCAGATCAACCAAGTGCTGAATACGAAGGTCCAAAGCGGTCAGCGCACATTTGGCGAGTCGGCGCTGAGCGACTGGCTGCACGGGCCCGAGGCCCCTGATGTGGTCCGCTACATCATGGGCACTCGCGGAACCAAGGCGGCCCAGGCCAATCACCTGCGCAAGGCCATCGACCAGTTTTTCATCTGGCTGCTCGGCGAAGAACCGCAGGCCGCTGAGGCCCGCCTGATGTTCAACGTCGGCAAGAACGCCACGAACCCATGCCTTCACGTCGGCAAAGCGAAGCCCAAGCGCGGCGCTGACGGCAGGATGCGCCGGGGCTATACGCCGTTCACTGCCGAGCAGGTCGACGATTGGCTACACGCGTCCAAGGACGATCATGAGCAGAACCGGGTCGTGCGCCTGCTGCTCATGACCGGCGCCCGGCTCAGCGATCTGATCCTGCTCAACCGCTTGATGATCAAGCAGACCGACGTTGGACGGATCCTCACTTATACCTGCACCAAGGGGCGAGGCAGCGCTTTCCGCCAAGCTGACAGCATTGCGGTCATTCCCATAGTGCCTGAGCTGGACGCCCTGATCTCCGAGATGCCGGCCGACCGCTTGGTCTTCATCCATTCGGCCCATGATCGCCCTTACTCGTGCACCGAGGGCCTCGGGAACCGCATTCGCGAATGGCGACGGGACTGCGGACTGCCCGAGGGCCTCAGCGCGCACAGCATGCGCAAGGCTTCGACCCATTGGTGGCTGCGAAATCACCGAGACTTGCTGGCGAACAATTTCAGCCTGAAAACGATATTCGGCTGGGTGACTGACAAGGAACTGGAGCGCTATACGGCCGACTTCGACCGGGCCCAGGAGGCGCGTGGCATGCTGATCAAGCTGGCCGTCCGCCATAAGGCGGGACACGGCTGAGGACCCCGCCGCCCTCCCCGCGCTGGGTCCCGATCGCCACGGCATATGTAGAGGCTCCCGCCTTCTGGGTGCGGCTGAAGCAGGGTGCGTCCTTTCGTCGACGGCTCCGACAAGGGCGCGACAGTCTTGTATATTCTGTTGAGGTGCCTCGGACGCCTGGATTCATTGAATTCGATCAGGAGGCGTCCTGTCGAGCGGCTGCCCGCAGTGCTAGCGCGTAACAGGGCGCGATTATGGCCAGCAGCAGAAAGCCCATCAGCGATGACAGCCGCGTCTCGTCGCCTGCAAGCAGGATGACTACGACACCGACCAGGAAGGCCGCGGCGAGCAGGCTCGACCACGGCCAAAAGCCCATTCGGAATTGCAGTCGCTCCACTTCTTCGGGTCCAAGGCGCCGGCGGAAGCGGGCATGGGTGAAGAGGATGGTCAGCCAGATCAGGATTCCGATGAAGGTCACCGCCGACGTGAGGTATTCGAAGGCGCGTTGTGGCGCCCAGTAGTTGATGGCAACGCCAAGCATCCCGACCAGCACGGAAAACAGGATGGCGGTGCGCGGCACGCCCTGCGGTGAGACCTGGCCGAGCCGTCTCGGTGCCTGCCGGCTCGACGCCAAGGAGAACAGCATGCGCCCGCTGGCATAGACGCCGCCATTGCATGAGGACAGGGCCGCGGTGATGACCACGAAGTTCACGACGCCCGCGGCGCCGGCCAGCCCGAGGCGCTCGAACACCTCGACGAACGGGCTGCCGGTGGCCGCGATCCGGTTCCAGGGGAAGATCGCCAGGATGACGAGGATCGCACCGACATAGAACAGAGCTATACGCCAGACGAAGGAATTGATGGCGCGTGGCAGTGTTTTTTCCGGGTTCTCCGCTTCGCCGGCCGTAAGGCCGATCATCTCGGCGCCGACATAGGCGTAGAGCACCATCTGCATCGCCAGAAGGCAGCCGGTGAGACCGTTGGGAAAGAATCCGCCATGATTGACGAGGTTGCCCAACCCCAGCGGCTTCCAGTCGCCGGGAAAACCCCAGACGATGACGACGGTGCCCAGAGCGATCAGGGCGAGAATGGTCACGATCTTGATCAGCGCGAACCAGAATTCGAGTTCACCGAAGACGCGTGCGGCGAGCAGGTTGAAGCCGCCCATCGTCACGATGGCGGCCAGCGCCCATTGCCATTGCGGTGAGCCAGGAAACCAGAATTGCATGTAGATGCCAACGGCGGTTACTTCTGCGACCGCAATGATCGTCCAGTAGGCCCAGTAGCCCCAGCCAACGAGGAATCCGAGAATCGGGTGCGCATAGGTCGTCGCGTAGACCGCAAAGGAACCGCTGACGGGGTGGTGGACGGCCATCTCGCCAAGTGCACGCAGCACGACAAAGGTGACGACGCCTGAGACAGCGTAGGCAAGCAGGATCGACGGTCCGGCCAACTCGATGGCAGTAGCTGAACCGAGGAACAGGCCGACGCCGATAGTCGAGCCAAGAGCCATTAATTGAAGCTGCCGTGCGCTCAGGTTTCGGCGCAAGGCTGGCGAGGATGAGGACATGCGCGTTACTCTTGGGGTCGGAGGGGTCGACGGTTAGGAGCGTCGACAGAGAATCGTAATACAAGATGCGGCCAGATTGGTCTCATTTGCAGAGCGCCGATGGCTTGGCGAAGGAACCGGCCGCTTGTATCTGGTTGCCGATGAAAGGGGTGATGGCTTCGCGAGGTCCGTGGAACCGGAGCCGCTATACCCATTTTTCTATCGCTGGCGGGTCGTCCCGGCACGGGGCTGAGATTAAAATAGTGGCTAACGGAGGGAGCCGCCTGGAAATTCACCGGGCGGCCCTTTTTTTTGTGCCCGACGCCGCCGCCCAGCCGCGAGAACGGTCCCAGAACGTCAAAGTGGCCCTCGCTTTCGAGGGCCACCTTAACTGCCTGATATTCCAAGAGAAAAGACCCAATGGTAGCTGGGGGCGG
>CANJHI010000307.1 GCA_947474005.1 Alphaproteobacteria bacterium | reverse complement strand
CACCGAGGCCGGCGCGAAGGTCGATTGCGGCCTCGCCGTCGAACTCTCCGGCAGCGCCCGGGCGCTCGCTCATGAGATCGAAGCGCAACAGCATCGTTCGGCCCGCCTGCATCGCCTCGACGAGACGCTTGGACAGGACCGCAGCTTGCTGGTGCCGCGCGTCGGCGAGAATCACGCGGTCATCGGCAAAGAGAATATCGGTAGGGAAGACCTGCCCGTCGATGGCGATCTCCGCCCGCGCCGTCTCCTTCAAGCGATGCGGCGACGCACCATTCGGCAGCAACGGCCCCGGCGTCGACAGATAGACCTGAAGCTGCAGGCCACGCTCAGTGCCGGCCTTCTCGCAGACCAGCGCCACAACGTCGATGTTGAGGTTGCTGCTAGTCGGTTCGGCGAAGGCATAGCTCGGCGCGCTTACCCCCTCCTCAAGGTGCCAGCCGCCCGCTGGCGCCGCCGCGCCGGTACCAGCAAGGACGGCCGACAGCGCCAGCGCCGTCAGGCCGATTCGTCCGAGGCTCAAGAGGGTGTGCATGACCATGTCCCACCTACGTGGGAGGCAATTTTGACCGTTGCGAGGCAGGCCCCATGATTTGGATCAAGCGGACGCCAAACGTCAGAAATTGTCAGTCGAGCTTTACGCCCGACGCCATCAGCGCCGGCTGTAATTGCTCGAGATTCCAATAAGCCCGAAAATGCATGAAGGTCTGGGCGCTGCAGTCATACCGTCATCGGCATGCTCACGCTTGTGTCCGCTCTCGGTTCCCTTCTCTCGTTCCGGGTTCGTAGCCGCGCCACGCTCGAACTCGTCGCCCTGCGACATCAGTCCTGCGTCGGCAACGCCCCGGCCTGCACCATCGATACCAGCGTCGCGCGGCCTGAACTTCTCGCGGTGACCGAACCTGCACCGCCGTCGCGGTCCGGGCATGTCGCCCGCTGCTATTGCGTCGCTCGCAGTCAGGCGCGCTCAGAACCCTTCCCGGGAGACCGCGTCGCAAGAGAGCGGCGCGCGCTCCGATCACTGAACATCGGCAACCATGGCCTTCATTGGAACACCGATTCCATGGCCGGACGGAATTTTGAGCAAGCACAGGCCAATAGCCGGCAGATCGCCGCATCAGATAATGCCGCGGCTCACCAACGGGTTCAGCCAGCGGCCCCACGGGCCAGTGAGGATGATCGGCTTCTCGACCACGATCAGCGCGATGCAGGGCTCGCCTGGATCGGCGATCGGCTCGTGCCGCTCGCCTCCCGGACCGACGGCGAAGTCGCCCACACTATAACTGCCAGTCGCGTCAGTATAACCGCCTTGCAGGCAGACCGTGTATTCGTAACCAGGATGCTTGTGCTCCGGCAGGCCGCGTCCCGGCTCAAGCCGCAGCAGCGACACGCGATAGGCATCGCCCGGCACGTCGAGCCGGATCTCGTCAAATTGGCCCAGGATCCGCCGCCAGCTTGAATCGGAGCGCAGATGACGCGCAAGTGGAGGCGGCGCCCAGTCGAAACCTGGGTACCGTGAGGCGGCCGCTGCCCGCGGTTCGACCACAACATTGCGCACCCGAGCGAGGGCCCATTCCAAGGCGGCATCGTCAACAGGGGTCTCGGGCTCGCGCTCGATCAGTGCACCGCCAACCGCATTCAGCTGGTCGACTGTTCGCCGCGACGCCGGATCCAGAGCCACATGCAGCGCCAAGGCCAAAGCCGGACCGTCGGACAAAGCGCCAGCGGCATAATCTAACAGAAGTTCTTCAGGGGCCGGATGGCGGCTCATGATCGGTGTTCTCCAACGCTTGCCGCAAGCGCCGCAGAGCCAGGCGAATGCGGGATTTTACAGTTCCCAAGGGGAGCTTCAGTTCTTCGGCGATGACCGTATGCGTCTTGTCTTCGAAAAACGCTTTCTGGAGCACCACCAATTGATCTTTTGGAAGCCCCTCCATTAGGTCCTTCACCCTCGTGTACGTTTGTCCCGCCAGGACGGATTTATCAGCGTCCTCTTTTTCCGGCGCATAGACGACCAGCCAATCCTCGGCGTCGATCGGCCGGGCGCTGCGGCGCAGCAGGTCGATCCGCTTGTTGCGGGCGATGGTGTAAATCCAGGTGGCGGCGGATGCCCGGTTGCGGTCGAAGCTGGCGGCCTTTCGCCAAACCATGATCAGGGCTTCCTGCGCCACTTCCTGCGCAGCCTCTGCATCCGTGCCGCCGCGCATGATGAAGCCTTTTACCCGGGGTACGAAGTACCGGAACAGGCTGGCGAAGGCCGCGCGATCCTGACGGGACGCGATGGCTTCGATCAGATCCGCAGCCTCGTTGGTGGACAGCATCGGGAAAGTCTACCCCGGCAAGTTGTGCATGCCGCAGACAATATTCGGGGGTGTTCATGATGCATTCCGCTCAGGAGCGGACGCACCGTGATCCTGCCGAAGTACTGCATAGAAAGGCCAACCCGCGCATCTTTGGCACGGGCAAGATGCGTGCGTGTGTTGCCGTCTTAGACGGCATTCGTTGCGGTCTGAATTCCTCACCATACCGCCTGGCGACCGTCTCCCGCTTCATGGTGAAGACGAACAGCTACAGGGAATCGGTCATCTCTTATCAGACCAACCAATCGGACCATTCACCCCAGCGTCGATGAAGTTTTCACGACGGACGCTGATCTCACCCGCCCACACGGCAGGAACGGTCAAAGAACACGGTCGATTTCGACGCTTCGGGCCACGCAGAAGCCTTTCGACCATGCGGCCGTCAATTGACCAGCACGGGCGCCTTGCGCAGGTAGGTCCGATCCTCGATCTGTCGAACCAGGAAGTCGGCGACATCGGCACGAGAGATGACCCCGTTTCGCCACGCCGACGGTTCGTCCAGGATCCTGTAGCGGCCGGTGCGCCGTCCATTCATCAGAACTCCCGGCCGGGCAATCGTCCAGTCGAGCAAACTGTCCTTGATCATCCGTTCCTGCACGGATTTGTCCGAGTAGGCGCGGCCGAAAACCATCTGGAATGGTAAGCGCTGGAAGCAACTGATGCTGGCCCGGCTGTCGCCGGCCCCGAAACCGGTGACGCAGATCAGCCGCTTCACGGCCTTGCCTTCCATGGCGCTTACCAGAACGCGGGTCGCATCGGAGAAGAGGCTGACTGGCCGGAGAAGATCTCCCAGGGAAGAGACGCCAAGGGCCTGGATGACGACGTCTATGCCATCGAGCGCCGCTTCGATGTCTCGGCGATTCAGCGCGTCACCCTGGATCTTCTCCAGTTTTTGATCGGACAGGCGTAT
>CANJHI010000306.1 GCA_947474005.1 Alphaproteobacteria bacterium | reverse complement strand
GCCCGCTCCGCCGCGTCGGCATCGCCCGCCGCGACATGGTCGGCCAGCCGCCGCCAGTCCGCCGCCGACTCTTTACGCGCGGCCAACGTGAGGAAGCTGCTGGCCTGTCCGCGGATGAGCTGCCAGGTGCCCATGCCCGCGAGGCGCTTGTAAATGTCCGGCAGGTGGCTGTTGCCGCAGCGATCGGTCAGCACGGTCTGGATGCGCACCGACAAGGTGGCGAAGGCCTGCGGCGACGTCGCGGGCGCGGCCGCCATGGCTTCGAGCTCGGCCACCAGCGCTTCGAGCTCGGCCAGTTGCCGGGGATCGGCCCGCCGCGCGTAGCGTCCGGCCGCGACAGCGAGTAGCGCCGCGCGCAGCTCGAACAGATCGTCGAGATCGCTGCGGGAGAATTCCGCGATGCGGGCGCCGGCGCGCGGCGTGCGCACGACGTAGCCCTGCCGTGCGAGCGCGATCAGCGCTTCGCGGACGGTGGCGCGGCTGACCGCGTGGGTCTGCGCCAGCTCCTCTTCCTTCAGCCGGTCGCCCGGCCGCAGCCGACCCGTCATCACGTCTTCCAGCACACGATCGGCCAGGCGCTCGGGCAGCGATTTCACGAGTTTACCGAGGGGCGTTTCGGCGGGCGTTTGCGCGGAGGGGCTGGCGTCCATATCAGGCCAATCCTATCTTGTCTGACAATAAACAGTATATTGACCGGTCAGAGCCCGTCTGGCCAGAGTCCGGCCTGAGGAGAAAACGCGATGAGCATGATCGAGATCGTTCCCTTGGGTTTTGCCGCCGGCGCCGAGGTCAGGGGCGTCGACCTGCGCCAGCCTCTCAGCGATGCCGACCAGCGCCGCATCAACGAGGCGTGGCTGGAACACATCGTGCTGGTGTTCCCGAAGCAGGAGCTGACGCCCGAGCAGCAGATCGCCTTTTCGCGCCGGTTCGGCATTCTCGACACGCACGAGTCGCAGGCGCCCTCGACCCTCCACCCGGACCATCGCGAGATCCTCGTCCTGTCCAACAAGGTCGTCGGCGGCAAGAAATCCGGCACCTACAATTCCGGCCGCAACTGGCACACCGATCTCAGCTACACGACGCGCCTCGCCAAGGGCGCCACGCTTCACTGCAAGGAAAAGCCCCCGGTCGGTGGCGACACGATGTTCGCCAACCTCTACCTCGCGCTGGAGACGCTGACGCCGCCGATCCGCCGGCTGATCGAGGATCTGGAAGCGCTGCACGACGTGACGCTGGTCCGCGGCATCGAGCAGCGCGATCCCACCGTGGTGGCCGAGATGAAGAATCGCAATCCGCCCGTCATCCATCCCGTGGTGCGCACGCATCCCGAGACCGGCCGCAAGTCGCTGCTGGTCAACCAGCGCATCCGCCGCTTCCTCGGCATGTCGGACGAGGAGAGCCAGAACCTGCTGGCGATGCTCAACACGCACGCGACGTCGCCCGAGTTCGTCTACCGGCACCGCTGGAGCATCGGCGACGTGGTGATGTGGGACAATCGCTGCAGCTGCCACGTGGCGCTGGGCGACTTCGACCAGACCAAGCCGCGCGTGATGTTCCGCTGCTCGCTGGAAGGCGAGGTCGAGACCGGCCGCATCGCCGGCAGCGTGGCGCCGAGCGACCGTGAATCGATGCTGCAGGCGGTCGCCGCCGTTTCCTGAGAGTCTGGCCGGAAATGAAACGAGTCGATTCAAGCACTTACCTCATCCTGAGGAGCGCCGCGAAGCGGCGCGTCTCGAAGGATGGGCAACAGGCAAGGTGCGGGTAGCCCACCAAAGGGCGGGGGTTACCCCGCCCGGATCGAGACGCATCGCTACGCGATGCTCCTCAGGGTGAGGTTATCGGGAACTGCGCTCAGCAATAATCGATCGGGAGGAACTGACATGACTCGCTTGAAACTCACCTGGTTGCTCGCCTGCAGCCTCGTTGCATTCGCGGCGCCGGCGCTGGCACAGACGCCGGCCTTTCCCGACCGCTCCATCCGCCTCGTCGTCGGCTTCCCGCCGGGCGGCGCCACCGACGTCATCGCGCGGGTGCTGGCGCAGGGATTGACGGCGGAACTCGGACAGACCGTGCTGGTCGAAAACAAGGGCGGCGCGAGCGGGATCATCGCGTCCGAGATGGTCGTGAAGTCGCCGGCCGACGGTTATACGCTGCTCTTCGCGCCCAGTTCGCACGCGACCCTGCCCGCTCTCTATCCCACCCTGTCATTCGACCCGATCAAAGACTTCACGCCGATCGCCACGGTGGCGCGCACGCCCTACATCCTCGTCGTCTATCCTGGCCTCGAGGTAAAGACCGTGGCCGAGCTGCTGGCACTCGCGCGCGCCAAGCCGAACTCGCTCGCCTACGCCTCCACCGGCATGGGTACCGCGCAGCATCTGGCCGGTGAGGTGCTGCAACGCACCGCGAAGGTCGAGATCCTCCACGTGCCCTATAAGGGCAGCGGCGCGGTGCGCGCCGATCTTCTGGCGGGCCGCATCCAGACCATGTTCGACAATGTCGCGGTGATGCTGCCCTACGTGCAGCGCGGCGAGATGCGCGGCCTGGCCGTGACCGGCCCCAAGCGCAGCGCGCTGGTGCCCGAGCTGCCGACACTGCGCGAGCTCGGGCTCGAGGCGGCCGAGATCGAAGGTTGGTTCATCGTGCTCGGACCGGCCGGCGTGCCCGATGCCGTCGCGCAGAAGCTCAACGCGGCGGTGAACAAGGTCCTGGCCGCGCCAGCCATGGCCGAGCGCCTGGCCACCATGGGCGCCGAGCCGCTGATCGGCCCGCCGCAGGACGTCGTCACGCTCGTGAACGGCGACCGCGACCGCTGGGGCAAGGTGATCCGCGACGGCAACATCAAGCCGGAATAGTGGAGGGATGATTCAGAGTTGAATCGGATCGCGGGAGCGCGCCACTCCGATCAGCGCCCTCCGGTCGATTCAACCTAATTTCATCCTGCTCTCGCTGACTTGCCTGGCAACGAAGCTTTGCGCATAGCGTTATGCAGGCATGGCCGCAGCATATTCCCGTCGGACCCGTCTCTTCGCTGCCGTGCTCACCGCCGCCGTGCTTCCCGCCTGCGTGGCCGACACATCAGGCCAAACGGGCGGGGTGATGCTGGGCGGCTACAACTACGCGCCGCAGTACGACTTCAGCGAGTTCTGGGCGGCGACCGACGGCAAGACCTTCCGCGTGATCGTCGCCGGCAATCCGTTCCCGGCGCTGCCGCTCGACGAGGTGAAGGCTCGGCTGTTGCCGGTGATGCAGGCCAACAAGCCGCGCCCACCCCT
>CANJHI010000305.1 GCA_947474005.1 Alphaproteobacteria bacterium | reverse complement strand
CAACGAGCGCTCGCCGAACAGGATCACCTTCGACAGGCACTCCTCCTTGACCGATCTGACCCAGCGCTCTGCGTAGGCATTCAGGTTCGGGCTGCGTGCCGGCAGCGCCAGCGGCTTAACCCGACCTGATACAAGGATGGCCCGGAACGAGCGGTCGCGCAGTGGTCGCTGACCAGCCTGCGGGAGAAACTGATCAAGATCGGGGCCAAGGTCGTGCGCCACGCTCGCTACGCCGTCTTCCAGATGGCCGAGGTAGCGGTGCCGAGAGAACTGTTCGAGAAAATACTGCGGCTGATCGACGGGCTGCGACGACGACCGGCTCCAGCGTAGGACCGAACGGGGACATTCTCACGTTGCGTTGACAGAACGGGGCGAATGCGTCGTCATCACGGGAAGAGTGCGCCTGAATGGCGAGAAAAAAGGCCAAATCGATGGATCAGCCGTCGTTTTGTGCGGTGAACACGGCAGGAGCGCCGGGAAAACGGTGCCGGCCGACCAAGGCTTCCCCGCAAACCGGCAGAATGATAGGTCTAGCGCCGTTCCAAGGGTTCATCCGGGGAATGTCGGTTCAGAACATCGCGTCGGAATCGTCAGGCAGCAACGGGTAGTTTAACGTCCACCATGGCAACGGTCGTCTCCCTCAAAGGAAAGCGCAAGGCTCCCAGCCTCGAGCCCCTGCTGTCGTTGTGTGCCGACGACATGCTGCGTATCGACCGTGAAATCCTGGCGCGGATGCGCTCGCCGGTGGCGCTGATCCCCGAACTCGCGAACCATCTGGTCGGCGCCGGCGGCAAGCGGATGCGCCCGCTGCTGACGGTCGCCGCGGCACGGCTCTGCGGCTACGTCAGCGAGGACGACCGCCACATCAAGCTCGCGACCTGCGTTGAGTTCATCCATTCGGCGACGCTGTTGCACGACGACGTGGTCGACGTGAGCACGCTGCGGCGCGGCAAGCCGTCGGCCAATTCTGTGTGGGGCGACAAGGCTTCCGTGCTGGTGGGCGACTTCCTCTTCACGCGCTCCTTCGAGCTGATGGTCGACGTCGGCTCGTTCGACATCCTGGGCGTGCTGTCGCGCGCCTCCTCGACGATCGCCGAGGGCGAGGTGCTGCAGCTCGTCAGCCAGCGCGACACCAGCACGCCCGAGGCGACCTATCTCGAGGTCATCAAGGCGAAGACCGCCAAGCTGTTCGCAGCGGCGGCTGAAGTCGGGGCCATGATTGCCGGCCGCAACGGACCGGAACGCGTGGCGCTCGAAAGCTTCGGCATGAACCTCGGCATCGCCTTCCAACTCGTCGACGATGCGCTGGACTACGTCGGTCGCCAAGCCGACCTGGGCAAGACCGTGGGCGACGATTTCCGCGAGGGCAAGATCACGCTGCCGGTCATCCTGGCCTTCCTGCGCGGCGGCGTCGTCGATCGAGAATTCTGGAAGCGGACCATCGAGAAGCTCGACCAGCGCGAGGGCGACCTCGAACACGCCCAAGGGCTGATGGAACGCCATCACTCCGTGGCCGATACGCTGGAGCGTGCCCGCCACTACGGCGCCATGGCGCGCGACGCGCTCGGCCTGTTTCCCGACACGCCGCTCAAGGCCGCCTTGCTCGAGGCTGTCGACTTCGCCATCGACCGGGCCCACTGAGTCCTCTCGCACACGATGGCCGGCAAACACGTTCTCGCCATCGATCAGGGCACCACCAGCACTCGCGCCATTATCTTCGATGCCACGGGGCGGCCGGTGGCCATGGCGCAGAAGGAACTGCCGCAGACCTTTCCCCAACCCGGCTGGGTCGAACATGACGCCGAAGAAATCTGGTCGGCGACCGTAGAGGTCTGCCGTGGTGCGCTGGCAAAGGCGAAGCTGAACCCTGCCGATCTCGCTGGTATCGGCATCACCAACCAGCGCGAGACGACCGTCGTCTGGGATCGCGCCACCGGCAAGCCGATCCACAATGCCATCGTCTGGCAGGACCGCCGTACCGCCGAGCGCTGTGCCGAACTCAAGAAGGCGGGGCACGAGAAGGCTTTTACGGAAAAGACCGGGCTGCTGCTCGACCCCTATTTCTCGGGGACCAAGATCGAGTGGATGCTGAAGCATGTCGCCGGCGCCCGCGCCGCGGCCGACAAGGGCGCGCTCGCGGCGGGGACCATCGAATGTTTCCTGCTGTGGCGACTGACCGGCGGCAAGGTGCACGCGAGCGACGCCACCAATGCCAGCCGCACGCTTCTGCTCGACATCCGCAAGGGCACCTGGGATCCCGAGCTGATGAAACTGCTGGGCGTGCCGGCTTCGTTGCTGCCGCAGGTCGTCGACTGCTCGGGCGACCTCGGCGTCACGACGGCCGACTTTCTCGGTGCGCCGGTTCCCGTGCTGGGCATGGCCGGCGATCAACAAGCGGCCACGGTGGGCCAGGCCTGCATAAAGCCCGGCATGATCAAGGCGACCTACGGCACCGGCTGCTTCGCGCTGCTCAATACCGGCAGCATTGCCGTCCATTCGCGGCACCGCCTGCTGACCACCATCGCCTATCAGCTCGACGGGCGGCGGACCTATGCGCTGGAGGGCAGCATCTTCGTCGCCGGTGCCGCGGTGCAGTGGTTGCGTGACGGCCTGCGGCTGATCGAGAAGTCGAGCGACATCGAGGCCCTGGCGGCGCGCGCGCGCGACAACAGTGGCGTCTATCTGGTGCCGGCCTTCGTCGGCCTGGGGGCACCCTATTGGGACCCCGACGCCCGCGGCGCCATCCTGGGCCTCACGCGCGATTCGGGTCCGGCCGAGATCGCCGCCGCCACGCTCGATTCGGTCTGCTACCAGACCCGCGATCTTCTCGACGCCATGCGCGGCGACGGCGCCCAGATCGACGAACTCCGGGTCGATGGCGGCATGGTCGGCAACGACCTGCTGATGCAGCGCCTGGCCGATACGGTGGACACGCCGGTCGAACGGCCGCGGGTCACCGAGACGACCGCCCTGGGTGCTGCCTTCCTGGCCGGCCTGCGGGCCGGGCTGTGGCCGTCGCTGGACGCGCTGTCGGCGACCTGGAGCCTCGACCGGGCGTTCCGGCCGGCCGAAGGAGCGGCCTCGCGCGACCGGCGCTACGCCGGCTGGCAAGCCGCGGTGCGCCGGGTGCGCAGTTCCTGATCGCCGGCGAATTCCCGGTTGATTGTCCCAGATGGTCCGCTGTCAACGCCGGAGCAAAAATGCATCGGCTGGCCGGAGTAAAAGTGCGTCACGGCTGATGGCATGAAGGCCCCCGCGGGGGGCCTTCATGCGTCCTCGTTTATTCCT
>CANJHI010000304.1 GCA_947474005.1 Alphaproteobacteria bacterium | reverse complement strand
GAGGGTTGGGCCATGACTGTCGCGACGCCTGCCTTGCCCGTCCGCGCCGAGCGCCTGTGGGCGGCGCTGCTGGCGGCGACGCTGATGAACCTGCCCCTGGGATCGGTCTACGCCTTCAGTGTGCTGCTGCGCCCGATCGAGCAGGAGCTGGCCATCCCGCGCTCGGCGCTCTCGCTCGTCTTCGGCCTGTGTACGGTGGGCTTTACGGTGGGCTCGGTCGGCGCCGCCTTCCTCTATCGCGCAGCCCCCGCACCGGTCCTGGTGCTGGCGAGCGCGCTGTTCGCCGCCGCCGGCATCGCGATGGCGGCGACGGCGAACGGGCTCCCGCAATTGCTGCTGGGCTACGGCATCGTGTTCGGCACCGGCGGCGGCGCGGCCTACACCCTGCTGCAGCAGGGCGTGAACATGCTGGTGCGGCGGCGCCAGGGCCTGGTGAACGGCTATATCGTCAGCCTCTATCATATGGGCGCCATGATCGCGACGCCCGCCTTCCATGCCTGCAACGAGGCCTTCGGCTGGCGCACGACGCTGGCGGGGCTGGCGGCCGTGCTGGTGGCGAGCGGGATAGCGGCGGCGCTGCTCGCCCGGCATGGCGGGGCGCGTCTGGTCGCGCCCTCAAGCGGTGAGGGGGGGAGTGGTGAGAGGGCCGGCAGCGCGACGACTGGCAGTACCGCAACGGGGCCGGCGATCCTGGGCCCGACCTTCTTCAAGCTTTCGGCGACGTTCTTCCTGGCAGCCTCAGCCGGGCTGATGGTGCTGAGTCAGGCGCGCGAGATCGTGGCCGCCTATGGCGGGGCGGCGGCCCTTGCGGTGGGCGCCACGACCGGCCTCACCGGCGCCATTGCGCTCGCGCGCATCGGCGGCGGCTGGCTGGTGGATCGCTTCGCGGTGCCGCACGTGATGTGCGCGGCGCACGGGCTGGCGCTGGGCGGCGGGTTGCTCGTGACCCTCCTGCCGTCGCCCATCACCGCGGTTGCGGGATTGGGGATGGTTGGCCTCGGCTACGGCTTCGTCTCCGGCGCCACGGCCGGCGGGATCGGCCTCTACTGGCGGCCCGCCGACTACGGCCGGGTCGCCGGGCGCACCTACGTCGCCTGGTGTCTGGCCGCGGTCAGCCTGCCGGTCCTGGCCGGCTACCTGTTCGACGTGACCCGCGCGTATGACACGGCCGTGCTGATCGCCGCCGGCGCCAACGTCGCCGGCATGGCGATGGCGCTCACGATACCGAGACGCGGTTGGCGGCAGGGCGGCTGAGTGTTCTGCAGGCCGGGCAACAGCGTCACCAGCGCCATCGACAGGGAAGGAAACATCAAAATGAAATTCGTTAAATCGATCGCGGTCGCAACAATGCTCCTGTGCGGCACGGCAATGGCGCACGCGCAGGACTATCCGAACCGCCCCATCACGCTGATCGTGCCGTTCGCCGCCGCCGGGCCAGGCGACATCATCGCCCGCCTCGTGGCGGACGCGATGCGGCGCAGCCTGGGGCAGGAGATCGTCGTCGTGAACGTCGGCGGCGCCGGCGGAACGATCGGCACCGCGCGCGTGGCACAGGCTAAGCCCGACGGCTACACGATCCTGCTCGGTCACGTCGGCCAGTCGACCATGACCAGCCTGTACAAGTCCCTGCCGTATGATCCGGTCGAGAGCTTCGAGGCCATCGGCCTGATCACCGACGTGCCGATGACGATCGTCGGCAAGTCGGGGCTCGCCCCGAAGGACCTGAAGGACCTCGTGGCCTACGCCCGCGAACGCCCCGACCAGATCAACTACGCCCATTCGGGCCTGGGCTCGGTGGCGCATCTCTGCGGCCTGATGTTCATGAGTGCGACCAAGACCAAGATGACCGTCATCCCCTACAAGGGCGGCGGCGAAGTGATGAAGGACCTGCTGGCCGGCACGATCGACGTCTATTGCGAGCCGGCGACGGGCACCACCGCCAACATCCAGGCCGGCAAGATCAAGCCCTATGCCGTCACGACCAGGCGCCGGGTGTCGACCCTGCCGGATGTGCCGACGACGGCCGAGGCGGGCTTTCCCGAGATCGGCATCACCACCTGGTACGGGCTCTACGCGCCCAAGGGAACGCCGGCCGCCGCCATCGACAAGCTGTCGAGCGCGTTGCAGGCGGCCCTCAAGGACGGCAATGTCGTCACACGGTTCGCCACACTCAGCATGGAGCCGGTGCCGCAGGACCAGGCGACGCCTGCCGGCTTGAGCGCCAAGCTCAGGGCGGAAGTGACGTACTGGTCGGCGCTTCTCAAGGAAGCGGGCGTGCAGCCGGAATAGGCGAGGCGATCGCAGCCACGGCGGGTGCTGTCAACGCTTCAAGGCGGTGTTGCCGAGTCGGCGCGCAGGGGCCACCTTCAGGGTGGGAGGCGATGAATGATTGATTTGATCGTCACACTGCAGGTGAAGCCCGGCATGGAGGCGAAGGTCGAGGACCTCATGCGTCAGCTGGAGCAGGAGACCGCGGAGAACGATCCGGGCTGCCTGCGTTACCAGTGGTACAGCGCCCACGAGCAGCCGTGCCTCTACTACCTGCTGGAGCGATGGACCAACCAGGAGTCCCTGGAAGCGCATTTCCAGGCGGCGCACATTAAAAGAATACTGCCGCAGCTCGCCGACTGCGCCGTGGCGAAGGTGACGACCACGAAGCTCACGCGGCTGGAATAGCGGCCTCGCTTCACCGCCGCTGCTGTGCCCGCCATTCCCACGGCGGCTGGCAACGGTGGCCATGAACCCCCAGTTTGGCCACCTTGGCATCGCGTTCTTCCGGTGCGTATCGATCGCTGTTGCGCACAAAAGCCCAGGCCCAGCCCGCGGACACCATCTTGGCCTGGAGATCGTCGTCGCCGACGAAGCATTGTGCCACCGGGGGATTGGACTTCTGATCGTTGTCGACCAGCCGACAGGTGACGGGCCGGCCGCCGATAAAGCGCTCGAGCGCCCGCTTGGCCAGTGGTGCCGGCCACCATGCGTCGTCGTCGCAGGCTTGACCCTTGTCCGGCGCATCGATGCCGAACAGCCGCACGAGCTGGGGGCCAAACTTCACCGTATCGCCGTTGATGACCTGGAAACGCGGCTTCGGGGGCTCCGTGGTGATGTCGCTGTCCGAGGCGGATTGAGCGGAGGCGGGAAGGGCCCACAGGAGCGTCAGCAGGAGTGCAGTTACCTTCATCCTGCGCACTGTATCCAACTTTGGCGGTGCGTGGCACTCGAACGGTCGCGACCAAAAGGCCGCCCGGTGGAGGCGCGGCCCGTCGATCCAGTGGCAGAAGGGCCGTTGTGCCCGACGTCGAGGCGAGGGGCAGCGCCT
>CANJHI010000303.1 GCA_947474005.1 Alphaproteobacteria bacterium | reverse complement strand
CGGCGCCCAGTTCGGCCTGGTCAACGGCATGGGCTCGGCCGGCCGCAAGTACGTGCCCGGCGAGATCCACCGGTCGGACCGCATGGCCTCGACCGGTCTCTACGAAGACGGCAAGAAGGGTATCCGCCGGTTGACCGATCCCGATCTGCGGCTGAAGGACCAGGATCTCGACGGTGTCCAGGCCGAGGTGCTTTACGGCGTGCTCGGGTCGAGCGGTCGCCTGAACGACGGCGAGGCAGCCTGCGAGATGCTCAGGATCTACAACGACTGGCTGCATGACTTCTGCAGCCATTATCCGCAACGCCTGATCGGCCTCGCCAACGTCCCCAGCCACGACATCGGGGCCGCCGTGGCCGAGGTCAAGCGGGCAGCCGATCGCGGCGTGCGCGGCATCGACGTCGCCAATCGTCCCGACATGATTCCGCTCTACGATGAGTCCTACGAGCCGTTGTGGCAGATCGCGCACGAGACCAAGATTCCCGTGCATTTCCACACGATCGGCGGCCGCTCGCCCGACTACACCAAGATGACTCCGAAGATCGCGCGCCGCGCCTTTGCCACGCACATCACCGGCTTCCAGATGCACATGAGCTACATGCTGATCCAGCTCATGTTCAGCGGCGCGCTGGAGCGCTATCCCGACCTCAAGGTGGTGATCGGCGAGGCCGGGCTCGGCTGGATTCCCTATGTGCTCGAGCACATGGACCTCGAGTGGGAGGACCAGTTCAAGGACCTCGACCTCAAGATGAAGCCCTCCGAGTACTGGCACCGCCAGTGCTACGCGACCTACCAGACCGATCTGGTCGGCATCAAGCTGCTGAAGGAACTGGGCGAGGACAACGTGATGTGGGGCTCCGACTATCCCCATCCCGACGGCATCTGGCCCGATTCGCGCGACTTCATCAAGCGGGAGCTCAGCGAGGTGGCACCGGCAACCCGCCGCAAGGTGATCTGCGACAACGCGGCAAAACTCTATCGCCTGCAGTAGCCCGGAGCCTCAGCGCAACCGATCCGCGGCACACACGACCCGGTGTGCCGCGGAGAGAACTTTTTGGCGCGCCGTCCGCTAGAGCGTTTTTCGGGTCAGCGTAGATATCCGGCAGCGGTGAAGTAGTTTTGGAACTCGGCTGCTTCGAATCGAGAGATCGCGTCTTTGAAGGCATCGAAGAGAGCCTCGTATGTTCGAGCGGCGGCTTTGCGCAGCAAGGCTTTGAGCTTGGCGAAGACCTGCTCGATGGGGTTGAGATCGGGGCTATAGGGCGGCAGATAGCGCACAGTAGCGCCGACGGCTTCGATTGCCTGGCGAATGCCATCGACCTTGTGGGACGACAGATTGTCCATGATGACGATGTCGCCGGGTTTGAGGGTTGGCGCGAGGAACTGGGTGACCCAGGCCCGAAAGCTTTCGCCATCGATCGGTCCGTCGAAGACGCAGGGCGCGCAGATGGCGTCGTGCCGGATGGCCGCAAGGAAGGTCGTGGTCAGCCAGTGGCCGTGCGGCACGGAGGATAGGCAGCGCTGACCGCGCGGAGCGCGACCGTAGCGGCGGGCCATGTTGGTGCTGGCCCAGGTTTCGTCGAGGAAGACCAGCTGCCGTGGGTTCAAGCCCGGCTGCTCCTCGCGCCAGACCTGGCGCGAGGCGGCGACGTCGGGGCGCTCCTGCTCGGCGGCGTGGAGTGTCTTTTTTTGCGCGTCAGTTTCAATCGGCGCAGCATCGTGCACAGAGGGCCGATGCTGATCGACACGCCGTGTTCGTCCAGCAGCCACACACACATCTCCGCCAGCGTCTCGTCCGGCACGGCCACCACACGCTGTCGCAGCGTCTCATGGTGACCGGCCAACTTCGGCCTCGGCCCGCGGCCGAGCGCCCGCGCCGTGGTCTCGCCCGTCATCTCGCGCCGGCTCATGACTTTCGAGACGTACGACGTGCTGACGCGCAACAGACGCCCGGTCGCTGTCACGCCGATGCCCCCGTCAACCACCGCCAACACACGCTCACGCAGATCTTGCGAATAGGGCCTGCCCATAACTGCCTCCGGAGCTCGTTAACCGGAGTCCTATGAATCACATTGCCGCCCTCGGGGGAATCCCCTCCGATTCTGCTATTCCCAAAAACGCTCTAGTGTCCCGGGTCAGAAGTTCGCAAGCTCAGGATTGAGCGACTGGAGTATTGTGGAGGCAGAATCGTTCGATGGAAGCGAGGATTTGGTCGGCGGACTTTGTCCATCGGAAGGGTTTGGGATCGAGGTTGTGCTGGTCGATGAAAGCGGTGATGTCGGCTTGGAGTTCGGTCACGTCACGATGGACGCCGCGGCCTATTTTCTTATCGGTAAGTAGAGCAAAGAAGCGCTCGACCTGATTGATCCACGAAGAGCTGGTCGGCGTCAGATGGACATGCCAGCGGGGCCGCTTGGCTAGCCAATCACGGATCAGTTGGGTCTTGTGTGTGGCGTAGTTGTCCATGACCAGATGGATGTCAAGATCGGCCGGCACGTTGCCCTCGATCTCGTCGAGGAACTTGCGGAACTCGATGGCGCGGTGACGCGGGAAGCACTTGCCGATGACGTAGCCGGTGGCAATGTCGAGGGCCGCGAACAGCGAAGTGACGCCGTGGCGCTTGTAGTCGTGACTGCGGCGAGCCACTTGGCCCGGTCGCAGAGGGAACATGGGCTGGCTGCGGTCGAGCGCCTGAATCTGCGACTTCTCATCGACGCACAGCACGATGGCATGTTGGGGCGGGGTCACATAGAGGCCGACGATATTTCGGACCTTGGCGACGAAGTCGGGATCGGTCGAGAGCTTGAAGGTCTCCAGCCGGTGCGGCTGTAGTCCGAAGGCGCGCCATATCCGCTGTACGGTCGAGACCGACAAGCCACTGGCTCGTGCCATGCTGCGCGAACTCCAGTGGGTGGCGTCGGCGGGCACGGTCTCGAGGGTGCGAACGATCACGGCTTCGATCCGGGCATCCTCGATGGTGCGAGGCGTACCGGATCGCGGTTCATCGCGAAGACCTTCAAGCCGGTGCTCGGCGAAGCGCCGACGCCACTTGCTTACCGTTTCTGGATCAACCGCCAGACGAGCCGCAACAATCTTGCTCTGCTCGCCTTCGGCACAAGCCAGCACTATCCGAGCCCGAAGGGCCACAGCCTGCGCCGTGCTGCGTCGAGACGCCAATGACTGCAGCTCTGCTCGCTCCGCCTCGTCCAGTCTCAACGGCGCAAAGTGTCGACCAGCCATCACCGAATACTCCCCAAAATCGGGAGCGTCGGCCATTGAAGTGGTCCCGGTTGTCTGAACAGATTTTCCGCGTCGATAAGTGGAGCGTCTGCCGAGGTTAGGCTGCCACGCGGATTGGCAACAATGTGTAGTAGGCTTGATCTGGTGTTGTGCCGTCAAGGCTCGAATGAGGT
>CANJHI010000302.1 GCA_947474005.1 Alphaproteobacteria bacterium | reverse complement strand
CGCCCAACGCGTGCGGCCGGGCACCTCGATCGAGGCCTTCACGGCGCGCGCGCCGACATCGACCATCGTCAGCGTGTAGGAGTGGGCGATCGCCGGATCGCCGACATTGGCCGCCAGCAGCAGCTTGCGGCTGTGATCGTAGGCCAGCCCGTTGGGCCGCACGCCGACGGCAACCTTGGTCACCTCGGGGGACGGGCCGGGGGCGAAGATGCCGACCGTGTTCTCAGCCCTGTTCGACGAGAAGATCAGTTGCGCTTCGTCGCTCACCAACGCACCGGCAACGCCAGTGAGGTTCGGGATGGAGAACAGGTACTTCTCGCGGTCGAAGACATCGACAGCGTCGTTGGCGGTATGCGCCACATAGACGTGGCCGTTGGCGGCATGGATGGCGGCGTGGTCGAAGCCGCCCTTCCCCTTGTGCTTGGGCAGAATCACATGGCCGGTGAGAGTAAGCGTCATGACGTCACCTCAGGTGGGCGAAGAAACGGAAGGCGCCTGCCAGCACGATGCCCCAGGTCGCGAGGCCAAGGGCGGTGACCACGCCCAAGCCGAAGAGGCCTGACTGGAGGACTTCAATGGCGATCCAGCCGCCCACCACGACGACCAGCAACCGGCAGGTCATGGCCGTCAATGGCCACTCGGGTTGGCGCGTCGACTGGAAGGCCGACATCAAGGTGTTGGCGGCGACGAAAGGGTAGGCGAGGCCGACGATCGCGAGATAGCCCGTGGCCGCGGCGAGGATCGCCGGGTCGCTGGAGAACAGGCCCATCCAGAGGTCGGGGGCGCCGATCGCCAGCACGCTGACCGAGGCCATGACACAGGCCGAAAGTCCCACTGCGGTCCAGGCAATACGTGCGGCGCGTGAGAACTGGCGCGCGCCGATGTTGCTGCCGACCATCGCCAGCACTGCCGCGCCCAGGCCGAAATTGAGCGGATAGAGCAGATATTCCAGCCGCACCGCCGCGCCGAAAGCGGCGAGCGACGTGGCGCCGAGCAGGCCGGCGTAGGCCGTGAGCGTCGCCAGTGCCGCGTTGTTCAGTACCGGCGCCAGCGACATCGGTGCACCCACGCGCAGGATCTCGCCGAACAGGCGGCGTTCGAACCGGAAGCCGCCGAGCGACAGGGCGACCGATGTCCGGCCGGAGGCGAGGTACCAGGCGAGCGTCGCGGTGGAGGCTGCGAAGGAGATCACGGTGGCAAGACCGGCGCCGGTGATCCCGAGCGCGGGGATCGGGCCCATGCCGAACACGAGGGCGGGCACCAGCGCGAGATGCAGGAGCTCGGCGCCGACATAGACGTAGACGAGGATGCCGACTTGCCCCGTGGCGCGCACGACGCTGGTGAGCGCGCCCAGCAGCCAGTAGGCCAGCGCGCCGGCGAAGATCACGTTGGAATATTCCAGCGCCGCCGCCAGGATCGGTCCCCGGCCGCCCATCAGACCGTAGATGCCGGGCCCGGCCATCAGGAACACGGCACTGAACAGCGCGGCGGCCCCTGCGGCCACCACCAGCGCATGGACGACGAGCGAGGCTGCATCCTCACGGCGTCCCGCGCCGATCGCGCGTGCGATGGCCGCGGCAATCGCTCCGCCCATGGCCATGTTCGCCATCTGCTGCATCAGCATCATCAGTGGAAACACCAGCGCCAGGCCTGCGAGCGAATCGAGACCGAGGCTACCCACGAAATGCGCATCGACGCTGGGCGTCACCGCGATCAGCACGACGTTCACCACCAGGTTGGGCACGGCGAGCCGCAGCAGAGTGGAAACGACCGGGCCTTCCAGCATCAACCGCGTGCGCGCGGCGGCTGGCGATACAGGCTTGGCGGTGGTGTCGGTCATGGCGTGCCTCAGGCCATCTTCGGCGGCCAGTTGTGCGTCTCCCCGGTGAGGCTGCGGCACCACGCATAGAGTGCGTCGTACATCACCATGCCGTGCTTCAGCATCTCGTGGTCGTCGGTGTAGACGTGGCTGAGGCCGAGCGAGATCGCGAACAGCCCGGCCGACTGCGGCGTGAGGTCGAGCCGAGACGTATCGGCGCCGCGCACGATGTCGGCCAGCTTGTCGAGGCCGGGCGCACTCAATTCGTATTCGGCGATGAAGGCGTCGAAGCTGCACTTCTCGCCCACGTGCGTGAATTTCACGCCGGGGATGTCATAGGGTGTCGCGCCGGTTTCCTTGGCAGTGGTCAGCACCTTGTCGGCCGGCACGTAGAGGAACTCCGGCTCCTTCTCGATGAAACGCTTGATCAGCCACGGACAGGCGATGCGGTCGATCTTGGGACGTTCGCGTGTAACCCATTTCATTTCGTCTCTCCTTCCTTGATCGGTTCCGTCGGCAGTCCATCGGCACGCCAGGCGCCGATGCCGCCGGCGACGGCCACGGCATCGATGCCGCGTTCGCGCAGCTTGGCGGCGGCGTCGCCGCCGATCTCGAAGCCCCAGGCGCAGTAGACCAGCGCCTTGGCGCCCCGCGGCAACGCCGCCGCGATCTCGTCGATCTTGTCGGGTGGTGCGCGGCGTGCGCCGCGCAGCCGAACCGGCACCGTCGTGGCGTCGGCCTCCAGGCGGGCGTCGATCACGATGAGGTTTGGATCGGCTTCCAGCATCGCCCGCGCGTCAGGCGTCGTGACCGTGTGCGGCTTCTTCTCGGGCATGGTGCCCTCGAAGCGGGCTGCCACGCGCGCCCAGGCGATGTTGGCCATGAAGGCGTCGACATAGGCGCCGACGTTGGCGCCGAAATCGATGTGATAGGAGTGCTCGTACATGTCGAGCGCCAGCACCGGCGTGCCGCCGGCCAGGCCATGCGTATGGTCGGCCGCCCACACATTCGACAACGTGCCGTCCCGCGGCGAGCGCGTCAGCAATACCCAGCCCGAGCCGCCACCCAGCGCCTTGCCCATGGCGACGAACTCGGCGCGCCATTTGGCGAGCGACCCGAAGTCGCGCGCGATCGCTTCCGCGAGAGCACCAGTCGGATCGCCGCCGCCGCCTTCGCCCAGGCATTCGAAGTAGACTTCGTGCAGCAGCATCGAGTTGGTGGCGATCAGCTCCTCGCGCTTCAGCCCGTTCAGGCGAAAGCCCGGGGCGCTGGCCGGATCGAGCGCGGCGAGGTCGCTGCGGATCGCGTTCAGCCGGCGCACCGCGCCGCCGTAGTTGTTCTCGTAGTGGCTGGCGATCAGCCGGGCCGACAGGCCTTTTAGGCGTGGTGGCTTGAAGGAGATGGGACGGGCTTGGAAGGACATCTGTTTCCTCTTTTCGTGGCGATGTTGCGGACAATCTCAGTATTTCGGCCGGTGCCATTCCGGCCATTTTCGAGCGTGCTCGATCGGAAGACGCGGGCCCTGCGACGCACGGAACTGCTGCACGCTCGGCAGCGCCTCCATGCGTTCACGCCAGCGGCAGAAGGCCGGAAACT
>CANJHI010000301.1 GCA_947474005.1 Alphaproteobacteria bacterium | reverse complement strand
GCCGTCTATCGCCAGAACACGACCAACATCAACGCCGTGGGCGTCGGTGGCTTCAGCAACCAGATCGGCCAGCTCGGCATCTTGGCCAACCTGCTGTATGACTTCATGCCCGCTTCGGTGATCACGCCGTACATCGGCGCCGGCGCCGGTATCGGCTTCGTCGACGGCACCAGCTCGCTCAGCAGCACGGTGTTCGCCTATCAGGGCATGGTCGGCCTGGCATGGAACGCCGACACCAACCTGCGCGTGAGCCTGGACGGCCGCTACTACGGCACCAGCAACCCGCAGCTGAACGGCTCGTCGTGGACCAACAACAGCTTCAGCGTGATGCTGGGTGTCCAGCTGAAGTTCGGTGAGACGGCTGCTGCGCCGCCGCCGCCGCCGCCGGCCGTTGCGCCGCCGTCGTTCATGGTGTTCTTCGACTGGGACCGCTCGAACCTGAGCGCCCAGGCCCTGAACACGATCAAGCAGGCCGCTGGTGCCTACAAGACCAAGGGCAATGCCCGCATCACGGCGACCGGCCACACCGACACGTCGGGCCCGGAAGCCTACAACATGGCGCTGTCGCTGCGTCGTGCGAACACGGTCAAGGACGCGCTGGTGCGTGAAGGCGTGCCGGCCACCGCGATTGCCGTGATTGGCCGCGGCGAGGCTGGCCTGCTGGTCAAGACCGCCGACGGTGTCCGCGAGCCGCAGAACCGCCGCGTCGAGATCGTCATCCAGTAAGACGGTCCACCGAGACATAGAAAAGGCGACCCTCGCGGGTCGCCTTTTTCTTTGCCTGTTGATCGCCGCCACGCGCGCGCGCAACCCTTTCCGGTGAAAACCGTTGCAGCACTGCAGCCAAGGTGTCCCACACCCTTTCTCTGCCGAGATGGCTGCCGAGCCCGCTCCTCGCATCATCCCCGAGGCGCGGGCTCGTTCGTCTCACTGCGTGTGTAGCCGTGTTCATTTACAGAATCCTGCTCTTGCCGTAGAGTGCAAATACTTCGGGGAGAGCCGGACGTATGTCCTTCAAGTTGCGTTTCGCGCCGCTTGTCGCGGGGATTATCGCGGCGATCCTTGATGCGGCGACTGCGGCCTTTCCGGCATACGCCCAGAGCCCTCCCGTCTCGATTCCCGCCAAGGATTTCGGCCCTGTCTGGACCGGCTTCTACGTCGGTGGCGCCTTCGGCGCGGGCGGCATGGTCAACAATCTGTCGACCGGCGGTGGCGGCATCAGCTCGAGCTTCAATGGCGGCGGCGGCAGCGGCGTGCTGGGCTCGATCTACGGCGGCATCGACTACCAGATTCTGCCCAAGGCCATCGTCGGTGTGCTGGCCGAGGCGACGCTCGCCAGCATCTCGGGCACCAATTCGGCGAGCGTTCCCGGCGCCAACGCCAGCGTCACCTCGCAGCCCAATTTCGGTTGGGCGGTGTTGGCGCGCGCCGGCGTCCTCGCCAATTCGTCGACCCTGATCTACCTAACCGGCGGCTACGCCGGTCAGAATTTTCTGACCTCCGGCACCGCCAACGCCGGCGGCTCGACATCGAGCTTCTCGCAATCCAACACGTTCAACGGCTGGACCGTCGGCCCCGGCGTCGAGGCCATGCTGACGCGCAACTGGGCGACCAAGCTCGAATATCGCTACAGCCAGTTCGGCACCCAGAACATCAGCGGCATCAGCATCACCCCGTCGACGCACGCGCTGCGCGCCGGCCTCAGCTACAAGTTCGGCGGCTTTGGTGGCGCACCTTCCGACGACGGTCCGGCCTTCAACGAGCCTGCCTTCAACTGGACCGGCTTCTACGGTGGCGTGGCGGCGGGCGCCGGCATGGCGACCGGGCCGGTGACGGCATCGGCCGGCGGCGCGTCGGCCACCTTCACCGGCGCCGGCCAGGGCCTGCTGGGCGGTGTCTTCATTGGCGCGGATTATCAGTTCGCGCCCAAGGCGCTGGTCGGCGTGATGGGCGACTTCACCTGGAGCGGCCTGCAGACCTCGACCTCGATCGCCGTGCCCGGTGCCGGCGCCTACGCGGCGGTCTCGCCCAACCAGATCTGGAGCGTGATGGGCCGCCTCGGCTACCTGCCGATCCGCTCGACGCTGCTCTACGCTGCGGCCGGCTACACCGGCATGAACGTGCAGGCGACCGGCACAGCCTATGGCGGTGGCACGGCGCTGTTCGGCCAGGGTTCCACGAACTTGAACGGCTGGACCGTGGGGCCGGGCATCGAGACGGTGATCACGGGCGGTTGGACGACGCGGCTGGAGTATCGCTACAGCCAGTACGAGCAGAAGCAGATCACGCCGGGCGTGACGGCCCAGCCGTCGACGCACACGATCCGCCTCGGCCTCGCCTACAAGTTCGGTGTCGGCGCCGACAACAAATCGGCCGCCGAAGCCGCCGAGTGAGCTGGAGAACTGAGCCGAGGGGCTCTTACCGAGGGGGATGACATGCGATTCATGAAACGGGGCCTCGTCGCCGCGCTGGCGGTCGGGGCGGCGATCGGCGCGGCAACTGCGGCGTTCAGCCAGTCCGGCAATACCATCAGCGTCGACGTGACCGGCCTGCGCAACAACAACGGCGACGTGCGCTGCGGCCTGTACAACTCCGCGGCGGCATTTCCCAAGTCCGGTCAGGAGTTCATGGGGGTCCAGGCCAGCATCACCAACCAGCAGGCGAACTGCGTGTTCAACAACGTGGCGCCGGGCCTTTACGCTGTCGCGCTCTTCCACGCCGAGAAGGGCGAGACCAAGATGCGCACCGGCTTCTTCGGCCAGCCGGAGGAAGGCTACGGCTTTTCCCGCAACGCGACCGGCACCATGGGACCGCCGTCGTTCAATGCGGCCGCCTACAACTACGCGGGTGGCAATTCGGTGTGGCCAGTCACGATCACCTATCCGTAGGCTCCGGCAAGAGCGACCGCTGGCAGGCAGCGGCAGCAAATATGGTTGGAAAGTTGCAGGGAACGGCCGGACTCCATAATCTCCTTTCGTTCTCACTTATCCACAGAATCAAAGTTGCAGGTTCAGCAGGAATAGGCTAGGAAAAAACCTACACTAGACCTACTGCAGCCAACCGCCAACGCCCGGCGGTCCCGCCCTCGAAAGAGGGCCGGACCGGCCGGGTTTTTCATTTTCGGAGCCCAGCCATGACCGATCCAGCCGCCGGCTATGACGCCGGCGATCGCACCCACGTGTCCGAACGCCAGAAGCGCCGCCGGCTGCAGAGCCAGCGCGAGGACGACGATCTCGTCTGGCTGATGAACCAGCGCGAGGGCCGCCGCTTCCTGTGGCGGCTGGCCGCACCGACAGACGCGTGAACTTGAGTTGTCCGAGAATCCGGCCGACCTGGCGCTCCGAGAGATCGACATCGAAGCGCGCCTTGATCTCGGCCTGGAGATCGACGCAACGCCAGCGCACGACGCCATGCACCGCAATATCCGGG
>CANJHI010000300.1 GCA_947474005.1 Alphaproteobacteria bacterium | reverse complement strand
GCGAAAGCCCAGAAGACTGCCAGAATTGGCAATCGCCATTCAAATCGACACCACCCTTCAGCACCCGGAAACCCGCGCCTGGAGGGGGTTTTTGCGATTCGGCCCTCAATTTAACCGGACAGCAGTGACCTTGAGAGAGAAATAAGCCACCAGCGGCAATCGCCGCAGCCGTCGCAGGAAGCCTGGGCGGGCACTCCCGAGCTCGAAGAGGATGATCGGCGTGGCGATCATCAGGGATGTGAGGGCGCCATGGAATGCGCTGCGCAGCGGCGGCTGCGGCGGATCGGTGGGAGGCGCCACCGCGTAGCCGAAGTAGGCACTGATCACGCAAGCGCTCAGGCTGAACCAGAGGAAGAACCGCGCGTCGCGGCGGTCGCGTCGCGTGAATTTCATGCGGTGCGCCGGCCGAGTGCACGCATGAAGGTCGCGTGATCGACGTTGCCGCCGGAGCAGACCACGGCCACGGTGCGGCCTTTGACCGGCAGCTTGCCGGTGAGCGCCGCGGCCAGGGCCACCGCGCCGCCCGGCTCGACGACGAGCTTGAACTCGCGGAATGCCACTTCCATCGCATCCAGCACCTCGTCGTCGCTCACGACGAGGCCCGGTCCCAGCACCTTCAGGGCGAGCGCGAAGGTGACGTCGCCCGGCGTCGGCGCCAGCAGGGCGTCGCAGATCGAGCCGGAGAGCTTGGCGTTGGTCTGCTTGGTGCCGGCCGCGAGTGAGCGCGCGAGATCGTCGAAGCCTGCCGGTTCGCCGGCATGCACGGTGGTCGTCGGGCTGAGGCCTTTTACGGCGAGCCCGATGCCGGTCGACAGGCCGCCGCCTGAGCAAGGCGCCGCCACGGCATCAAGCGTGACGCCCAGCGCCTTGGCCTGCTCGACGATCTCGAGGCCGGCCGTGCCCTGGCCCGTCAGGATCCAGGGATGATCGTAGGGCGGCACGATGGTAGCGCCGGTCTTCTGCGCGATGTCCTGGCCGATCTCCTCGCGGCTGTCCTTCACGCGATCGTAGAGCACGATCTCGGCGCCCGACGCACGCGTGTTGGCGACCTTCAGTGCCGGCGCGTCGGCCGGCATGACGATGGTGGCTTTTATTCCCAGCAGGCGGGCCGCCTCGGCCAGGCCCTGCGCATGGTTGCCCGACGACCAGCCGACCACGCCCTTCTTGCGCTCGGCCTCGCTCATGGAGGCGAGAAAATTATAGGCACCGCGCAGCTTGAACGAGCCGGTGCGCTGCAGGCACTCGGCCTTGATGAACAGGCGACCGCCCAGCATCTCATTGACCCGCGCGTTCTCCAGTAGCGGCGTGCGCAGCACGATCCCGTCGAGGCGGCGGGCGGCGGCTTGAACGTCGGCGAAGGTGGGAAGCGAGGACACTACGAAGCACCGAGCAGCGCAGGAAGCTGGGAGAGATCGCGGAGCTGGGCGACGGGCTTGCCGGGCAGGTTGTCATCGGGTGCGCCGGCGCGGTTCACCCATACGGTGCGAAAGCCGAAATGCGCCGCGCCATGCGCATCCCAGCAATTGGAGGAGAGGAAACACACCTTGCTGGGCGCGACGCCGCAACGCGCCTCGACCAGGCCATAGACCTCGGGCGCCACCTTGTAGACGCCGACCGCATCGACGCTTAGCACCGCTTCGAAGCGGTCGGCCAGCCCCGACGCCGCCACCATGGGATCGAGCATTTCGGGGTTGCCGTTGGACAGGATCGCCAGCCGCACGCCGCGCGCCTTCAGCCGGTCGAGCATCGCCGGCACCTCGGGGAAGGGATCGAGGGCGAGATAGGCGTTCATCAGTTTGTCTCGCACCGCAGGATCGGCGATGCCATGGGCGGCGAGGCAATGGTCGAGCGCCTCGCCCGTCACCTGCCAGAACGGGGCGTAGGCGCCCATGCTGTTGCGCAGCCACGTGTACTGGATCTGTTTCAGACGCCACAGGTCGGCCAGAGCATCGGCCTTGGGCCCGATCGCGGCGCGGTGGCGCGCGACCGCTGAATTGAAGTCGAACAGCGTGCCGTAGGCGTCGAACACGCACATCTCGGTGCCGGATAGGGTGGCAGTCATGAATTGCTCCGAAAGGGCCAAGACCGTAGGCTAACAAGCATGTTCATCGCCATCGTTCAAATCCCCATGACCAAGCGCCCGCGCGACGCTGCCGTTGCGGCTGCGGCGAAATCGGCGCCGACCTACACCGCGCTCCGCGCCAAGGGCCTGGTGCGCAAGTACTACCTCAATGGCCAGGCCGGTGGCGGCGGGGTCTATCTCTGGAAGTCGGAGGCAGAGGCGCGGGCCTGGTACACGCCCGAGTGGGAAAAGCGTATGGAAGCCGCGTTCGGCGCCAGGCCGACCGTCACCTATTACGACAACCACGTCGTCGTCGATAACGAGGCCGACAAGGTTCGGATCGAGGATTGAATTCATCGGAGCGCGCAACTCCAGTTGCGCAATCATGAGCGCAACTGGAGTTGCGCGCTCCAATGAGCATGAAAACGGGAGAGTACACATGCAGAAGCGTAAGCTGGGCCGCACCGGCCTCGAAGTTTCGGTGCTGGGCTACGGCGCCGGCGCCGTCGGCGGGCTTTTCACCAAGGGCACGGCGGCCGACCAGTCGCGCGCCGCGGGGCGGGCCATCGATGCCGGCATCAACTACTTCGACACCGCCTCGACCTACGGCAACGGCGAGTCGGAGCGCAATCTCGGCCGCGCGCTCAACAGCCTGAAGGCCAAAGTGGTCGTCGGCACCAAGTTCCGGCTGGCCGCCCCGCACCGCGCGGATGTCGCGGCCTTCGTCACGCAATCGCTGGAAGAGAGCCTGAAGCGCCTGGGCCGCGACCATGTCGATCTCCTGCAGCTCCACAATCCGCTGGTCGCCATGGATGCCGGCGACCGGCTCGCCATCGAGATTGCGCTGAACGAGGTGGCGCCGGCGCTCGAGAAGCTCAAGAAGTCCGGCAAGACGCGCTTCATCGGTTTCAGCGGCGTCGGCGAACCGCCGGCGCTGCACCAGGCGGTCGAGTCGAAGCTCTTCGACACCGTCCAGGTCGTCTACAACGCCCTCAATCCCAGCGCCGGCGGGCCGGCGCCCAAGGGCATGCCCGGCCTCGACTACGGCCGCCTGCTCGACAAGGCGAAGGCGGCCGACATGGGCACCATCATCATCCGCGCGCTGGCGGGCGGGGCGCTCTCCGGCACCACCGACCGCCATCCGCTCGCCATGCAGGACGTCCCGCCGATCGGCTCTGCGCTGGATTTCGCCAGCGACGTGGCGCGCGCCAAGGAACTAGAGCCGCTGGTACGCGAAGCAGGTGCCGCGAGCCTCACCGAACTCGGCGAGCGCTTCGTGATCTCCCATCCCGCCGTTTCGACGATGCTGATCGGCTACTCGACGCTCCAACATCTCGACGAGGCGATCGCCGCGGTGAACAAGGGGCCGCTGCCGG
>CANJHI010000299.1 GCA_947474005.1 Alphaproteobacteria bacterium | reverse complement strand
TGCCGCTGCGCCAGTTTCCCGGCTTCCGCCAGATCGCCGATCCGATTATCTCCTCGGACCAATCGCTGGCGCAGATTGCGGCCTGGGATGCCTCCGGTGCGGCTTTCGTTGTCGGCGATGCCAGCGTGCCGCGCCCGCCGGGAGTGAGCGATGGCTTGCGCGATAATCGCGAATGGCTGCAGATAAGCATCCCCCTACGCAACCGGTTCGAGACGGTGGGCGAGATCACCATCTCCATGAGGCGCGAAGCGGTGAACGTCGAACTCGACCGCCGTTTACCTTTATTGGTCTTGTTGGCCGTCGTGCTCGCCATCGGCTTCGCGATCTTCGCCGTAAAGGCGCCGGCGCAGTTGGCGCGATCGCGCGTGCCGTGGATCGGGCTTGCCTATGTCGCCTGCTTCGCCATCATCGCCGCCGCCGTGGTGGCAACGCTGGTCTCGCTCTATAACGACGGCGCGCAGGCGCGGGTCAAGGCGCTGGCCAATTCGCTGGCGCAACGGCTGAAGCCGGTCATCGCCTATGGATTGCCGATCGAGGAGCTGGAGGGGGTGGACCGCGCCTTCACCGAGTACCTGCAGCTCAATCCCGATCTGCGCGCGGTGGCGCTGCTGCGCGATGGCAAGATCGCCATCCACTCCGATCAAGCGGAGACCGGCCGCGACTGGACGCGCCCGTCAGGCATGTTCGAATATCGCGTCGCCATCGGTCGCAATTTCTCGGGCGGCGAGATCGGCATCACGGTGGTGCTGCCGACTGACATCGTCTGGCATGCGGTGCTGCGCTCGGTTAAGAATTTCGCTGCCCTCTTCCTGGCCTCGGGCCTGATGGCAGGATTGTTCCTGCAGCTGGCCCGCTCGCTGTGCCGCGACCGCTCCGGCGCCATCGAGATGGACGGCGCAGCTTCGCTGGCCATCGTCAAGCCCGCCTTCTTCATCGGCGTTTTTGCCGAAAGCCTGGCCGCCGGCTTCCTGCCGCAAACGCTGCGCGAAGCCGCCATCGCATCCGGCCTCGGCGCGAGCGCGGCCTCCACCGCCTTCACGCTCTATTTCTTCAGCTTCCTGCTGGCGCTTCTGCCCGCCGGGTACGTCGCCGAACGCCGCGGCGGCCGACCTTTGATCGTGCTAGGCGCAACGCTTGTGGCGCTGGCGTGGCTGCTACCCGCGCTATCGCCGACCTACTTTCCCTTCCTCGCCTCGCGCGCCATTGCTGGCCTTGGTCAGGCCATGCTGTTCATCGGCGTGCAGCATTACATTCTGGCCCACGCGCCGCCCGACAAGCCCACCCAGTCCGCCGCAATTATCGTGTTCGGCTTCAATGGCGGCATGATCGCGGGCGCCGCCCTGGGCTCGCTGCTGATCAACTACATCGCCGCCACCGGCGTCTTCGCGGTGGCTGCCACCATCTCGGCTCTGCTGGCGCTCTACGCCATCGCCTTCCTCGGCACCACCAGACCTGCCGCGCCGACGACGCGCCAACCCTTTGGCCGTAACGTGCTCGACATGGGCAGCCGCATCCCGCGCGCTTTGGCCAGCTTCGGTTTCCTGCGCGCTATCCTGCTGATTGGCGCACCGGCAAAAGCGGTGCTGACCGGCGTGATCGGCTTCGCCCTGCCGCTGATCTTGGCCTCGCTGTCCTATCCCGACGAAGACATCGGCCAGATATTGATGCTCTATGGCTGCGGCGTGCTGTTGGCGAGCGGCCCGGTGTCGCGTTTCGTCGATCGGACGCGCGCAACGCAAATGGTGCTGGTGGCCGGGGGCTTTGCGTCGGCTGTGGCTCTCATCGTCATGGGACTGGTCGGAACCGAGGCCTTGCCGTCGCTGCTACGCTCGCCCGTCGCCTCGACCCTGATCCTGGCCGGCGGCACCTTCCTGCTCGGTCTGTCGCAGGGCTGCATCAACGCACCCATCATCACCAATGTCACCCACACGAGTGCGGCGCTGGAAATGGGACCGGCCGGCGCCTCGGCGATCTATCGCGTGCTGGAACGCATCGGCCATGTGCTGGGCCCAATGATCGCAGCCCAGCTTTTGCTGCTGGCCGGCACCGGACCGCAAGCGCTGGCGTGGATCGGCGGCGGGGTGCTGGCGCTGAGCCTGTTGTTCGCTAAATTATCGCGCCGTACAACAATAGGATGACAAAAATGCGCCTGCTCGCCCTTGCTCTGCTGTTTGCGTTGATCTCGACGATCGCGCGCGCCGACGATTCGGTGCAGGTCTTGAACCGGGTCGGCGGCTGGTTCAAGATTTTCGACGCCGCGTTCGATCCCTGGACCTTTTTGGTGCCCGACAGCGATAACCAGCGCGTCGTCATGCAGCGCAAGAACCTGGTCGCCGGACCGGCCAGACGCGTGCTGGTGGTCTATCCGCGCAAATCTTCCGCCTATGACGTGGCGATGACCCAGATCCTGACCGACTTCGCCGCCAAGCCGCTCAACGTCACCTTCACCGCCCTGCACTACGCAAACGACGTTGCGCGCGGCGATGCGGTGGCGGCCGAGATCGAGCGTGAGCGCTACGATCTGGTCTATGCCATGGGATCCGAAAGCATTGCCTTCCTGCACGCCCGCCATCCCGCCATAGCCGTGCCCGTGGTCTCGGTCTGCGCCAAGGATCCCGTGCAGTTGGGCCAGATGAACGACTACGAACGCGGCAGCGGCAGCAACTTCGCCTTCACCTCGCTCAACCTGCTGGTTGAAGTACAGCTCTCCTACCTGAAGGAGCTGCGCCCGAGCCTTAAGAACCTCGCCGTGCTGGTAGATGCAAAGAACGTCTCCGCCGTCGATACCCAATCACGCCCCATTATCGCCGGCGCCCGCGCCCAGGGCATCGAGGCGTTCGAGATCGCCGTGCGCGATCCGGTCAATGCCGCTGCCGAGCTGACGCAATTGCTGCCGCCCGCCATCGACAAGATGCGCCTCTCCGATCCGACATTGCACAACAGCCTGATCTGGATCACCGGCTCCACCTCGGTCTTTGCGGAGATCGCCGCCATCAACCGCCATGCGGATCGCGTGCCGGTGCTGTCGGTGGTGCCGGAGGTGGTGCGGGAAGGATCGGATAGTGCCTTGTTGTCGATCGGCGTCAGCTTCGAATCAAACGCCCAACTCGCGGCCCAATACGGTGCCGACATCATGTCGGGAAAATCCAAGCCGGGCGACATGAAAGTCGGCATTGTATCGCCACCCGACATCGCGGTAAATTTCAAGCGCGCCGCCGATATCGGCCTGAAAATTCCGTTCCGCTTTCTCGAATCCGCCACCTTCGTCTACGACCGCAACGGCAAGCCCGTCCGCCTGCGCGGCCAGGATGTCGTCGGCGGCAGCTAGCAGCCTGTCGGACTGAGTTCTCCAAGCGAGACCTGCACGTTTTTTCATCGGTTTCGAGGCGCGGCAAGCACCGGAGCGGGTTTCAGGGGCCAGGATAGGTTTATAGTGCT
>CANJHI010000298.1 GCA_947474005.1 Alphaproteobacteria bacterium | reverse complement strand
GACCGCGTGGCGCGCGACACGCTCGCGGTGCTGAAGGATCCCGACGTGGCGGCCAAGCTGCTCGGCGTCGGCTTCGACGTCCGCGCCAACGGCCCCGCCGGCCTCTCCGCCCGCGTCGCCCGGGAAGTGCCGATGTGGCGCGACCTGATCGTGAAGTCGAAGATCGAGCTGATGTAGGGCTGTCCATGCTCAAAAAGCCATCCGGCCATGAAATTGGTGTGCCGATGAAGGTCACGCTTGATGATATTCGATAAATGAAGAGTTCACCGTTCTCTGGCGGCGCGGCTTCCCGGCATGGGGGCTGGGCCCACCTCCGAGCGACGCAATAGCGGACCGTGACGACGACCTCACCGCGAAGACGGTACAGGTTCAATCGCTGCAAGAAGTTAGGCTGCGCGACGCTCGTGGCGATAGTGCAGGGCGACGAGTTCGAGTTCCAGGGTGAGGCGACTACGAACCCGGAACGAAAGCAGGGAACCGAGGGCGGACGGAAGAGTGAGCATGCCGATGACGGTATGACTGCGGCGCCGAAAATTCTATGTTTTTTCGACGATGACGGTATGGCCGTGGCACTAGAAACGGCACACTTGCTCGGTGTTTTCGCGTTTTCAGCAGGCACAGCCTAGACTTGGTACCTACCCTAAAAGGTTGTCTCTTACTGCTCTCGAACAATTAGTGAGCCGAAGGGATGCACCTCGGCCGTTTGGCCGGGCAGAAGCAGCGTCGTGGCATCGAGCTGGGTGACGATCGCGGGACCCTGCAGCACGGCGCCGGCGCCAAGCCGCGCCCGGTCGTAGATCGGCGCTTCCAGCGCACCCTCGGTCAGCGAGATCAGCTGCCTTCCCGAAAGCGCACGGTCGGCGGGGCCGCTGGACGGGATTTCACGCAGCCTGAGCGCCGGTAGCAAGCCGAGCGCATCGACGCGCAGCGTCACCATCTCGACGGGGACCTCTTCCAGGC
Source organism: Alphaproteobacteria bacterium (assembly GCA_947474005.1). GTDB lineage: Bacteria > Pseudomonadota > Alphaproteobacteria > Reyranellales > Reyranellaceae > Reyranella. The sequence continues at coordinate 2,528 of CANJHI010000298.1, read as the reverse complement.
GGAAGCTGAACAGCCTCTCATGCTCGGCATGAAAGGCGGCGAGCACGGCATCGAGGGCCGCCTGGTCGGTCGCGGTGCCGGCCCACCGCAGTGTGAGTTCGCTACCCTGGTCCTCGTAGCGCAGGCTTGCATGCCAAGTGATGCGGCGGGACGCGTCCGCCACGCCTTCCTCCGTCAGCCAGTCGGACGCATCGCGGCTGAGGGCGGTGAAGGTCGCGGCGATCTGGTCGAGATCGAAGCGGCCACCGCGCTGCACGCAGCTGCGCGAGAATTCCGCCCGCAGGCTCGAGGCCAGCAGCCCGAGGGCCGAGAGCACACCCGGCGCCGGCGGGATGAGCTGGACCGGGCAGCCGATCAGCCGCGACAGGGCACCGCCGTGCAACGGGCCGGCGCCGCCGAACGGCACCAGGGTGAAGTCGCGCGGGTCGTGGCCGCGCTCGACCGAGACCACCCGGATGGCGCCCAGCATCGTGTTATCGATGATGGCGAGGATGCCGCGCGCGGCTTCCTCGACCGAGAGGCCGAGCGGGCCCGCGATCTTGTCGGCGATCGCGGCGCGGGCGGCGGGACGGTCGAGGGCGAAGCTGCCGTCGAGCAGGCCTTCGGGCAGGTGGCCCAGCACGAGATGGGCGTCGGTCACGGTGGGCTGCGTGCCGCCACGGTGGTAGCAGACCGGGCCAGGCGCCGCACCGGCGCTTTCCGGACCGACGACGAGGCCGCCGGTTTCCGAAATCCGCGCCAATGAACCGCCGCCGGCGCCGATGGTGGTGAGGTCGACCATCGGCAGCGTCACTCGCCAATCGGCGATGCGCCCGCTGGTGGTGATGCCGGGCTGGCCGCCGCGCACCAGGGCGATATCGGCCGATGTGCCGCCGATGTCGATGGTGATGAGGTCGCCGAGCCCCGCTGCTTGCGCCACGAAGGCGGCGCCGACGATGCCAGCGGCCGGCCCGGACAGGGCGGTCTCGACCGGGGTGCGCCGGATCGCCCGCGTGCTCGCCACGCCGCCGGAACTCTTCATCAGCAGCAATGGCGCTTCGATTCCCTGTTGCTCGGCCCGCCGCTGCAGTTTCTCGACATAGGTCGAGACGGTGGGCATGACGTAGGCGTTGAGCAGGGTGACGACGCTGCGTTCGTACTCGCGCAGGACCGGAAGTACTTCGGACGACATCGAGATCAGAGCCGACGGATGCTCTTCGCGCAGGATCTCGGCGACCCGCTTTTCATGGACGGGGTTGGCGTAGCTGTGCAGCCGCACGCTGGCGATCGTGCCGATGCCTTCGGCCGCGATCTCGCGCGCGCTCCGCCGGATCGCGGCCTCGTCGAGACCTTCGGCCTCCCGGCCGTCGGGCGCCATGCGTCCGGCAACCTCCCAGATGTGCTCGGGCGGGACCGGGCGAGGGGGCTTCTGCCAGGTGAACAGGTTGGAGCGGCGGGGGATGTCGTGCCGTCCGATTTCCAGCACATAGCGAAAGCCGCTGCTCACGATCAGGGCCGCGGGCGGTCCCTTGCGCTCCAAGATCAGGTTGGTCGCCACGGTGGTGCCGTGCAACACGCGCCCCACGGCGCTGCCCTCCAACTCAGCCTGGGCTAGCACCAGCCCCAGCCCGTTGCCGAACCCTTCGGAGGGGTCATGCGGCGTGGAGGGCGTCTTGGCCACGATCAGCCGGTCGGTTGCGGGATCGTAGAGCGTGACGTCGGTGAAGGTGCCGCCGGTGTCGACGCCGATGAGGGCGCCTTCTGAAACAGGGCTCATGCCAGGCTTTCAGCATAGTCGTGCCGGTGGAACAGCGCAGTCGCGGGACGGTCGGCGCGGCGCTTCTCGGTGGCGGCGACATCCACGGTGCGGCCATCGGTGCCCAGGATCACGCCATAGTCGCGTTCAGCGCTGGCGCGGCTCACCATGCCGCCGCGCATGTCGGCCAGCACGAGCTGGGGCTCACGATCGAACGGATGCCCCCAGCCGCCGCCGCCGCCGGTCTCGAGGCGGATGATGTCGCCCTGCTTGAGCACATTGCCGTCGCTCAGCGGCTTCAGGACACGCTCGTCCGGCCGGCCGGGATTGACGATGCACCGGCCGGTGCCCGCGGCACGACCGCCGGCGGTGCCCCAGGGTGGATGATCGATGGCGTCCAGCCGCACCGACAGCACCGCTTCCTTCGCCAGTACTTCCATCTCGCGGATGACGCCGCACCCGCCGCGCCAGCGTCCCGGGCCGCCAGTATCGGGATTGATGGCATAGGTCCGCACGCGCATGGGGTAGGAGATGTCGACGAACTCAGCCGGGTAGTTCTCCTGCGCCACGAGATAGACCGCGTCGTGGCCATCGGCGAAGGGCCTGGCGCCGTAGCCGCAGGCGACGCCGTCCGACATCAGGAAGCGCTCGCCCTTGGTCGAGGTGCCGCGGATCAGCCAGATGGCATAGGGACTGTGTGACGCCGCGGCCTTGCCGCCCGAGGCCTGGTTGAGCAAGCCGAGATAGCCCGACAGGTTGCGCAGCATGGTCACGCCGCGCTGGCCGAGCGCCG
>CANJHI010000297.1 GCA_947474005.1 Alphaproteobacteria bacterium | reverse complement strand
CCGAGCTTTGAATTGATCGGCTCTATAATGCAGCGGTGACTTCCGCAGCAGCTTGGCGCCACTGGCGCTTAATGCTTCAAGCGCGAAGTATTGGTCGTCGTCCGTCATGCGTCATCTCCCGTCGCTACCTGCCAGCTCCTGGCGATCCAGACGCCCGGCAGGACCTTGTTCAGCTCGCGGCAGACCACGTCGCCATTGGCCCGGCGCTCGATGATCTCGACGGCGACCCAGGACTGGAGCTGATCGTCCGGGCGGTAGAGGGCCCTAGAACTGGCGGCGGTCATTGTTCGGCAGCCTTCTCATGAATGCGGGGAGTTCCGGCATCTCCGCCGCCAGCGCGACGACGGCAGCGGCCGGCCTCGAAGCTGCGCCGTTCTCGCCGGGTATGGGGGTGGCAGCAGGTGTGTTCACGGTGTTCACGCCCGGATGAACGGTGAACACGGCATCAGGAGCGTTCACGGTGTTCACGGTGTTCACGGTGTTCACGTCCCGATGAACAGTGAACGCGGCCGCCTGCGTCCTGAGCTTGTGGGCCTTGCCGACGCTTACCTTCAGTTCTGCCGCGACCTCGCGAACGCTCTTGTGCATCCCGTAGAGCCGCACGGCATTCGCCAGTTCCCCCTCGATCGGCAGTTCGGCCGGCTGGGACAACTCGCCCGCCAGGAACCGGTACTGATCATCGAGAGCCTCGCGCTCGGCACGCTGGACGGCATCGAGCCTCATCCAGGCGACGAGGCGGCGGAGGGCTGCCGGGTCGACCTGCGCCTGCCTGGCCTCCTCGACGACCACGGCAACGTCGTCCCTGTATCCCTCCGATAGCCGGGTCAGGCGTTCGGCGAGGGCCGCGATCGTGTGGCGGCTGGCGGTCATGGCGCCCTCCGCCGTGCCGGCCGCGGCGCGGCAAAGACGTCGGGGCGCGCGGTCATCGGGCGGCCCTCCGGCGCTTGGGCGGGGGCATGATGTCGGTCTTGTCTGTGACCTTGATGCACTTCCGAAGTGCCTTGATGACATTCCAGCGATATTCCGGCGCCCCGTCCGTCCGGCAGAACGTGTGGACAGTCGAGATCGGCCAGCCGAGCGCGGCAGCCACGACCCGGTAGCCTCCTCGGTCGACGATAAGTTTTCTCGCGCCTTCAATTCGCATGAGGCTATTATTACGATTATCGTCTTTTCGGTCAAGCGTGAAAGTACGAATACCGTTGGACTAACGACAAGCCTGCCGTCGTAATGTTGGCCATGGACTGGCTGAAACAACATCTTGAGCGAGTCGGCAAGACACCGACCGACCTGGCACGCTGGCTCGGCATTCCGCCGCCCCGTGTTTATGAAATGCTGAAAGGCAAGCGCCGCCTGCAGCAGGATGAGATCGACAAGACAGCGCAGCTATTTGGCATCTCGGTAAGCCGGGTGCTGGCTATGATCGCTGGCAAGAGCGACCCCGGACCGGAACTGTCCGAGGCTACGCATCTTCAGCCCTCCGGCCACTTGGTGAATCCGCCGGAGCTGCCAAACAAGCACGACATGGCGAGGGACATCCCTGTCTTTGGCACGAGTATGGGTGGCGACGGCAACGGCGATTTTGAGATGAATGGTCAGATCGTCGACTATGTCCGCCGCCCACCCCGCCTGTCCGGCCGCACAGATGTCTTCGCCATCTACATCCAGGGCACCAGTATGTCACCGTGGAGAGATCCCGGAGATATCGCTTACGTCGAGAAGAGCCGCCCACCCCGTGCCGGCGATTATGTCGTGATCGAATTCCAGGGCGATGTCCACAACGTGCGTTCGTCGTTGATTAAAAAGCTGGTGGGCATCTCGCCGACTAAAATAAAGCTCCAGCAATACAACCCGCCGAAGATCATCGAAATTGATCGGCTGAAGAATCGCTATCAGATCTATCGTGTGATCGACTGGACCGAGTTGATGGGGGTTTGATCTACCGCATCGGCCTGTTCTGATCGTACGATTACGGTTGATCCCTTGCGCTTGCCGTGCCTCGACACCGCACAAACGATATTCGTCGTTACACCTTGACGGAAAGTACAGATATCGTATTTTAAGCTCGCGCCGGCCGCCCCCACCTGCCGGCTCGGGCCGGGCCGACCCCGGATGCGAGTTCAGCCGACGATCCCGCCATGGATCGCCGGCCGGGCACGACACCGGAGGCCCTCATGCACAGGACCACGAGTATCGAGCTGACGGCCGAGGCCGCCGCCAGGGTCCTGGACGTGATCGCGCGCAACACCCCCGCAGGCAACATATTCCGCGTCGTCCTACTGACCGCGCCGCGCCGCCGCTTCCTGCTGGAGCAGTGGAACGACGACGTCGACGAGATGGGTGCGATCGAGCGGGCAGCGCTCGCCTATCTCGACGCACTCGATATCCGCCGCCGGGGCTCGTACGGCGCGGTGGTGGTGAAGTTGATTGACGACCACGGCGCCGAGTTCGCGGGCGCCGCGCTCAGCATACTGAGCGCGATCGACGCCGACGCGCACAGGACCGCCACGGCCGAGGGCCTCCCCCTCCCCGGCCTCTACGACGACGGAGAACTGGAGGGCGCCTACAACGAGTGGCTCGCCCGCGCGGACGCACGGCGATGAGTAACAATCATGATCGATCCGTGTTGTTTTTTTCCGAGGAATTCCGATTGATAAAAATGGTGGCTGGGGAGCCCACCCTATAACCATGCTCCGCCTCGCCCTCACCGATTGGCTCAAGGAAGAGCGTTCCATCACCGTCGCCGAAGCGGCGGAGGTGCTCGGCGCCGATGAGTCGACAGTGCGGGCACTTGTGCGGAGCGAGGCACTCGACGGCCACCGGGTCGGCAAGACCGACGTTAATCCCGGTGGCGTGCGGGTCAATCTTCAATCGGTTCTGAACTACAAGGCGCGGCATCAGATCCGCAACACCGATGGCCAAAAAAAGCCGCCAGCCGGTCGACGTCCCCGGCGCGAGGCCACGGCGTCATATCGCGAGGCCATGGTGGCGCTTCGCGCGATGGGCTCTAAAATTTAGGCGTCAACGACATGCGCCAGCTTGCCTGTGCCAAACGCCGGTGCCTAAGGTCCGCGCCGTGACAGTCTATCGCAACAAGCAGCGCGGCAACGTGTGGATGTACGAATTCGTGCACCGCGCCCAGCGCTATCGCGACTATTGCCGGGATCCTGAAACGGAAAAGCACGTCATCTCCAAGACTGAGGCCAAGGTCATCGAGAGGGCAGCCCGAGCCAAGGCCGAGGCCGATGGCCCGGCGGCGGACGATGGCCCGCCAGGCGGCCAATACTCTCTCGCAGAGGCACAGGCCGCGCTGCTCAAGCGCGTGAACGAGAAGCGCCGCAAGCCCAAGCACATCGCCAACATTCGCCTATGGGGCGACGACGTGCTCCGACACTTCGGCTCGCAAAAACCGTTCGCCGAACTCACCCAAAAGGATGTCGACGGCTATGTCACCGCCGTGTGCGGCGAGACGGTCAAGCGGTGGGCCGGCGGGAAGCGATCGCCTACGCCCGATGACTACAAAAACGACGAGCTATGGCGCGACGCTGGCCGGCT
>CANJHI010000296.1 GCA_947474005.1 Alphaproteobacteria bacterium | reverse complement strand
TCGGCCGATGTCGTCGCCTCGCCAAGGACTTCGAGGCTACGATCGACAGCGCCGTCGCCTGGGTCCTCGTCGCCCACATTCGCCGTCTCACCAGACGACTGGTCAGAGCGTGACAAGCCGCCCCGACTTTCGAGTCAGACTCTCAGACCTTGGACCGCTGGTCGCCGGCATGTGCCTGCTGCCACCTATCGGCGGCCTGCTGTGGCGCTGGTGGAAGCGCCGGGGTGCGGCGGCGTAGAGCCTCATTGGACCGCGGGCCTCCTCAGGGCGGAGGTTACTCCGCCCGCGCCCGCTCATGATCTTGAGCGGGCCTGGAGGCCCGCGGTCCGCATGAGTTAAGCCGCGATCGCCTTTGAGAGGCGGCCGCGGATCATCTCTTCGGCTTCGGAGACGATCCGTTCGACCAGCTCCTTGCACGAAGGAACGTCGTTGATGATTCCCATCACCGTGCCGGCCGACCACACGCCGTGCTCCATGTCGCCGGTCTCGTAGACCACGCGGCCCTTGGCGCCGGCCACGATCGGCCCGATCTCCGCGATGGTCTTGCCCTCGTGCTCCATTTCGATTGCCCTCTTGGCGACCGAGTTGTCGAAGACTCGGCTGGTATTGCGCAAGGTCCTGAAGATCAGCGCGGTAGAACGCTCGTTGTTCTCGACCAGCGCCTTCTTCACGTTGTCGTGGATCGGTGCTTCCTTGGTCGCCATGAAGCGCGTGCCCATGTTGATGCCGTCGCAGCCCAGCGCCAGGGCGGCGACCAGGCCGCGCGCATCGCCGAAGCCGCCCGAGGCCAGCATCGGAATCTTGATGGCGTCGGCCGCCGCCGGCAGCAGCACCAGGTTAGGCACGTCGTCCTCGCCCGGGTGGCCGGCGCATTCGAAGCCGTCCATCGAGATCGCATCGACGCCGACCTTCTCGGCCGAGATGCCATGGCGCACCGAGGTGCACTTATGGATGACCTTGATGCCGGCCGCCTTGAGCTTGGGCAGGAAGGGTTTGGGATTGTTGCCCGCCGTCTCGACGATCTTGATGCCCGAATCGATGATGGCGTCGATGTATTCGCCGTAGGGCCGCGGCACCAGCGTCGGCAGGATGGTGAGGTTCACACCGAACGGCTGGTCGGTCATCTCGCGGCAGCGCTTGATCTCCTTGCGCAGGTCGTCGGGCGTGGGCTGGGTGAGGCCGGTCAGAATGCCGAGCGCGCCGGCGTTCGAAACCGCCGACGCGAGCTCCGCGCGGCCGACCCACTGCATGCCGCCTTGCACGATCGGGTGCTTGATGCCGAACATCTCGGTGAAGCGCGTCTTGATCATTTTCCCGTGTCCCCCGCCTGGATTTGTTGCCCCAGCATTAGCGAACCGCGACGGCAGGGACCAGCCCCGGAATAGCCTTCCGCAGCGCGGATTGCCGAGACAGATCAGTGGCTGTCGATATAGGCCGTGACGTCGGCCAGCGTCGGGGCGCGGGCGCGCAGGAGGTCCGCATAGGCCCCCACGACATCGACATGGTCGACATCGGGATAGAGCTTGAGTTCGACCGGTGCGCCGGCCGCCCGCCAGGCTGCCGCCAGTCGCTCGCTGTTGAAAGGCTTCACGATGGTGTCGCCAGTGCCGTGGATGAAAAGGGCCGGCGGTAGCGGCGCCTTGGCAAAGGTGATGGGCTGCGTCTCGGGTTGCGAGGGTCCGCCGAAGATCTCCTGCAGCCTCCGCGAGGTGAGCGGCAGGAAGTCATACGGGCCGGAAAGGCCGATGACACCGCGCAGTTTCATGCGCTCTACGCCGGCGGCCGCGAGATAGGGTGTGTTTACAGCCAGCATGAGGGCGATGTGGGCCCCCGCGGAGTGACCCATCAGGAACAGTCTGTCGGTGCCGACCTTGTCCGCGGCCCAGTGCACGGCCATCGCACCGTCCTCGATGAAGGCGGGGAAGCGCACCTCGGGATAGAGGCGGTAGTCGGCGACGACGACCGCGATGCCGCGCGAGGCGAGCGCCTGGGCGACAAAAAGATAGTCGCTCTTCGCTCCCGAATCCCAATTGCCGCCATAGAAGAAGACCACCGTCTTGCCATCGGGGCGCGGCATTTCCGGTCTGTAAAAATCGAGCCTCTGACGCGGCAGCGGGCCGTAGGCGATGTCGGCCTCGAGCATATAGCCCTTGCGCGAGACGGTCGTGTTGAGGAGGGCCGCCGGCGAGCAGCCGGTCAGCGCCGCAAGCAATCCTGAGAGGATACCGCGACGCGCCAAGATCATGCGGAAGCGATATCGCGCACCCGATCGGCCAGCGCCAGCGACGCGGTGAGACCGGGCGATTCGATGCCGAACAGGTTGATCAGCCCCGCCACGCCATGCTCAGTCGGCCCGTGGATCGTGAAGTCCTGGGCGGGCGCACCCTGCGGCACGATCTTGGGCCGGATGCCGGCGTAGCCCGGCTGCAGTGCGCCATCTTTTAGGCCGGGCCAGTAGCGGCGCACGGCGGCGTAGAACTTGTCGGCGCGATGCGGGTCGACCGTGTAGTCGATGCTGGGAATCCATTCGACGTCGGGGCCGAATTTGGCCTGGCCGCCGAGATCGACGGTGATGTGCACGCCCAGGCCCCCCGGGACGGGCACGGGGTAGATCAGGCGCGAGAAGGGAGAGCGTCCAGCCAAGGTGAAATAGTTTCCTTTTGCGTAGTACGCGGGCGGGATGCCGCCGGATGGCAATCCGGAAATTTTTTGTGCAAGCCCCGGCGCATGCAGGCCGGCAGAGTTTACGACCAAACGGCAACGCAGGTTCATCGGTTCGGTTCCGCCGACCTCGAGTTCGATGCCGCCGTCGACGACGCGGCCCTGTTTCACGGGACTGTGAAAGGCGAACATCGCGCCGTGGCTTTCGGCATCGCCCTGCAGCGCCAGCATGTAGGAGTGGCTGTCGACGATGCCGGTGCGGGGTGACAGGAGTGCTGCCGTGCAATGCAGGTTGGGTTCCAGCGCCCCGGCTTCGGCCGCACTCAGAAGCCGCATGCCTTCGACTCCGTTGGCCTCGGCGCGACCCTTGATCTCGGTGAGCTTCTCGCTCTCGACCTCGTTGGTGGCCACGATCAGCTTGCCGCAGTTCAGATGCGGCACACCGTGCTCGGCGCAATAGGCATAAAGCAGGCGGCGACCCTCGACGCAGGTCCGCGCCATCAGGCTGCCCTTGGGATAGTAGATGCCGGCGTGGATGACCTCGGAATTGCGCGAACTGGTCTCGGTGCCGATGCCTTCGGCGGCCTCCACCACGATGACCTCACGGCCTGCAAGGGCAAGAGCGCGGGCGACGGCGAGGCCCACGACACCTGCACCGATCACAACGCAGTCGACTGACTCGAACGGGGACGAATTCATGGGGCCATGCTAGAGCGTATTTCATGAATGTGGAATCATGCCCGTCTGTTTCATCGCTGGGGGCGCGCCACTCCAGTGGCGCGTCTTTGTCGACGCAAGAAGATCGCGCCACTGGGGTGGCGCGCCCCCAGCAAGCATGAAAGGCGCGCTGGTCACGGGAGCGGGATTGCGGATCGGCCGTGCGCTGGCGGAAGCGCTGGCGGCCGATGGCTATTTCGTCTTCGTTCATCACAACCGCTCCGCGGCTGGCGCTCGCGCG
>CANJHI010000295.1 GCA_947474005.1 Alphaproteobacteria bacterium | reverse complement strand
GGCTGGGCCTGGCTCTGCATCGGCATTCCAGTCGCACTGCTGATCGTGCAGTTCGGCTGGGCCTGGCTCTGCATCGGCATTCCAGTCGCACTGCTGATCGTGCAGTCGGTCGCCCAGATGCCGAGCGAGCCGCTGGGCAAGGGGGGAGCGCGCGAGTTCTATACCGGCGTCTCCAAGCCGCTGATCCTGACCGCGATCGCGATCGCGCTGGCGGTCGTGCTCGCCCGGCGTTGGGAACCATCGGCGCTGGTCGGCCGCAGCTGGGCGCCGCTGCTGCTGGCGGTCGGCGCGTCGGGCGGGCTCGCCCGCGTGTTCGACGAGACCGGCATGGCCGAGCTTTTGGCCGAGTACGCGCTGCACCCACGCTACGGCGTGCTGACGCCGTTCCTGGCGGCCGCGGTCGTAAAAACCATGCAGGGCAATTCGCTGACCGCCGTGCTCACCGCCGCGGGCATGGTCGAGCCGATGCTGCCGGCGCTTGGCCTCGACAGCGCTTCAGGCCGCGCGCTCGCGGCGGCGGCGGTGGGTGCGGGTTCGATGGCGGTGTGCCACGTGAACGATCCGTTCTTCTGGATCGCGGCCTCGATGGGGAAACTCACGCCCGGGCGAGCGCTCTATGTGATCTCGCTGGGCAGCGCGGTCATGGCGATCGGCGCGCTGGTGGTGATCGCGGCCGTGCGGCAGTTCGTCTGAGCCTGGCTCAAGGAGACGCGACGGAAGCGTTCGCCATGTGATCGCCGGCGGGCTCCGCGCAGCGCCGCATGGCCGCGATCGCCTGGCTGCCGGCGCGGAGGTCGATGGCGGCCTCGCCGTCGAATGCAGCGGCAACACCTGGCTGCTCGCTCACGAGATCGAAACGCAGCGACATCGTCCGGCCCGCCTGCATCGCCTCGATGAGCGGCTTCGACAGGACCGGTGCCTGCTGGCGCTGCGAGTCGGCCAGAACCACACGATCTCCGGCGAAAAGAATGTCGATGGGGAACGCCTGACCGTCGATGGCGATCTCCGCATGCGCCGTGTCCTTCAGGTGCTGCGGTGATGCGCCATTGGGCAGCAGCGGCCCCGGCGTCGACAGATAGAGCTGGAGCTGCAGGCCGCGTTCGGTGCCGGCCTCCTCGCAGACCAGCGCCACGACGTCGATGTTGAGGTTGCTGGAAGCGGGTTCGGCGAAAGCATAGCTCGGCGCACTCACGCCCTCCTCGAGACGCCAGCCGCCCGCCGACGCCGCCGCCGCGGTACCTGCAACGACGGCCGACAGCGCCAACGCCGCGAGGCCGGATCGTCCAAGGTTAAGGAGGGTGCGCGTGCTCATACCCTCACGACGTGGGAGCCAATTAGGACCGTTCCGTGGCAGGTGAATTCTGGACACCTGAAACCGGGGGGATGTGTCCAGAAATCGGTGTCCAGAAATCAGTCCAGTTTTACCCCGGAGGCTTTTAGCGCCGGGGCCCACAGCTTGCGGTCCTCGGCCACGAACTGGTTAAAACCCTGGCGGCCGGGCGGCGGCATGTCGAGGCCGAGGTCGTCGGCCCAGCGCTTCTGGATCTCCGGCGCCTTCAGCGCCTCGGTGACGGCGGCTTCCAGCTTGGCCAGGATCGGCTCCGGCGTGCCGGCCGGCGCCCCCAGCCCGTACCACGAGGTGGCGACATAGCCCGGCAGGGTCTCGGCGATGGCCGGGATCTCCGGCGCGCCGCGAAACCGCTCGGCCGAGGTCACGCCGAGGCCCTTCAGCTTGCCGCTTTTCACCTGCGGCAGCATCGACGGCATGTTGGCGAACATCATGGTGACGGTCCCTGAGATCACGTCGTTGTAGGCCGGCCCCGCGCCCTTGTAGGGGATGTGCAGGATGTCGACGCCGGCCATCACCTTGAACAGTTCGCCACTGAGATGCAGCGACGAGCCCGGCCCCGACGAGGCGAAGGAATACTTGCCCGGCGAGGCTTTGCAGAGCGCGATCAGCTCGGCCACGTTGTTGGCCGGCAGCGAAGCCGTGACGCCCAGCAGGTTGGCCAGGACCGCGAGGCGCGAAATGCCCACGATGTCCTTGTCCGGGTCGTAGGGCAGCTTGGTGTAGAGCTGCGGATTGATGGTGTGGCTGGCCACCGAGATCAGCCCGACCGTGTAGCCGTCGGGCGCCGCGCGGCCGATTTCGACCGTTCCGATGTTGCCGCCGGCGCCGGCCTTGTTGTCGACCACGAAGGTCTGGCCGAGGATCCGCGAGAGCTGGTCGCTGATCAGCCGGCTCACCGTGTCGGTGCCGCCGCCCGGCGCGAAGGGGCAGATGAATTTTACGGGCTTGGTCGGCCAGGCGGCCTGCGCCCTCACCACTGAAGGCGCGAAGACCGCACCGCCAATCGAGCCGGAAGCGGCAGCCAGAAGCGTACGTCTCCTGAGAATATGGCGTGGCAGCATGGCGTTTCCTCGATGTCTTTTGGTCTTTGCGACTCTGAAGCGCGACGTTAGCGTGCTGCACAATGAATGCAACGGAGGAACGCCCGCCGGGTCCGGTCCGCGAACTACTGCGCTCGCCCGACTTTTTGCGGCTGTGGCTGGTCGGCGCCTTCGCCAACGCCATGCGCTGGCTGGAGCTGCTGGCGTCGGGCCTGTTCGCCTATGAGGTCACCGGTTCGGCGCTGGCCGTCGCCGTCGTGGTGGCGGTACGCCAGCTGCCGCAGCTCTTCCTCGGCGCTTTCGCCGGCGCCATTTCCGAGGCAATCGACCGCAAGCTGATCCTGATGACCGCGCTGGTGGTCGCGGCCGTCACCTCGACGCTGCTGGCGACGCTCGCCACGACAGGCCACCTCGAACTCTGGCACGTCGCCGTGGGCAACCTCGTGAGCGGCACCATGTGGACGACCGAGATGTCGACCCGGCGGCGCATGGTGGGCGAGGCGGCGGGGCCGCAGCGCATCGTGCCGGCGATCGCGCTCGACAGCGCCACCAACGCGCTCACCCGCATGGTCGGCCCCCTGCTGGGCGGGCTCGCCTTCCAGTGGCTCGGCATGAAGGGCGCCTACAGCCTCACGGCGCTGGTGCAGTTCGGCGGCGCCTTCGCCCTGGCCGGCCTCGTGCATGTCCAGGTCACCCGCAGGCTCGTCGTCGCCCGCATCCCGGCCGAGATCCTCGAAGGCCTGCGCTACGCCCGGACCAAGCCCACCATCCTGCTGGTGTTTGGCGTGACCGTCGTCACCAACGCCTTCGCCTTCGCCTACTCCGGGCTGGTGGCGCCGCTCGGCCTCGGCGAATTCCACGTCTCGCCGGCGCTGGTGGGCGTGCTGGCGGCGGGCGAGCCCACCGGCGCGCTGATCGGCGGCGCGCTGATCGCCGCCGGCTTTTTGCGCATGGACCGGCGCCTCGCCTTCACCGGCGGCGCGGCGCTCTTCATGGTCGCCCTCATCGTCATGGCCGTCTCGCCCTCCTACTGGCTGGCGCTGCTGGTGTTGATCGTGGGTGGCTTCGGCACGGCGGGCTTCGGCAACATGCAATCGACCCTGATGCTGACCGAGGCGCCGCCCGACATGCGCTCCAGGCTGATGGGCCTGGTCACGGTCGGCATCGGCACCGGCCCGCTCGGCATCCTGGCGGCCGGCCTGCTGGCCGCCCCGCTCGGCCCGCGCGGCGCCGTGCTGGTGATGT
>CANJHI010000294.1 GCA_947474005.1 Alphaproteobacteria bacterium | reverse complement strand
CCTTCGCCTTGAAGGCCGGTATGTGGTTCCGGCGAGGTCTTTTTCTCATCGTCTCTCGTGAGCTGCGGGCAATTCTTGCACGGCGTCAGACAGAAACTCCACTTAGCGTGCTGTACAGATTCCCGGGGCCGGCTCTGAACATCAACGCGGTTATCACTCCGATTATTGCTGAATATTTGGCGAGCAAGATGACGCCTAGTGGCGGGAGAGCCCAACCCGGCCGCAACCACATCAATGCCTTCCAGCTACCAAGGAAGCCGCAAAAAAACCAAACGCCCGCAATCACACCCATCATCAGGGAAGAGTGAATCCAATACTGCTTCACTCACGCTCGAATGTGTACAAGTCGGTTCATTTCTGGCTCCTCCGTTCCTTCTCAGCCTCAAACGAACCCCAATTGCCTTCGGTTCTGCGTCCGGCCTCGTCGGTCAGCGTCGCCGCCAGACACACTACGCTGGCGTGACGCCCGGCATTCCGGGCACCAATATGCCGGCGGTGACGTTCCGTGGCGTGCCTGCGTACTAGCCGCTCTTGCTCGTGGTCTGCGTCACCTGCGGCGGTATTGGCGCGTTCACACCGCGCAACACCCGCTCGATCTGTCCGTCGCGCCGGACGAAGACGCCCTCGGTGACCTTCTGCAGCAGATCCTCCGAAGGGGCCGTGCCCGGTGACGGGCAGTAGAAACCCGAAACCGAGTCGCGCGCTCCGGCCGCGGCCGCGCTGCCAGTGTCGTTGGTAATATGCCTCATCTCGAATGCCACGCATCGTGCGGTGCCGACGGTGAACTGCGACGTGCGCAGGAAGGCATCGGAGTTGGGCGCCGGCGAGGTGATCTGCACGTTTTTGTCTTTGAAAAAAGGGAAACGACTCTTAAGCCAGTCGGCATCCAGGGCGCTGCCGTATTTCCAGTAGACCAGCGGCGCCGTTTGCTCGAGATAGGCTTGGACGCGAGGGTAGAGTCCGTTGGCGGGTACCACGGCTGCATAGGACGAGATTGTCCGTGCGGTGCTGCTCCAGTCGCCGGCCTCGAACACTTCTCGGGTCGCCTCGGCAAACGGCGTCGCCAGCAGGATTTTGGAGTCGGCCTTGGCAACCTTTTTCCATTCGGCGTGGGCCGGACTTGCCAGCGCGAGCGTGGCGAAAACGAGCGAGATAAACCGCATGGAATCTCCCCTAAAAGTTGTAATAGGAGACTATGAGGACATTCTGGAAAGTTCAATTGAATTTTGCAGGGCGGTGGATTTGGGTGCCAACGGGCCAGCGGTTCAGATGAACCCCAGCCGACGTCGCGTCTCGCGCGCTGCGGCTCCCGTCAGCATTGCGACGAGTTCCGTCGCCTCTGCCGCCGCGCCGGCCTCGACGGTGATGGCGCAGGCATAAACCGTCGCCAGCGCGCAGCCGGGCGGCAGGGAGGCCACCAGGACGATGCCCGGCGTGGAAAGGATTTCGGTCGCCTGGGTGCAGCCGATGGGACGGCGGCTGGTTGAGGCGGCCAGCGCGCGCATCGCCGTGGCACCGTTCGGCGCCATCTTGAGTCGAGAGGCGACGTCGTTCCAGATCCCGAGGTCGCGCAGCACCTTGGCGAAATGGATGCCGGCGGTCGCCTGCTCGGGATCGGGAAAATGAATCTCGTCCGACGCGAGCAGGGCGGCGCGCAGCGCGTCGGCGTCGTCCACCGATGGCAGGGCCTCGCCATGCCGGACGGCAACAGCGGTTTCGACCGTGCCGAGGTCTGCCGTTGAATCAGCCGCGACATGGCCATCCTTCGCCAGCCCGTCGATCAGGGCGCGCGTCAGGATCACGAGATCGGCCGGCTCACCGGCGAGAAGGCGGGCGCGCATCGCGCCCACGGCGCCGAAGGTGCCGGCGATGGTGCAGCCGGTCGCGGCCTCGAAGGCGGGTCGCAACGAGTCGACCAGGCCCTGGGCGGCGCCGCCGCTCAGGATTTTGAGAGTCTTCATTGGTTGTTCGTTCACTGGACCTTGAGGCCGGCTTTCTCGATCACCTTGGCCCATTTATCGATGTCGGCCTTGAGGAACGTCGTGAAGGCGGCCGGCGTCATGGTCATGGGCACGGCGCCCTGCTTGGCCCAGGCTTCGCGGATCGCGGGCTTGTCGATGATCCTGCCGATCTCGGTATTGAGCCGTTCGACGATTTCCTTTGGAGTGCCGGCGGGCGCCATGATGCCGAGCCAGATGGTGGCCTCGTAGCCTGGCACGCCGGCCTCGTTCATGGTCGGCACGTCGGGCAGGACGGCCGAGCGTTTGAGGTCCGTGGTCGCCAGCGCCCGCACCTGGCCGGCATCGATCTGGCCCTTCATCGCGGTCACCGCGTCGAACATGATCTGCACGTGGCCCGCGATCACGGCATTGCGCGCGTCGCCGCTGTTCTTGTACGGCACATGCAGGATGTCGGTGCCGGTCATGGTCTTGAACAGTTCGCCCGCCAGGTTGTAGGGCGTGCCCGGCCCGGCCGACGCATAGGAGAGCTTGCCCGGGTTGGCCTTGGCGTAGGCGATCAGCTCCTGCACCGTCTTGGCCGGCACGGAAGGACTCAAGGCCATCACCAGGTCCGACGAATTGACCGGCGCCACCGCGGTGAGGTCGCGCATCAGCGCGTAGGGCTTGTTGGTGAGCAGCGTCTCGTTGGTGGTGAGCGTGTTGGACATCATCAGGAGCGTGTAGCCATCGGGTGCCGCCTTGGCGACGACATCGGCGCCGATCGTGCCGCCGGCGCCCGGCTTGTTGTCGATGACGAACGACTGCTTCAGGACCTCCGACAATTCATGCCCGATCACGCGGGCATAGATGTCGGCCGGGCCGCCCGGCCCGAAGGGCACGACGATCTTCACCGGCTTGCTGGGATACTGCTGCGCGTCCGCCGGTGCCGACAGGGCAGAGAGAGCCGAGACGACAAACGAGATTACGAAACCGAATTTCGCCATCCAGCGCATGAGGTCCTCCCAGGACATAGTCGTTGTTCCAGTGATGCCATGGCTGCGGCGGGCCGAACAGACTAGAACTGTCACAACAAAGAGACGGAGTTGGGGGAAATGCCGGAAGGCGCGACTGCGGCGGATGCTGCGGGGCATCGCAGCGTTGAAGGCCGGGAGTCGTGGCGCGCCGCCTGGATAACGCTCGCCATCCTGTCGATCTCCTTCGGTTCGCCCTTGCTCATCGTCGTCGGCATGAAGCCGATGCAGGAGGCGCTCGGCACCGAACGCGCGGTGCTGGCGCTGGCCGGCGCCCTGGTCTGGATCGGCACCGGCGCTGGCGGAATCCTGATGGGCTGGCTGGCGGACCGCATTGGCCTGCGGACAACGATCACCATCGGCGCCTGCATGATCGCGGGCGGCTTGGCGCTTTCCTCGACCGGCTCGATCTGGGCGCTCTACCTCGGGCAGGGGTTGATGGTGGGCTTCCTGGGAAGCGGCGGCGTCTATCCGCCGCTCCTGGTCTATGTCAGCCGCTGGTTCGACCGCCGGCGCGGCACGGCGATCGCCCTGATCTCGTCGGGCCAGTACGTCGCGGGTGTCATCTGGCCGACGCTGTTCGAACGCGGGATCAGCAGCGTGGGTTGGCAGTTCGTCATGCTGGCCTACGCCGCGGTCGTGCTGATCGTCATCCTGCCGGCCACCCTGTTCCTGCGACCGGCACCGATCGCGCCGCCTCTGTCGCGGCAGGCCCAGG
>CANJHI010000293.1 GCA_947474005.1 Alphaproteobacteria bacterium | reverse complement strand
GATATTGAGCCTCGCGCTTTTCGAGAAAGCGCCGCTACACCAACTGCTTAGTGACAGGGCGCTGCAAACCCTCGACGACGAAAATTCTAACCAATTGAATCTGTTTCGATAATTGCCGGACAGCAGTGGTCCAGAATATAGTCTCATGCCTCGACGCTAACATGGCCTTGCCGGCCAACGCGCACGACGTAAGCTAGGTCTCGATGGCAAGACTTCTCATGCTGCTGCTGGCGGCGCTGGCGCTCGGCGCGCCGGTGCTGGCGCAGGAACCGAAGAGCTGCGGCGCGCCCGCCAGCCTCGACGATGGCTGGACCATCACGCCGCCGTCGGACGTCGGCCTGGATGCCGCCAAACTCTGCGGCCTCGATGCCTTCATCGCGCAATGGCCGCAGGCCAACGTCCATGCCGTCGTGATCGTGCGCCAAGGCAAGCTGGTGTACGAGCGCTATTACACCGGCCCCGACGAACGCCTGGGCCGACCGCTCGGCAAGGTGGAATACGCGCCGACGGTGAAGCACGACCTGCGCTCGATCTCCAAAAGCGCCACTTCGCTGCTGGTCGGCATCGCGCGCGGCGAAGGCAAGTTCCCCGATCTCGACTCGCCGGTGATCGACCAGTTCCCGCAATATGCCGGTCTGCGCACGCCGGAAAATGCGCGCATCACGTTCCGCCACCTGCTCACCATGTCGTCCGGCCTGAAGTGGGACGAGTCGATGCCCTACAGCGATCCCGCCAACAACGAGAGTCGCCTCGTCGCGGCGGTCGACCCCGTTCGCTACGTATTCGAGCAGCCGGTCGTCGCCACACCGGGCACGGTCTACAACTATAACGGCGGCAACACGACCCTGCTTGCGGCAATGCTTGCCAAGGCGACCGGCCGCCGGCTCGACGACTATGCGCGGGACAAGCTGTTCGGCCCGCTGGACGTCAAGGACTTCGAATGGGCCAGCCTGCCGGCCACGGGCGAGCCGGCCGCCTTCTCGGGACTGCGGCTTCGGCCGCGCGACAGCGCCAAGCTCGGCCAGATCCTGCTGGCCGACGGCCAGTGGAACGGCAAGCAGGTCCTGCCCAAGGGATGGGCCGCGGACTCGGTGAAGCCCAGCATCAACGGCGAAGGCCTCTACTACTATGGCTATCAATGGTGGCTGGGCCGCAGCTTTCTGCGCGGCCGCGATCTCGCCTGGTCGGCAGGCGTCGGCTACGGCGGCCAACGGCTTTACGCGGTGCCCGCCCTCGACCTCGTCGTGATGATCAACGCCGGCCACTACGGCGGCCCCCTGCAGGGCGCGATCCCGTTCGGCATCTTCACACGGCTGGTGCTGCCGGCCGTGGAGGACTAGACGCCCTACATCAGCGCGAACATGGCGACGGCGGCGGCGGCCATCACGGCCGTCGTCGTCCAGCCGAGAATCCGCTGTCCCGGGGTCGCCACGAAGGCGCCCATCTGCTGGGGCCGCGACGCCACGATCAGCATCGCCGCGATGATCGGCACGGTGATGACGCCGTTCAACACGGCGCTCCAGAACAGCGCCTTGATCGGATCGAGCGGCGTGAAGTCGATCCCGACGCCCAGCACGATGCCGGCGGCGATCACGGCATAGAACGGCACCGCCTCGCGCGGCGTGCGCTCGAGCCCGGTGCGCCAGCCGCGGATTTCGCCCACGGCATAGCCAGCCGAGCCCGCCAGCACGGGAATGGCCAGCAGCCCGGTGCCAATGATGCCGAGGCTGAACAACATGAACGACCACGCGCCCGCGATCGGTTTCAGCGCCGCGGCCGCCTGTTCCGAGGTCTGTATGTCGGTCTGGCCGGACGCATTGAGCGTCACCGCCGTGGTCAGGATGATGAAGAAGGCGACGAGATTGGAGAAACCCATGCCGAGCCAGGTCTCCCAGCCGATCCGGGTGAGCTCGCGCGGCGCCTGCTCGGGATGGTCGATCAGCGGTCCGGCCGCGGGATCGGCCTCCTCCTCCTCGACCTCCTCCGAACTCTGCCAGAAGAAAAGATAGGGGCTGATGGTGGTGCCGAAGATCGCCACCACCAGGGTGAGCGAATCACCGTTGACCGCGAAGCGCGGCGCTACGATGCCACCGAGGACGGCCAGCCAGTCAATATGGACGGTAAAGACTACGCCGACATAGGCGAACAGCGAGAAGGTGAGCCACTTCAGGTAGCCGACGTAGCGGTGGTAGGGCACCAGCACGACGGCGAGCAGCGACACGATGGCAAACCCGATCGTGAAGAAATGGCGGTTGCCGCCCAGGACGAGATGGGCCGCCGCCCCCATGGCCGAGAGATCGGCGCCGATATTGACGGTGTTGGCAATGAACAGCAGCCCCACCAGCACGCCGACCAGGGGGCGGGGCAGGACTTCGACGAAATTGGCAGCCAGGCCGCGGCCGGTCACTCGGCCGATGCGGGCGCTGATGGACTGGACCGCGACCATCAGCGGCCAGGTCAGCACCACCGTCCACAGCATGTTCAAGCCGAACTGGGCGCCGGCCTGCGAATAGGTGGCGATGCCGCTCGGATCGTCGTCGGCGGCGCCGGTGATGACGCCGGGGCCGACTCGTTTGAAAAGATCTTTTAGGCGGCTCACATCGCCCTAAACGGCTGGGGCCCATCATAGTTCCCGACGTAGCTCACATGCGTCACCAGGCCCCCGACCCCATCCGGGCCCTCGCGCCACTGGTGGAGCGCGATGCCGGGCGGTTCCATCATCATCGAAAGCGTGTCGACGGGACGCAGATCGAGCGTCGCCTGGTGGGCGGTGCTGGGCGCGATCGAGGCCATGGTGCCGGCCCAGCGCACCTGGACCGAACGATGGACGTGGCCGCACATCACGCGCTCGACATTGCCGTGGGCCCGTACAAGTTCTGACAGTCGTTGTCCGCCTTTGTTCAGGCGTGCGTTGTCGAGGTAGGCGATGCCGCACTCGAACGGCGGATGATGCATGAAGAGCAGCGTCGGCCGGTCACTCTCGGCCAGCCGCGCCTCCAGCCAGTCCAGCCGTACATCACACAGCTCGCCGTGGCCCTCGCCCTCGACCAGCGTGTCGAGCGCGATCAGCCGCACCGGCAGGTCTTCAACCGTGTACTGCAGGAAGCCGTCGGCCGGCAGGTAGTCATGCTCCGGAAAGGCCTGGCGCATCGCGTCGCGGGCATCGTGATTGCCCGGGATCATGAACACCGGCATTTTTAGCGGCGCCAGCACGCGCCTGAGGTTGGCGTATTGCTCGGGCCCACCGTCGTTAACAAGATCGCCAGTCGCCAGCACGACCTCGGGCCGGGGATCGAGCGCGTTCACGTGCGCCACCGCACGCTCGAGAAAGCTCGTCGTGTCGATCCGGCCATAGAGCAGCTCGCCTTCGCCCTTGAGGTGCATGTCGGAAATCTGGGCAATCAGCATTTCATTCAATCTCCGTCACGGTGCTGTCGCCAGCTTCCACCGGATGCGGAGACTAAGCCGCGCGACCCGCTCCTGTCATCGGGTCGCGCGGCCTTCGCCACCGCTAGGGGTTGCCGAACTTGTAGGTAACGCCCAGCATCACGGAGACATCGTTGTTGTTATAGGTACCGGGGTTCGACGTTCCGTAGTATCGGGCGTCGAGATTGACACGCAGAAGAGGCGTCGCGTTGTAGCCGACACCGACGATGCCCTGGTAGGCAAATGCGGTCGCTCCCAACGAAGAGGGTCCGAGGAGACCCGGACTGGCGAATG
>CANJHI010000292.1 GCA_947474005.1 Alphaproteobacteria bacterium | reverse complement strand
CCACCTCACCCATCGCCATCCTCCGCGAATCGATTCAGAGGATCACCACAGATTCAGCATTTCAGAGGCTTGTCACCCAGTCCTTCACCCGATTACCCTGCTTGAAGGGGTTCTTGCCCTTGACGTTCGACTCGAGCAGCTCGGGCCGCTCCTGGTCGAAGCCGAGGAAGACGACGCGCGTCTCGGGGCCTTCCAGCACCTTGACGTTGGCTTCCTTCTTCAGCGTCTCGGTGTCGGCCGGCGGCACCTCGTAGGTCATGTCGATGTCGCCCGCCTTGAGGGCGGCGACGCGGGTCGCGGGATTGGCGACCGGCGTGAAGATCACTTCGGTCAGATTGTGCGTGGGCTTGTCCCACCAGTTGGGATTGTTGACGAGGATCGTCTTTTCGCCGGCGCGCCGCTCCTTGAGCATGAACGGGCCCGTACCCATGGCGTTGCGGGTCGCGAAGTTCTCCTCGTTCTTGGTCATGTCGGCGGAATTGAGCGCGTTGTTCTTCTCCGCCCACGCCTTGGACATCATGCCGAGTGCGGCCCATTTGTCGGCCAGCAGCGGATCGGGATACTTGGTCGTGACCTCGACGCGCAGGTCGCCGACCTTCTTGATCTCCTTAACCGAGACGAAGTTGCTGCCCATGTTCGAACCCGGGCCGTTCGCCCGGTTGAGCGAGAACACGATGTCGTCGGCCGTCAGCGGCGTACCGTCGTGGAATTTCACGCCCGGGCGGATGTCGAAGAACCAGGTCGTCGGATCGGACTGGCCCCACTTGGTGGCCAGCGCCGGCTCGAGCTTCAG
The DNA here is from genome assembly GCA_947474005.1 of Alphaproteobacteria bacterium. Lineage (GTDB taxonomy): Bacteria > Pseudomonadota > Alphaproteobacteria > Reyranellales > Reyranellaceae > Reyranella. The sequence continues at coordinate 2,977 of CANJHI010000292.1, read as the reverse complement.
ATCCTTGTCGCGACGGATCAGCGGATCGTAGATGTTCGAATTGAAGGTCAGGAGGAAAGTCTCCTGACGGGCATAGGGGTCCATCGAGCTCACGTCACCCGAATTGGCCCACTTGAACGTCTTGGCTTCCGCCGCCGTTGCCGCCGAAAGTCCGGCGCAGACGACAGCCGTCAGCGCCAAGGAATGCCTGAAATTGAAGCTCATTCTGTACCCCTTCATGTGCATCCCACGCGAGCCGCTAGCGTGACGGCCTCCCCGACTGCCGAGCCATGCATGGGCGCATACCTCCTTCACGTTGCACCGGCTGTGCGAGCCCGTCAATTGCCTCAAATTTTTGCATGTCTGCATCTGTTGGACAGGCCGCCCCCGGGGTCGTTATCGTGCGTTCTCGTTTTTTTCCCAGGGTGCGACCATGAATGACGTCTCTCGTAGTTTCCGCGGAAATTCCAACGCCGCCCGGGATATTGCCCACCACCTGCATCCCTACACGAACTTCAAGAAGCACGAGGCCAGCGGTCCGCTGACCATCGTGCGCGGCCGCGGCGTCTACGTCATGGACGACGACGGCAAGGAATACATCGAGGGCATGGCGGGCCTCTGGTCGGCGGCGCTGGGCTTCAGCAACGAGCGCCTGGCGACGGTGGCCTACGAGCAGATGAAGCAGCTGCCATTTTACCACGCCTTCAATCAGCGTAGCCACGAGCCCGCCATCAACCTTGCCGAGAAGCTGAAGTCGATGGCGCCGGTGGAAATGTCGAAGGTGTTCTTCGCCAACTCCGGCTCCGAGGCCAACGACACCGTCGTCAAGATGGTGTGGTACATGAACAATGCGCTGGGCCGGCCGCTCAAGAAGAAGATCGTCTCGCGCATCAAGGGCTACCACGGCGTCACCGTGGCGGCAGCGAGCCTGACCGGCCTGCCCAACAACCACCGCTCCTTCGATCTGCCGATCGGCGGCATCCTGCACACGAGCTGCCCGCACTACTACCGCTTCGGCGTGGCCGGCGAGAGCGAGGAGCAGTTCGCCACGCGCTGCGCCGAGGAGCTGGAGCAGCTCATCATCAAGGAAGGCGGCGCCGAGCAGGTCGCGGCGATGATCGCCGAGCCGGTGATGGGCGCCGGCGGCGTGATCGTGCCGCCCAAGGGCTACTACGAGAAGATCCAGGCCGTCTGCAAGAAGTACGACATGCTGTTCATCGCCGACGAGGTGATCTGCGGCTTCGGACGCACCGGCAATGTCTGGGGCTGCCAGACGATGAACATCAAGCCGGACATCCTGACCTGCGCCAAGGCGCTGTCGGCCTCGTTCCTGCCGATCTCGGCGGTGATGGTGAACGACAAGGTCTACCAGGCACTGATGAGCGAGAGCGACAAGATCGGCACCTGGGGCCACGGCTTCACCTACTCCGGCCATCCGGTCGCCGCCGCCGTCGCGCTGGAGGCGCAGAAGATCTACGACGAGATCGACCTGTTCGGACACGCCAAGCGCATGACCCCGATCTTCCAGAAACACCTCCAGTCGTTTGCCGATCATCCGCTGGTCGGCGAGGCGATGGGCGTCGGCATGGTCGGCGCCCTCGAGATCGTGGCCGACAAGAACACCAAGGCCGGGTTCGACCTCGCCACGGTCGGCGCCGGTACCCGCGTCTCGAACCATGCCCAGGAGCGCGGCCTGTTCGTGCGCAACATGGGCGACCGCGTCGCCATCTGCCCGCCGCTGATCATCAACGAGACGGAGCTTGCCGACCTGTTCGGCCGGCTGCGCCAGTCGTTCGATGCGACCCTGGCCGACCTCAAGTCGGAAGGCCACTTCAAGGGCTGAGAGGACCGGCGGCGTGGCCTCACTTGACGGCATGCCGCCCTACGGCACGAACCAGCGCATCCGGACCCGGGCAATCTGGGCGGTTGCGCTGTTCACCGCCTCGCTGCCGCCGGCCTTCATCGGGTTCGGCATGGCCACCGCGACCGACGACCAGACCAACCTCGCGATGCCGCTGGCCTTCATCTTCTGGTCCACCGGCCTGCTGTTCGCGCTGTGGGCCGCCGTCCCGACGCTGCGCTACTGGGACGGCCTGCCCGGCCAGGTCAGGTGGCTGGGATCGCTGCCCCTGCTCTCGGTCTCGCTGTTCCTGAGCATCGCCCTGATCGTCAGCCTGCTGGTTTGAGCCGAAGCACTGTTTGCGAGTCGGTCGCAATTAACACGGAAATTCACGCATTCGTGTTTGCGATGCCTCAAGGCAATATCCCGCCCCGCGACCAAAATGCGCCTGTCGTACACTGACCTTCCGACTAAGATCGGCGCCGCGGGGAGATATCGGGATCATGGACTACGAGGCATTCTTTGCCGGCCATCTGCGCCGCCTTCACCATGAGGGTCGCTATCGCGTGTTCGCCGAGCTGGAGCGGATCGCCGGCGCCTTCCCGCGCGCGCGCCTGCACCGCGAGGGCGAGGCCCCGCGCGATGTCACCGTGTGGTGCAGCAACGACTATCTCGCCATGGGCCAGCATCCGACGGTGATCGAAGCCATGCAGGCTGCGATCGGCGCCCAGGGTTCGGGCGCCGGCGGCACGCGCAATATCTCGGGCACCAACACGCTGCACGCCGCCCTCGAGCGCGAACTGGCCCAGCTCCATGAAAAGGACGCCGCCCTCGTCTTCACCTCGGGTTACGTCGCCAACGAGACCACGTTGCAGACGCTGGGCGCCATGCTGCCGGGCTGCGAGCTCTATTCCGACTCGTTCAACCACGCCTCGATGATCGCCGGCATCCGCCACTCCGGTGCGGTGCGCAGGATCTTCCGCCACAACGACGTGGGCCATCTGGAAGAGCTGCTGGCCGCCGCCGATCCGGCGACGCCCAAGATCGTGGCCTTCGAATCGGTCTACTCGATGGACGGCGACATCTCGCCGATCGGCGAGATCTGCCGCGTGGCCCATCGTTACGGCGCTCTTACCTACCTCGACGAGGTCCATGCTG
>CANJHI010000291.1 GCA_947474005.1 Alphaproteobacteria bacterium | reverse complement strand
TGCCGGTGAACATTGAGAAACCCCGAGGCCGAAAAAACCCAGTTTCTCAAATCGGCATTCAAGTCGGTGACACCCCTAAAATCCGTTTTCTCCTTCTTTATCAGTGCGATACCCTACACCCTCGGCAAAATTGCCGGACAGCAGTGATCCTGAGCATAGAAATGTGGCTTTCGGCCGATGGCGAGCTTCACGATGCTCTTCACGAGGCGCAGCCCGAACCCGCGAAAGCCCCGGACCAGAAACCTCAGCAAATCGCGCTTTGGCATCATCCAGGCTCGAAGACTCGTTGCAAAGGAAGCGAGCGTGTCATCTTGGGGTTGCGACCTCGATCCTTTGACCTACAAAGCGCCCGGTGCAATGCTTTAAAACTCGTCTCACGTTGAGGTGGGCATCGGAAAGATGACGGGATGGCGCGATGGCTGAACAATTGCGTGATGAGGCGGACGCTGCTTCAAGTTCGATTCAGGTACAAGCGAAGAAACCCTACCAGAAGCCGGTCTTGGCCAGATTGGGCTCTCTGAGAGATATGACCATGTCGGTGTCTAGTCAGGGGAACCAGGACGGTGCAAGAACCGGCAACAAGAGGCGGACTGGGCGCGGCGGCCACCATTTGTCCGGCGATTGAGCCATTCACGCGGGTTCACCGCCCGCAATGATTCAGACCTTCGGATGAAGGCCGAGCCATTGGCGAGCAGCATGGATGGTGTGAAAGATCATCACGGGCCGGTCGCCCTTGGTCGCTTCGGCAAAGGCATTGGCGAAACTTTCGCGCTTCGGATCGATGACGAAGGCGAGAGGGCCTCTTGATTTGTCGCCCGCCTCGCCACGCAGCATTGTCGCGAGGCCCTCGATCTGGTCGTTCGTCAGTTCGTAGTGGGCGAGGGTAAGGTCTACGATCTTGCCGAAGTGAAGAACGCTCGCCTCTTTTATTTCCCTGATGTTGTCGGCGATCTCTTCGGGGGTGACGTGGCCGCGGGCAGAGATGACAACGAGGCGATCGATTCGGGAGATGTCCAGATAGATTGGCATACGTTCGAGCGTCCGATGATGCAGGCCGCGGAAAGATGTCGCGATATTACACGCGGAATCGGCGGGCGCGAGCGGGCCCGCGATGGTTGCGGCTGACGCGTTACTTCGCGGGCCGCCCCAGCACCTCCGCCGTATGCTCGCCGAGCTTGGGCGAGGGGCGGGCGGAGCGGGGGCGCACATGGTCGAAGGTGATGGGCAGGCCGACCACCTTTGGTCCACCGTCAGGGAGTTGCTGCACCAACTTCGACGCAGCGAGCTGTTCGCTGGTCGCTACTTCGCCGATATCGTTCACCGGCGCGCACGGCACGCCCGCTCTGTCCATCGCCGCCAACCAATGCGCGCGCGTCTGCTGCTTGAGCGTGGCGGCGATCATCGGCAGCAGATCGGTCTTGTGGGCGACGCGCTCGGCACTCTTGGCGAAGCGCGGATCGGTGGCCCAGTCGGGCCGCCCCAGCACCACCGCGCAACGCGCCCACAGCCGGTCGTTGCCGGGAGCGAGACAGATCGGATGGTCTGAAGTGTCGAACGTCTGGTAGGGCACGATCACCGGGCTGCCTGTGCCGTGGCGCTTCGAGACGGTGCCGTTGGCGATGTAGTTGTTCACCGAGCCCTCGACCCAATGCACCGCCGAGTCGAACAGCGACGTATCGACCAGGCAGCCCTTGCCGGTCTTGTCGCGCATCCTGAGTGCTGCCAGCGCGCCGATGGTGCAGAACATGCCGGTCGCCTTGTCGTTGATCGAGGCGCCGCAGAAGGTCGGCGGATCTTCCGGCCGGCCGGTGACGCTCATCATGCCGCCGTAGGCCTGCAGCAGCGGATCGAAGCCCGGCTTCATCTTGAGTGGCCCCTCGTAACCGAAGGCCCAGATCGAGCAGTAGATGAGGCGTGGATGGCGCTTCAGCATGGCCTCAGGGCCGATGCCGATCTCGTCGACGACGCCCGGGCGCAGATTCTGGATCAGAATGTCGGCGCTCTCGCAGAGCTTGTTCAGTGCCTCGACGTCGGCCGTCAGCTTGAGGTCGAGCACGACCGATCGCTTGTTGCGGTTCTGGCTGTGGAAATAGAGCGAGGCGCCGTCGTGGGCAAAGGGAGGGCCCCAGATGCGGGCATCGTCGCCTTCGGGCTTCTCGATCTTGATCACGTCGGCGCCCATGTCGGCCAGCAACACCCCGGCGAGCGGACCCGCCAAAGCCTGCCCCACCTCGATCACGCGAATTCCGTCGAGCGGTAATGTCACGGTGCCTCCCTCTCCGACGCTGTGCCTTCCGATGTTGGTAAAGAGACGGCGCACGCCCGTAAAGCCGGGCGACGACGGGAAAGGGCAGGGTGCGCTATAGTCTCGCCCAAGAAAACATGAGGGAGGCCAGGATGCGGCTGCTGATCGAGCGCGCGACGGTCTGGGACGGCAGCGGTGCGGCGCCGTTTCCGGGTCAGGTGTTGATCGAGGGCGAGCGCATCGTGGCGGTGGCGCCTGCTGCGGAGACCGTCTCGGCCGCCGAGGGCGCCACGCGGCTCGATGCCGGCGGAAAATTCCTGATGCCCGGCCTGGTCGAGGGCCACGCCCACCTCTCCTTCGTCGACACGCCGCGCGGCACGGCGCTGGGCGAGCTGCCACCGGAAGACCATGCGCTCCTCACCATGGATGCCGCGCGCAAACTGCTGGGCGCCGGCTTCACCAGCGCCTGTTCGGCGGCGGCGGCCAAGATCCGCCTCGACGTCGCGGTGCGAGACGCCATCGAGCGCGGTCACACGGATGGGCCGCGGCTGCTCACGGCAAGCCCCGAGCTCACCGTCACCGGCGGCCTGGGCGACGGTCGCCGCCTGCACCTGCATCAGGACAGCTTCGGCGTCGCCGTCGACGGGCCCGACGAGGTCCGGCGCATGGCGCGGCTCTGCCTGCGCGAGGGCTGCGACACCATCAAGCTCAACATCTCGGGCGACGTCGGCACCGAGTCGGCGCTGGCCGAAGCCACGGTCATGACCGACGCCGAAGTCGCGGCCGGCGTCGAGGCCGCCCACACGATCGGCCGCCGCGTTGCCGCCCATGCCCGCGCCTCCAACTCGGTGAAGATGGCGCTGCGCCATGGCGTCGACATCATCTATCACTGCGACTTCGCCGACGACGAGGCGCTCGACATGCTGGAGGCCGCCAAGGACCGCATCTTCACCGGCCCGGCGATCGGTCTCGTGGTCAATCGGCTGGAGAGCCTGCGCGGCGACAATTCGGTGCAGGGACAAGTCGCTCTCGAGCGGCTGAAGCCGCTTTACGAGGCGACCTGCCGCGTGCATGTCGAGATGCGCAAGCGCGGCATCCGCATCGTCGTCGGCGGCGACTATGGCTTCGCGGCCAACCCGCAGGGCACCAACGCGCGCGACCTCGACCACTTCGTGACGCACTTCGGTTTCTCCACCAGCGAGGCGCTGCAGGCCGCGACCCGTATCGGCGGCGAGATCATGCTGCGCGGCCACGAACTCGGCCAGATCAGGCCGGGCTTCCTCGCCGACCTGCTGCTGGTCGACGGCGACCCGCTGCACGACGTGCGCGTGCTGCAGGACAAGGCGCGCCTCGCGATGATCATGAAGGGTGGTGTGCGCTACGTCGCTTGCGAGGGTGCACCGCACGTCAGGCGGGTGCACTGACGGCAATGACTTCGTACGAGCGGGTCATCGACGATTCCCTCTTCGCCGACGGCGCTTTCTGGTACGGTGTCCGATGATCGACGGCGCGTATCTGCATATCTATGCAATTTCACTGCTGTCCGGCAATTATCGAAACAGATTCAATTGGTTAGAATTTTCGTCGTC
>CANJHI010000290.1 GCA_947474005.1 Alphaproteobacteria bacterium | reverse complement strand
TGGCGGAGTTTCATCATCCTCGCATCCTGCTCGGCCAGATTGTTGGAGAACGGCACGTTGGGGTCGGAGAGGAAGCGCAGCACATCTTGCTTGCGGGTGCTGAGACGCAGCAGCAGATTGTGGCCGACCCCGTGTGGCCAAATAATTGGTCTGGCCGTTGGGCCATCACGCCGCCTCACGATAATAGTAGCGCAGAAGCCCGCCCAATCGTTCGCGACACTGCACCGCGGCCCCTCGCGATGGCGGTCCGTGTTCCGAGGAATCAGCAGGATGTTGCCCTTACCGACAACACGCCGCCGGGCTGCGTGCCGTTGGCGTGCAGCGCCGCGTGCGTCTCCTCCGTCGCGATGGCAAGGCCCACCGCCTCGCGCGCGACTTGGAGGGCATCCAGGCCGGCGGCGCCGGTCCAGCTCGGCCCCCGTAGGTTGAACACCTCCTCGCGCGGCAGGGCCGTCGTCAACCCATTAGGGCCGGTCAGCCGGTAGGTCAGCGTGTAGTCGCTGGCCTGCTCGATCGTATACGCGCTGCCATGAAAAATTGACCGAACGGGTTCTCGGCAGCCAGATATTCGTTCCGCCCCAGCAGCTCCTGGTCCACCGTCCCCGTCACGTAGGCCAGGATGCGCGCCCTATCCATAACCGCCCCCTGCCCCGACTCTCGACGACGGCGGCGTCGGCCGTCCGGACACTTTTAAGGGAACACCTCCGGCACCGCTATGCTTACCCCGCTTGGGCGCTGGGCTTCCGGCCGTTCGAGTTTTGACCGAAGGTCATGCTTGATCAGCCAAGCTCGGCGCGCAGGCGCATTTCGTTCTCGAGCAATTCGACCACGCCAGTATGACCGGCCAAGGCTGCGCGCTCGAGAGCGGTCGTTCCGTCGGTGGCGGCATGCTTGACGTCGGCACCCGCGCCGATCAGCCGTTTGACGATCGCAATATCGGCGGCGGCTGCGCAGATCAGCGCCGTCCATCCATTAACGTCGGCCTGGTTGACGTTCGCCTTCGCCTTCAGGAGTTGATCAATAATCGAGCTATAGCCGCCGAGCGCGGCACGCATCAGGGCCGTCTTGCCACGGTTGTCGGCATGGTTGGGATCGGCACCTGCTCGGAGGAGATGGTCGACCATGTCCGCCCGGCGGTTTTCGGCGGCCCGCATCAGGGCGTTCTTCCCCTTGTTGTCGCTGTGCTGGATGCTTGCCTTGGCTGCCAGCAGGCGATCCGCCACAGCGAGATGGCCCCCTTCCGCTGCCCGCATCAGCGCCGTCATCCCCTTGATGTCAGGTCGGTCCACGTCCGCCCCGGCTTGAATCAAGAGCTCGACGACATCCTCGCGGCCTCGGCCGGCGGCACTCGCCAGAGCGGTCCATCCATTGCCATCAGAAAGATTCACATCGGTACCAGCCGCAAGAAGCTGGTCGACCCTTGGTCGGTCATCCGCCAAGGCCGCCATTATCAAGTCTTCCAAGTCCCGTTCCTTCGGCGTTACATGTGGGAGTTCGATCTCGCTCTGCTGCAATCAGGTTAAGCCGAATTGCAATTGGCGACCAGTAGTGTCCTTCCGTCGGGCGAGGAATCTGAAATCAGGATCGGTACGGGCGCACGGTCGCGCGCTGCAAGGCCGGCGACGACGACCTGGGCACGCTAATGGTGTCGGCCAGCTGGGCCTGCACGTCCAAAAGGTCTAGCGCGAAATGCCCGCAGCTATCGGGCTCTCGAGGCCTGTGCCTGTTCAAAAGTCAGAAACGCCGCGCAAGTGTCGCGGTTCTTGTGCCACGGTCATGCCGTCATCGGCATGCTCACTCCAAACCTTGAACTGCACGCCAAGGCCGCATAGGCTTAGTAACTGAGCACGCTTGCTGAGCGATTTTCAACAAAGAGCGGGACATCGCCGGTGAGCTTGGACGCGCGCGTTAAGCCCGACAATCTGTAAGGAACCATGAACGCATCGTGCCCCTTCCTTTAATATCGACTTCGCCAGCATCCTCGAAAATGAAATCGTCCTGCAGCCGTACACGCACTGAATCGGAGACGTGAATGCGGTTTGGCGTTCCTGTTCTTTCGTAGCGACTAGCTAGATTTACGACATCTCCCCAGAGGTCATAGGAGAATCGTTGTGTCCCGACGATGCCGGCAACAACAGTACCAGTATGCATGCCTATTCTAATTCGCAGAGGTTTTGCAAGGTCGGCGGAGTATTCCTCGAAACTTTTGAGGGCCGCGAGCGCAAATTGCGCCACTTGCTGGCAGTGCGTTGGCGTGGAAACTGGGACGCCGCCCGCAACCATGTAGCAGTCGCCAATCGTCTTTATTTTCTCGAGCTTTTGCTCCAGCACGAGTTTGTCGAACCGACCAAACACTTCATTAAGAATGCTCACAATCTCGCGTGGCCCAATCTGACTGGCCAGCGTTGTGAAACCCACAATGTCAGCGAAGAGAACCGTAACCTCGGGGAAGGTCTCCGGGATTATTGACTCTCCCTTCTGCATCCTCTTAGCGATGGAAGTTGGCAGAACATTAAAAAGCAGATTCTCAGAGATGCGACGCTCTTCATCAAGAGCGCGAGTTTTCTCTTGGGCGTCTTTTGTCTTCTGTTCAGCATAGCCGATGGCCAAGGTTAGATGCGCTGCCATCTGGTCAATGGCTATGCCGAGTATCCCCATCTCATCCTTACCGTAGATATTCGTACGAGCCTCCAAGTTGCCAGCGCCGATCTTTTGGACTGTTGCCATGAGTACATCGCTAGGACGAACGAACCGTACCCTCAAGAACCACACAATCGCCGAAATCAAGCCAAACTGAAACGCGCTCGTGCAAATGATGATGAGTAGGATACGACTGGAATAACGGTTCAGGTTTGTAAGCTCCGCCTCGTTACGACGGTCTACCATAGACAAGAAATCGCCAATGGGCCGCATTATGTTCGCCTTAGCAGCATGGTAACGCTCATCATGAAGGATTCGCGTTGCCATAGCCCGATCTGGCGGCCCCTCTCGTGCGAAGGCGCCGGTACCATCGTCGAAGTGGCCATCAACGGCGTTCATGGCGACTCTTTCCAGCTGCACCAGTTCGTCAGAGCGGTTCTGGGCTTCTTTAAGATTTCTGAATTCATCAACTGTAATGCCAGCCTTCACCATTCGCGCTTCAAGGGATGTTGCTCCGTCGACATTAGAGGGCGGCTCGGGCAAGAGCCTCGTTATGACAAGATCCCAATAAACGCCATCGTAGCCCTCGGGCCTAACCGACGTGCCGTTCCGGATATTCAGCACCTTCGAATAGTAATCACGATAGTGCGCATCTCCGGTTACGGCATACGTCCGAGCAAACCTCGTAAGGTCGTCGGACGATTGACGAAGCTCGTCAGCCAGCTTGTAGGCTTCGTGTCGGCGCTCCTGCGCTTGTTCGACCTTCATGTCGAACTCTCGCAAGACGATCGACTGAACGATAACAGCACCTGCCAACAGCAAAGTAGAAAACAAAAAAACAAAGAGGAGGAGTGCGATTTTCATATCTAAGCTGTGTCGTCGCGGAGTTGGTAGGAATTGAGTGTGGCGTAGTCTCCGGGGTGTTCAACCTCGAATCATCCGGCATTGAAGTGCCGGACTGGAGACCACGCCATGACAAGCATTACCACGAAGCCGTCTTCTTCGCAGCCACCGGCGTGAATGGCCGCGCGGCTGGAGGCCGAAGGCATTCGTGCGCCGCTGGAGCTACGGGCGGCCGATCCGCAAGCGGTAGCCGAGCCGGCGACCCTTACTAACCAGTCAATAATATAGACTACAATTGGTAGCGCTGGGTTGACGTTTGGGCTACCCTGTCTGGCATGAAACGCGACGGGAGACGCCTCGATCACCAGACGCTGGAAGCGCTGCGGCTAATGGCGATGGAG
>CANJHI010000289.1 GCA_947474005.1 Alphaproteobacteria bacterium | reverse complement strand
TTCCTGGAAATCTATCCGAGGCTCGTGCGCCGCCACATGAACGAGCCATGGACCGCCGCTGAGCGCGAGCACCAGCTCGTGCGCCGCGGCCGCTACGTCGAATTCAACCTGCTGCACGACCGCGGCACCAAGTTCGGCCTGATGACCGGCGGCAACGTCGAGGCGATCCTGATGTCGCTGCCACCGGAAGCGCGCTGGCCATAGGCACCCGCTGGACGCAAGCGGCATCGGTCGTCAAAAAAAGCTGGGGCCCGCCCGGCGGTGCAGTTCCTGACCTGCTTCGATGCCCAAGCGCTCTCCGTCATTAGCGCCACCACGGCGCTCGTTGGCTATGATCTCGCTGCCGTCGGGGCGCGCTATCAAGGCCCGCAGCCATAACTGCCCCTCACGCAGTACAGCATGACCGGAGATCGGCGTTCGGCAGGAGCCGTCGAGTACAGCCAACATGGCGATTTCGGCCCGGACACAAAGCGCAGTCGGGCTGTGATCGATCGCGGCCAGGAGATCGCGCACGCGCGTGTCGCCGATGCGGCATTCGATGCAGACGGCGCCCTGTCCGACGGCCGGCAGCATCTCCTCGGCCGGGATCGATACACCGACCTTGCCGAGGCCGAGACGGTTGAGGCCGGCGCGCGCCAGGATCAGAGCGTCGACCGAGCCCTCCTCCAACTTGCGCAGCCTAGTGTCGACATTGCCCCGGATCGGCTCGATCCTGAGGTCGGGTCGGCGATGCAGCAGTAAGGCCTGGCGGCGCAGCGCCACTGTGGCGACGGTTGCCCCCTGCGGCAGGTCGTCGATGCCGCGTATCCCGTCGGCGGCGATCAGTGCGTCCCGCGGGTCTTCGCGCGGCAGGAACGATGCCAGGACCAGGCCGTCCGGCAGCCGGGTCGGCATGTCCTTGGTGCTGTGGACGCCGATATCGATCGTCCCGGCGAGAAGCTGTTCCTCGATTTCCTTGGTGAACAGGCCTTTGCCGCCGATCTCAGACAGCTTGCGGTCCTGAACGCGATCGCCGGTGGTGCGGATCACGACGATGTCCATGGCGCCGGCCAGGACCGGATGCGCCGCGGCGAGCGTGTCGCGCACCAACGTGGCCTGGGCCAGCGCCAGCCTGCTGCCTCGGGTGCCGATGCGGAGTGTCTGGATCGTCATGGCCGCTGCTGGGCGACAAGTTTGCGGATGCTGCGGACACCCAGCGCCATCAGGACGGCGACGACCGGAATGCTGATTCCCATGGCAACCTCGACGCTTATGGCTACTCCTACCGAATTCAACGCCTTCGCGGCGTAGCCTACAAGCCCGACCACGTAATAGGTGACGGCGGCAATCGACAGCCCCTCGACGGTGCTCTGCAATCTAAGCTGCAGCGCGGCTCGATGATTCATCGACCGCAGGACCGCCTGGTTCTGCATTTCGCGGGTCACGTCGACGCGGGTCGACAGAAGCTGGGTGGCGCGGGCGACCCGGCTGGACAGAAGATCCTGGCGCGCGCCGATCGAGCGGCAGGTATTCATCGCCGGGGCCAGGCGCCGCTCGATGAAGTCCTGGAACATCTGCAGACCCTTGAGCCGGTCTTCGCGCAACTCGGCAATGCGCCGCTGCACGAGTTCGTAGTAGGCCGCCGCGGCGCCGAAACGGAAGTAGCTTTCCGAGCTGCGGCTGGCGATGGCACCTTCGAGCGCCGTCAGCTTGTCGAGCAACAGCGGCTCGTCGGCCTTGCCGGCGCCCACCAGCGCCTCGGCGACGTCCGTCAGCTCGTGCTCGCACCGGGCCAGGAAGGGAGCCATCTCCTGGGCGACCGGCAGCGCCAGCAGAGCCATCATGCGGTAGGTATCGATCTCCAGGAGCCGCTGGACCATCCGCCCCGCCTGGCGCGAGGTCAGTCCCCGGTCCTCGACCAGCAGCCTGCCGAAGCCGTCGGCGTGCACGCGCAGGTCGGTGAGGGCAACTGCGGCGCCGCCCGCGATCGTCGATCCGACGAGCTGATTGCCGCCGAAGTACCGCGCCGCAGTCTCTTCGTAGGAACTGTCGTCACCGCCGCGGAGCAGCGCGACATGCGTGGCGGCGATCACCTCGCCGGGCAGGGCGGCTAGCCAGTCCGGCGGCACGACGTTGATCGCCGGCGCGGCAAAGGGCGTGTCGTCGATCGATGGCGACACGAAGGTGTAGCGCGCAAATTCGGTATGTCGTTCGAATATCAGGCGGAACGGGCCGAGGTCGACGCTGTAGTGATTGACCGTCGTTGGAGGCGTCGCGATCCCGAAACGATCGCAAAGCGCGCCGACGGCCCGCCATTCGTCGTCGCGCTGGTCGGGCGACGACAGCAGGGCGACATAGGACAGGCGGCATGGCGTGGCCAAGGGTTCCGGCGGGCGGGCATGAACCTCGTCGTTCAGGACAATCCGTCGGGGATGGTCGGGCGGCAGCATCATGAGCCGAGCCTTCCCACAGCGCGATCCGCTATCCTGTTCCCGCCAAGCTCAACCGCCCGATGAAGAAGCCGGCGAGGGCCGATATGGCGGTAAGCAAGGTTCCCCACGCCATGTCGACGACCGCCAGGCGCAACGGCCACCGCTGCAACGTCGCCAGATTGGTCAGATCATAGGTTCCGTATGCGCACAAGCCGAACACGGCGCCCAGAAGCAACGCTTTGTGCCAACTGCCGCTATCGAGCGCCGGCTGTACTACCAGGATCATGAGGCCGCCAGCGTACAGCGCATAAAAGAGGAACGCGGCGTCAAGACGTGGCTTGTCTAGAAGAAGGGATCCGATCTCCCTCTTATAGAAATTGATGGCGACCATGCTGAGCCACAGAATGTCGATCGCCGTGAAGACGGCCAGGACTGCCAGGTAAGTAATGATGGTGTTTCGCATGCACTTCCCCCCTCCGGTCGCTCGGACGCCGGCACCGGCTATCAAACTCCCTGGTATCGCCTACGTCAGGCTCGGCCAGACGGATCACGGTCGCATCATCGAATCGTGAAGTTGCGTGGCGCCCTGGGCGACGAGAAACTTCTTGAAGTCCGCCGCGGCGAGCGAGAGCTGCTTCGTTTTGCGGTGAATTGCATACCACTGGCGCATCACCGGCATTCCGGCGACAGCCAGAACGACGAGCCGGGATGTCGCGAGTTCGGCGCCGATCGTATGCAGAGATACGAACCCCAGGCCCATGCCGGACATGACGGCCTGCTTGATCGCCTCGTTGGGACCGATCTCGATCATCTCCGTCGGCTGGAAATGCCGGACGGCAAATGCGCGTTCCATCGCATCGCGCGTGCCCGAGCCGTACTCGCGGACCAGGAACGGTTCCTCCGCCAGCTCCTCCAGCCGTACGCGCCGGCGCCTGGCAAGCCTATGGTCGGGCGCCGCGACGATTGCCAGCGGATGCGTGGCGAAAGCGACTGCCGTCGTGTCGAGGCCGGCCGGGGCCCGACCCATCACCGCCAGATCGACGGTATTGTCGGCGAGGTCGCGAATGACTGCGTCGCGATTCTTGACGGTGAGCCGCACCGAGAGACCGGGCCGGCTCTTGCGGAATTCCGCCAGCAGTCTGGGAACGAAGTATTCCGCGGTCGTCGTCGACACGATCTCCAGCAAACCCGCGGCCGGGCTGTTCAGCTTCCGAAGCGCCTCGTCGGCCTGCCGAAGCTGGACCAGGACGATGCGTGCATGCCGCGCCAGCTCCGTTCCTGTGCGCGTCAAATGTTTGCGCCGGCCCATTTGCTCGAACAGGGGCGCGCCGACGATGTGTTCGAGCTGCCTGAGCTGAATCGAGATGGCCGGTTGCGTGACGTGGATTTCCGCGGCTGCGCGCGCGAAATGTAGGTGCCGGGCGGCAGCATCGAAGATCCGCAGTTGACGCAGCGTTGCCCGGTCGAAAATCGCCATGTTTCGATTTCCTTATATTGAAGATAATAATATT
>CANJHI010000288.1 GCA_947474005.1 Alphaproteobacteria bacterium | reverse complement strand
TGTCTCCACGACCGCGGCATGTACTCCTGCCTCGCGCAGGACATCGCGGATGTAGCTCGACAGGATCGGCGTTGGACCGACCTCGACAAAAACGCGCAGGCCTTCTTTGATCAGGCAGTTGAGCGCAGCCTCGAACTGCACCGGCTCGCGCACATTCCGCCACCAGTGATTGGGGCCGAGGGAGTCGGCCTCGGCAAAATCGCCTGTCACCGACGACACGAAGCGGCCTCGCATGGCCAATGGCTTCAGCCCGTCGAGCTCCCGCAGAAGCGGCGCGCGGACCGGATCGACCAGGGAGCTGTGGAAGGGATAGTCGAGATCGAGGCGCCGCGCGCTGATGCGCTGGCTGGTCGCCGCGGTCAGCATGCGGTCGATTTCGGGGATCGGGCCGGAGACAGTGACGCTGCGCCAGCTGTTCACGGCGGCGACGTCGACCGAGGGTACATTCGACGCCTTGAGGAAGCGCCGCGCCTCGCGCTCGCTCAGCATCAGCGCGGCCATGCCACCGCTGTCGCGCACGCTTTCCTGGTGTCGGCTCCGCGCCGTCACGACGTCGATCGCCTGCTCGAGGCTGAGCGCGCCGGCAGCCCAGGCAGCGGCAATTTCGCCGACGCTGTGGCCCATGGTGGCGACGGGCGTGACTCCGGAATCCTCCAGGACGCGCACCATCGCGACTTGCAGTGCCAGCAGCAGCGGCTGCGAGTAGGTCGCATGGCGAAGTCTCGCGCCGAGATCCTCGGCAAACAGCATGTCGACGAGCGACCATTTCTGGACTTTCGAGAAATGCCCGTCGATCTCCCTCAGAGCCTCCTGGAACAGCGGGTCGGCGTGCCAGGCATCGCGTCCCATGCCGGCCCATTGCGAGCCATTGCCCGAGAACAGGAAGGCGACGGGCAAGTCGGTGCCGAGCGCCTGGCCACCCAATACCGAAGCCGGCTTTTCACCGTCGGCAAAACGCCGGACATGACGCCGGATTTCTTCCGCGGTTCCGCCGCGGACCAGCAGGCGGTGAGGCAGTGCGTCGCGCAAGTGTGCGCTGGCGGCGATGAACTCCGGGACCGCCCGTGGCTCTTCCGGCCACTCCGCATCGTAGGCTGCCGCGAGCGGACGCAGCGCATCGGCGCTATGCGCCGTCAACAGCAGCGGCGGCGGTGCATCATTGCGGACCTGGACCAGTCTCAGGGTTCCGGCGTCGCTCCGCACGATCGCATGGGCATTCGTGCCTCCTAAGCCGAACGAATTGATGCCTGCCAGCGAAGGTCCGCGCCGTTCCGGCAGCCGCCAATTGCGGTCCACGACCCGCAGGTTGAGTTCGTCGAACGGGATGTCAGGGCTCGGCGATTTCTGATGAAGGGTCGCCGGCACCATCCCATGGTTCAACGCCAGGATGGACTTCAGCATGCCGGCGAGGCCGGACACCGGTTCGAGGTGCCCGACATTCGACTTCACCGAGCCGATCGGCAGCGGCTGCGATCGCCGCTGCCCCAGGCCCTTGCCCAGGGCATCCGCCTCGAGTGGGTCGCCGACCCTGGTGCCCGTGCCGTGTGCCTCGACGAAAAGCAGGTCCGCCGGGTCGACGGCGAAGTCGCCATAGACCTGGTCCAGCAGTCGCCGTTGCGAGTCCGCCGACGGTACGAACACACCGGTGGTGTGGCCGTCCTGGTTCATGCCCGAGCCGACAAGCACGGAGTGGATACGATTGCGTGCCTTGTGGGCCGCCGCCATCGAGCGCAGCACCACGACGACGGCGCCCTCCGATTTCACGTATCCGTCGGCCGCCGCGTCGAATGGCCGGCACAGGCCGGTCGGCGACAGCATCGAGGCGCGCGAAAACCCGACATAGGAGAAGGGCGACAGCAGCAAATTCACGCCGCCCACGATCGCCGTGTCGATGGTGCCGTTGCGGATTGCCTCGGCGGCGAGGTGAAGGGCCACCATCGACGACGAGCACGCCGTGTCGAGCGCCAGGCTGGGGCCGCGCAGATCCAGCGTGTAGGACAACCGATTCGCCATGATGCTCAGGGAATTGCCCATCATCATGTGGACGTCGGCCGCCGATGGATCAGCGAAGAGTCGTGCCGCGTGATCGACCGACGAGGCACCGATGTAGACGCCGGTATCGCTGCCCGCCAGGCTCGAGGGCCGAATGCCGGCATGGGTCAATGCGTCGTGTCCGACCTCCAGGAGGTGGCGGTGCTGCGGGTCGACCTGCTCGGCCTCGCGCGGGCTCATCCCGAATGCCGCGGCGTCGAAGCCCCAGACGTCGTCGATCACACCGGCTGCGAACGTATAGCTGCGACCGATTTGGTCGGGCGAGGGGTGGTAGTAGGCCTCAGTCGGAAAGCGATCGGGCGTGATCCAGCTGACGCTGCAGTTGTTGTTCCTCAGGAGATGCCACAACTCTTCGACGCGTCGTGCGCCAGGCATACGACAGGCATAGCCGACGATCGCGATTTCGCGTCCTGATTGCATCGTTCTGATACTCTCCCAACCCCACTGCCGCGCCCGTCCATTTTGCAGCGATAAGTCCTCGCTGAAAGCGCCTCCCACAGACACTTTCGAACAAATCGAGCAATCGTCCCAATCGGTCTATTCGGCCTATACTGTGTCCGACACAATAGTTGAACGCACAGCTATGTCATATTTATGGAAGGGAGGGGCGAAGGGGTACAGTCTCATATTTGATGGCCAAAGCTGCTTTAGGTGGTCGAAGCCGCGATTGCATCGGCGATCGGGCGGTCTCCACGCTCTCAACGTACAGAATGGTGTGTATTCTTGGGGTGGGAGTATTGGGGATCAGTACGCCAAACATCCCTGTGCAGCAGCTTCGAGTAAAAGGAAATATCCTTGAATATCAATGGGATATCGCGTAAAATTTAATTGCGTCGTGGATTTTGCCAGCTGCAATTATAACGTTCTCTCTGCTGGCCCATAATCGAGATTCTAAACAGGGGCGATTGGACTATGAAACGAATTGGCCGCCCTGTCTGGCGTCGAATTGATCGGTATGCGGTCGTGCTGGGGCTATGTATTACAGGGGCTGGGTGTGATTTGTTGCCCAGCGACGGGCCAAATGCGAACGGAATGTTGGCGCACGCGGCGGTGAATCTGAAGGCCAACCCCGTCATGCGATTTGCGCTCGTCGGCATAGACTCGCGGATCGCGCGCGACGCGGAGCAATTTTACCAACCTGCGGCGATAGCCGTTCCGGCGGTATTTCAGCAGTCCGGCTCCTTCGGCAGGGCCGGGGTGGGTGATGTCCTTCGGGTGACCATTTGGGAAGCCGGAGATGTCGGCCTGTTCGGCAAGGACCGCAAAGGATCGGACATGACCGTCCGGGTCGACGTCGATGGAACGATCGCCTTGCCGTTCACGGGACGGCTTCCGGCTGCCGGGCGACGTTTGTCGGAAATCGAGGCGGCCATTGTCGCGCGCCTCGAAGGCCAGGCCGTTCAACCTCAGGCGACGGTCATGGTCGTCGACAACGTCAGCAGTGCAGTGTCCGTCCAAGGCGACGTCTTTAAAGCGGGCCCTTATCCGGTGGCGAAGGCAAATCTGCGACTCCTCGATATGATTGCAATGGCAGGCGGCGCCAAAAGCCCGCCATACGAGACAGTTGTCCGTATTACGCGAGGCCGCTCGACGATGAGCGTCAGCCTGCAGGATCTGATCGATCAACCTGAAAAATTCAATGTATCGGTTGCCGCCGGAGATACGCTGCTTTTAACTCGGAATGCACAAAAATTTCTTGCGCTTGGAGCTGTGGCGCAACCTGGCGAACAGGTCTTCCGCCGATCGCCGCTCACGCTGTCGGACGGGCTTGGCCAGGCTCTCGGGCTGGATCCTGCGCGTGCGGATGCAAAGGCCATTTATCTCTTCCGGCGGGAGCCGGTCGAACTTGCCCGGCGCTATGGCGTTCAGCTCCTGCC
>CANJHI010000287.1 GCA_947474005.1 Alphaproteobacteria bacterium | reverse complement strand
TCGTCAATCCCGCCGAGGCGGCACTGGTCCGGCTGATCTTCGACCGTTTCCTGGCCATCGGCTCCGCCACCGTGCTGGCCCAGGAACTCGCCGAGGCCGGTCATCGAACAAAATCCTGGACCACCCAGAGCGGCCGCGCACGGCCGGGCCGGCCGATCGACAAGGGGTTCCTCTACAAGCTGCTCGACAACCGGGTCTATATCGGCGACGCCGTCCACAAGGGCGAGAACCATCCCGGCGAGCACGAGGCAATCGTCGAACGCAAGACGTGGGACCGCGTGCGCAGCGTGCTTGCGACCAACAGCCGCCAGCGCGCCAGCCGGACACGTGCCGCCACCCCGGCCCCCCTCAAGGGGCTCATGCAATGCGGCTGCTGCGGCAAAGCCATGACGCCAAGCCACACCCGCCGCCGCGGCCGGCTCTACCGCTATTACCTCTGCACCAGCGCCATCAGGAACGGCCATGCCACCTGTCCCGTGCGCTCGGTCGCCGCCGGAGAGGCGGAGACGCTCGTGCTGGCGCAGCTGCAGGGCATATTCAGGACACCCGAGATCGCCGCCCAAACCATCGCCGCGGCGGCCGGCCTCGATGATGCCGGCGACCCGGCCGGGCGTGAGCGCGACATCGTCGCCGCCCTCGGACGGCTCGAGACGATCTGGTCCGAGCTGTTCCCCGCCGAGCAGCAGCGCATTCTCCACCTGCTGGTCGAGCGCATCGTGATCAAGCCGAGCGGGTTCGCTATCACCCTGCGTGCCGAGGGCATGCGGAGCCTGGCCGATGAACTGAAGCCGGCCGGGCTCGGGTTCGCGGCATGACCCGCCCGCCCTCCGGCGAGGTCACGACCCTCACCATCCATATTCCCGTGCAGTTCAAGCGGCGCGGCGGTCGCAGGCTGATCCTGACGCCCGACGGCGTCACGTCTCCCCTATCGCCCCCGCCCGCGGTCGACGACACCATGCTGAAGCTGCTGATCAAGGCGCATCGCTGGCGGCGGCGGATCGAGAGCGGCAAGGCCAGATCGATCACCGATCTGGCGGCCCAGGAGAAAGTGACCATCGCCTATGTCGGCAGGGTCTTAAACCTCACCTGCCTCGCGCCCGACATCGTCTCCGCCATTCTCGACGGACGTCAGCCACGCGGGCTCAGCGTCAACGCCATGCTCAAGGATGTGACGGCCGGCTGGGACCGGCAGCGCCAGGCGTGGGGATTTTCGGCGGGCTGAACCGATACTGCCGAGAGTGAAGGTCATCTCCCGAAACGGCACGTTGACCGCCCAGCCCGGCTGTGTTCCTGTTTTGTTCGGATACCTGCATGAGGATTCCACCGTGCTTTCCTTTACCAAGTCCCCCTCAACCTTGGCGCTCGTGGTCTACAGCTCCCGTGTTCCCGCCGGCTTCCCCAGTCCGGCCGACGATCACATCGAGGGCAAGCTCGATCTGAACGAGCACCTCATCCGGCACCCGGCCGCCACGTTTTTTGCCAGGGCTGCAGGCGAGTCCATGAAAGACGCCGGCATCTTCGATGGCGACCTCCTGGTTGTCGATCGCAGCATCACGCCTCAGCCCGCGGACATCGTTATCGCGGTTCTTCACGGCGAGCTGACGGTCAAGCGCCTGAAGAAGCAAAATAGCGCGTGGATCCTCACCGCGGAAAACCCAACCTTCCCGGACATTCCGATCGACGATCCAGGTTGCGAAGTCTGGGGCGTCGTCACCCACAGCATCCGTCGACATTGCGATCGATAACCGCCGTGCCGACGTTCGGTCTCGTCGATTGCACCAATTTCTATGCATCCTGCGAGCGGGTATTCCAGCCCAGTCTCATTGGTCGCCCCATCGTCGTACTCTCCAACAATGATGGCTGCGTCGTCGCGCGGTCGCAGGAGGCGAAGGCACTTGGCATCGCCATGGGCGTGCCTCTGTTCAAGATCCGCGACATCGTCAAGCTGCACGACGTTGTCGTACGTTCTTCCAACTACGCGCTCTATGGCGACCTGTCGGAACGGGTCATGAGCATACTTGCCGCATCAGCGCCTCGACATGAGGTCTACAGCATCGACGAATGCTTTCTCGATCTCGATCGTCTTCCCGTTAAGGATCTGACCGCCTGGTGCCGCGCACTTCGCCGGCGAACAAAACGCTGGACAGGGATTCCAGTCTCGATAGGCCTTGGTGCGACCAAAACGCTTTCGAAAATCGCCAACAAGCTTGCGAAGACTTCGGCCAAGGCCGACGGCGTGATCGATCTCGCCAATCATCCCGAATGGATCGTATCGGCGCTGAACAAGACGCCGGTGGGGGATGTCTGGGGCATTGGACGCCGCTGGTCCGCAATGCTCAACGAAAGAGGCATCACGTCCGCACTCGAATTGCGCAACGCCCAGGACGGCTGGGTTCGTCAGCGCATGGGCATCGTGGGTTTGCGAACCGTGCACGAATTGCGCGGCATCCCTTGCCATGAGCTGGAGACCCAACCTTCTCCGAAGAAGACGACTTGCTGTTCGCGAACCTTCGGCCACGCAATCACGGACAAGGATCAGGTCCGCGATGCCATCATCTCTTTTGCCGAGCGCGCCGCCGAGAAGATTCGGAACTCAGGGCAGGTCTGCGGTTCCATGCAGGTGTTCATCACCACGGACCCGTTCGATACATCCGCGCCGCAGCACTCGGCCTCCGCTTCAACCACCTTCATGACGCCCACCGCTGACAGCCGTGCCCTCGTAGCCGCTGCCATTGCTATCCTTGACCGCCTCTGGCGTGACGGATTTTCCTGGCGGAAAGCAGGCGTCATGCTCCTCGATCTGTCACCAGCCGGCCGCATCCAGCCGACCCTGTTCACAAACCATGTCACCAGCAATGGACTGATGAAGGCCGTCGATCGGATCAACGATCGATTCGGACGCGGCACCATTGGGCTGGGCCTATCCGCAAAAGATGCTGGGTGGCGGATGCGCCAGGAGCAGCTGTCGCCGCATTACACAACTCGGTGGCAGGACATACCGAGCGTGCGGATGATCGAGAAAGTATCCTCGGGGGCTGAGGCCGGTGCCATCGTGGCGACCGAACCATTGGAGAGCATTCGATCCCGGTGCCCCTCGCCACCCGGTGAAAAGTTCGAACCCGGCAAAAGGCAGGCTCCGTAAAACGCTGATAAACCGAGGGGAAAATAACTAAACCGGATTGGAGGTCGGTTTAGTTGCAGCGGAGAGAATGAGCCCGAAGAGAGAGAAACGCGGCTTTTCCGGCGGCTGCCGACCGCAAGTCGGTTTAGCTATTTCTCGCCCACCCTTGCGGCATATGGGCTTTATCGGCGGCGTGAATTTCAGGGGAGAAAGTCACGCGCGGCGGTAATGGCGGAGGGGAAGGACCTGAAATCCAACGGTCTCTTACGCGGGCGGGGTGCTGCGCGGGCATAATTTGCGCCTCGGCATCCGACAGTTTCAAACGACCCTTCAGCCGGGCCTTCATGATGCGGTTCTCGGCCGCCAAATATTCGTTCCGCGCCAGCAGCTCCTGATCTACCGTCCCTGTCACGTGGGCCAGGATACGCACCCAATCCATAACCGCTCCCTGCCCTGCCCTGTCCTGACCTCGGCGACGGCGTCGGCAGCCGTCCGGACACTTTTTTCGGGAACACCTCCGGCACCGCTATATCGTCCCTCCCTGACTGGCTGCCCTACGGCCATTCCAGTTTTTTGATGGGGTGGATGCCTGTACTTACTCAAAACTCCAAAAATCCGAGAAAGCATAGAGTTTCCGGCGCCGCAGCCATACCGTCATCGGCGCGCTCTCTGTTCTCTCCGCCCTCGGTGGTGCCGTCGCGAACGTGGTTGGAATTCGGCGTGGTGCGATCTCCGGTAAAATGAGTGTATCGGCTCAAGCGGCGAGGTCAATTGGCTGATCGATTAGCTTTGTGGCGAGGGTGAGCCAACCATCAACCTTGCGCATGTTGATCTGGCCGGAGGCGAGCAGGGCCCAGAACAGCATGGCCGCGGTGTCAG
>CANJHI010000286.1 GCA_947474005.1 Alphaproteobacteria bacterium | reverse complement strand
GAGATCCGGCCGACCCTTCAGTTGCGCCTTGAGGATGCGGTTCTCGGCGGCCAAATACTCGTTCCGCCCCAGCAACTCCTGGTCCACCGTCCCCGTCACGTAGGCCAGGATACGCGCCCAATCCATAACGGCCCCCTGCCCTGTCGTATTTTGACGCAGCCGTTCTTCTTCGAAGAGGCAGACTGGCTTCCCGTTCCAGCGAGCTGGGCCCCGAATATCGTGTCTTTCAAGACGTACGACACTGGCGATGCTGAGGGACTTGGGCTCTGGGACGCGGTGTGTGACCGCTTGGCCCGTTTGCCGACCACGGTCTTGAGCGACCACGACCGGTTCGGTGCGCCTCAGCTTATCAAGCCCCGCCTGGGACAGGGGGCGTTCCGCGTTCTTGTGACTGACATTTACGGTCGCCGCTGTGCAGTAACGCGGGAACGCACGCTGCCGGCTCTGGAGGCCGCTCACATTCGGCCCTACAGCGATGGTGGCGTGCATGAAGCGCCGAACGGCCTGTTGTTGCGCCGCGACATCCACAGCCTGTTCGACGCGGGATACGTGACAGTCACCCCCAGTCTGCATTTCGAGGTCAGCCGGCGGATCAAGGAAGAGTTCGAAAACGGCCGACACTACTACGAGCTGCATGGCTCAGAGATCGAGTGTCCGTTGCCCCCGGCTTTGCGCCCTGCCCCCGAATTGCTAGCCTGGCATAACCAACATTGTTTCAAGGGATGATCGGCGGCGAAATGAGTGGTCATGAGCACGACACTCTCATGCGAATCGCCGCTTTCGAACACGTCCAACGGCTGGGCGAAATTCATGATCACCTTACTGCCACTGAGCTAAAGCCGGGCTTCACGTTCGCGGGTGAGCGCATCCCCCTGGTCAATCCGCAGCGCGGCATCTTCAAGCCACACCAGATGCGGTTTCTTTTGTCGATCAAGACCGTCTTTCCGAAGCCGGGTAGCAGGGTCTGGTACGATGACCAACGCGAGGTACATCGGCAGATTTTCGACGGTGACGAGACTATCGACTATGCCTTCATGGGGCGGAACCCGGACGCCGCCGACAATAGGTGGCTTCGTGAAGCGTTCGAGAACAAAATCCCGATTGTCTATTTCCTCGGCATTGCGCCAGGCCGCTACCAGGCCATGATTCCGGCGTTCATTTCTGGATGGGACGCAACGGCACTGAAGGCACGCGTCGCATTCGGCGTGCCTAATGACGAGACGCTGGCGCCGCCAGAAAACGCGTTGGAACGGCGTTATGCCCTGCGCGCAGTCAAGCAACGCCTGCATCAGGCGTCGTTCCGCGAGGCCGTCATCACCGCCTATAACGGCCGCTGTGCGCTGTCTGGGTTGCCTGAGCCGATGCTTCTGGATGCGGCCCATATTGTCTCGGACAAGGATGAGCATTTCGGTCAGCCAGTGGTACCGAATGGAATCCCGCTGTCCAAAATCCATCACGCCGCGTTCGACGCTCATTTGATCGGCATCGACCCCGATTACCGGCTACATGTGTCAGAGCGACTGCTTGTGCAGAACGACGGCCCGATGCTCGAGGCCCTGAAGCGGCTTGATAAAGGCACGATCCATCTTCCCAACCGCACCAAGGATCAGCCTGACCGAGATCGGCTCGCGCTGCGTTACGAGCGGTTTAAGGCGGCGGCTTAGCGCCGTACCAGAGACCCCGAAAACCCCAGCAATATCAACACCGCGTTTCGATCTCAGCACCCTTCGCACTCACGAGAGGGATTCGAAAGGTACGGATTTTCTGTACCGAATAACCAAGCAATATCAGCCACTTAAAATTCCGTACTAAAATCGCAAAGTCAGGAGCTTTGGAGACTACAGGGCAGAGAGAGACCGAATCGGCCCTGAGGCGGCGATCGACGGTCAGGAGCTTTGTGTGGAAAAGCCCGCAATTCCTGGGCGTTTCAGCGCCCTCAACTGGCCCCGGAGACTGTTGTCTCGTGAGGTAATGGCGGAGGGAAAGGAACTGGCAGCGAACTCTCTCTGCGTAGCGGTGCGGGTTGCTGCGGCCCTGCGGCAGGTGAACTGCGGCAGGCTTGATGCGGAATTGGAACTATCCTCGATGTCGCGGCATGATCATTATCCTTGATCCTCTCCGATTTGCCAGAAGGCCAACATGCCCCCTCGTTCGTCGATCGTACAACTAGCAAAGTTGGTAGGACGTGATCTCCGTCGCGGTAACCCCAGCGAGGACGCTTTGGCTTCTGGTCGCATGCTGGCTAGTGTTGGCGCGACGGTTCAGGTTCTGGAGGGCCTCCTCACGGAAGCAAGCCGCAAGCGCCCTAACGATGAAATGGTTGATGGGTATGCGTTCATTCTCCAGTCCGCGTTAGATGCGCTCCGGATCGACGCGAATGGCGGACGGGCTCAGGCTCGGGCTGATATTGACGAGGTGAGGCAAGCCGTGGAGCAGGCCATTATCCGAGGAGGTCTATCTGGCCCCGTCCTCATGCTGGTCGGGCGTGCGTTTGCCCATGCCGAACTTGATCCTGGGCGGCCGCTGCAAGAGGCTCTTGTGGGAGCCATTGACCGCGAGGGCCTCTCCAAACCGGCATCGGCGAACCTACCGGATATGTTCGCTCATTTTGCCAAAATCGCGAAGGCCATGGATGACGACCCTTTCGCCATCCATGCCGAATTGGCGCAAACCGTTGCCACATTTCCATCCGAACACCGTGCCGCTTTCGCTGCTACATTCGCCGCCAGCGATGTAGCTGCAATTCGAGAAGCCGTTCTCGGGTTCGCTCTGGATGCAGACCGGGAAGTCGGCGCGGCGGTATTGTCGGTCCTAGCAAACGGCACCGCCGGGCAATCAGTGTCGAGCAATTCCGTTGATCGCCTCGTGCGCGTTCGGCCATGGCTGATAGAAACCCGCCGATCGGAAATTGACGCCGCGATCCGCGCGTTACGTCCAAAAGCTGGGCCTCCTGCCGGTACGCCAAGGGCAGAAATACGCAATGTCATGGCCTCAATGCCTGATGGTTCCGGCGCACAAAGCTTCTTCGCGATCGTCAAGCGGGGGCGGCATCTGGCTCTGGCTTCAGTGCTAGTCAAGTCCGAGCTAGGAGTAGCAGACGCCTGGGTACGGGACGGCATGTCAAAAGCAGAGGCAGACGACGTGATCGAACAAATCTTCACCCGAGCTGAGGCCGTTGAGGTCTCGATTGGTATGTTCGAGCGCCGTGTGGCCGATGCGTTGGCCATCAACTTGAAGCTGGGCACGCCCCCTCCATTCGGCCTCCTTCAGGTAACAGAAACCCTTGGTCTTGGCCTGCTGCAGCCAAAGGCCATACTGCCAGCTGAATTGGCTGATGAATTGCTTGCGGAATTACCGCCAGCATCAACCGACCTTCAGGCTCGGGAAAAGGCACATCATGCATCAGCAAACTGGCACGTTAAAATTAGCACGCTACGGTCCTGGTTCGAGGCTGGCGAAGCGGTCGAGGCGCTGCTTCGGCCAATCAAAACGCGCCGCAAGCGTATTGAGGCCATGCTCGCACAGTATCTTCCGACCCGGCGGCTGTTCTGGGCCGACCGATGTGCCTGGACCGCTTATATACTCAAGGAAGCCCATGAAAACGGCGCTCAAGACTGGATCGAATTTGCACTGGTGGCACGTTATTTCGCAGGAGATAAATCGCTCGATACGCTGCCTATTGCTCAAAAGATAGCAGAAAAATCTGTCCTTGTGTTCGCCATGCAACCTCTACCGCCGTCGCCTCCGGTCAAGGCCTGCCGATGATCGGCAAACTACTCGGGCACACTCAGGTTCAGACGACCGCTCGATACGCTCACCTCGCCTGGTCCACCGTCCCCGTCACGTAGGCTAGGATGCACGCCCAATCCATAACCGCCCCCTGCCCCGACCCTCAACGACAGCGGCGTCGGCCGTCCGTGAAATTGTACCGGGACCGAACGAACCGCTAGCCGACGCCGCCTAACTCATTGGTTTCTCGGCCGTTTCTATTTTTTGACCTCACGGGCAAAGCTCGG
>CANJHI010000285.1 GCA_947474005.1 Alphaproteobacteria bacterium | reverse complement strand
TGAGGGTCACCCCGTATGGTGGATCGGTGAACGCCATGTCTGCCAGTTCTCCACTTCGAGATGGATCGTCCCACTGCCAAGATTGCCGCGCACATGACCTTCGATCGCCTTCGAGCGCGGCCTGCTGTCGGCGGCGTCGGGCATCATGCCGAGGATGTAGCGGATGAATTCCAGGGCGGTGGTCTTGCCGGTGCCGCGGCCGCCGATGATGCAATTGAGGCCGTCGCTGAACTCCAGCCGCGTGCCGTCGAGAAAACCGCCGGCCACCGCCAGGCTGAGGATCCGGTGGTGCGACGGGCCGGCGTCCTGATCGTGTCCGCCGGCGCCGACATCATCTCCCGACAGCTGTCTCATCGTCCGTTCCTTCTCTCGGCGTGGCGCGACACGGCATGCTGGATATCGTGCGCAGCACCTTTTATCCATAGATGTGTTCTATAATTGTTCTCTCCGGGAGCGGAGTCAATCGCGGCGCTGTGAACAGGTTCGCAGGATTTCCTTTGTTTGCGCCGTAACGCGATAAGCCATTGATTCCGCTTCTGTTTTTTCGCGTCAGCAGTACCGTCCGGCGGCCAATATCACATCGCCAACGGTCTCCGTTCCATGCCCGTAAGCCTCGCCGCCTCCAACAACCCGCTCCACCCCAACCACATGACCGCAGCCGAGCGCCTGGCCGAACTTGGCCAGATCCTGGCCCGCGGGCTGATCCGGCTTCACGCGCGCGAAGCCAGTCCTTTATCTGACGACAAGAGAGACAGTTTCGTCGACTTACCGCCCCACCGAAGCCGTCATGCAAACCCCTCCAGACGGAGAATGGCATGACAAAACAAGACAGTGTGCTGGCGCAGCATGCGCCCGTCACGAGCAGGCGCGCAGCCGCGAAGAGGATTGAACAACGCCCGCCGCGACCGGGAGAAAGCACCGCGACGGAGGCCTCGACGCTGGCCCAGCTGATGGCGCTGAAACGGATGTCGGTGAACGAGATGAAGGCTAAGTGGGAAGCGCTGTTTGCCGCGCCCGCGCCGAACAACAGCCGGGGCTACCTTGAACTCAGGCTCGGCTGGCGCATCCAGGAACTGACGCATGGCGGGCCATCGCGGGAGACCCGGCGGACGCTGGATCTGCTGGCCGACGAGGTCGAAGGCAAGATCGGGCGCAGGACGATCCTTTCAGACTCCCGCAACCCCGTCATCGGCACGCGGTTGCTACGAGAGTGGGATGGCGTCGAGCACACCGTCACCGTCACGAAGGACGGCTACGAGTTCGAGGGACGGTTCTACAAATCTCTCTCTGCCATCGCCCGCACGATCACCGGCACGCAGTGGAACGGCTGGCGCTTCTTCGGCATCCGCGAGATCAGCAGGGGCCAACGATGAAAGCCGCGACAGTCAGAATGATGTTCGAACGCTTCGTCGCGGTGGGATCGGCGACGGCGTTGGCGCGCTCCCTCATCGCCGAGGGAGTCCGGTCCCGCCGCGGCAGGCCGATCGACAAGGGCTTCCTGTACAAGCTGCTGAACAACCGGATCTACATCGGCGACACCGTTCACAAGGGCACCGCCTATCCCGGCGAGCATGCCGCCATCATCGACCACGACCTGTGGAACAAGGTCCATACGATCCTGCGGCAGAGCCCGCGACAGCGCGCCTCGAACACCCGGACGCAGGCCCCGGCGCTTCTGAAGGGGATCATTTTTACCGAGACCGGGGCCGCCATGACGCCGACCGCGACGAAGAAGGGCAGCCGGCTCTATCGCTACTACACGTCGATGGACCTGATCCGGAGCCGGGCGACAGGCGAGAACGCCGGCCCTCAACGCCTTCCGGCAGGCATGATCGAGGCCGCCGTCGTCGGCGAAATCCAGCGGATGGTCCGCGCACCGGAGGTCGCGGCGCGGACCATCGAGGCCCTGCGGACGGAAGTTGGATCGGTCGACGAACGGGCGGTCATCTCCGCGCTCGGGAGCTTCGACCAGCTCTGGGCATCGCTGTTCCCGGCCGAGCAGGCCCGAATCGTCCAGCTCCTGGTCGAGCGCGTCACGATCGGCACGAACGGCGTCGCTGTCGATCTCCGCAATGACGGTCTCGGATCGATTATTCGCGACATGGTCACGCCCCGCAACGAGGTGCACTCATGACCCAGCCATCCGGCACCATTCGCGTCGTCATCCCGCTCGCCATACGCCAACGAAATGGGCGGCCGAAGATCCTGCCGCCAGCGGACATGGAGACCGCCGAACCCACCAACCAGGGGCCCCATGTCCTTCGCGCCGTCGCACGAGCGTGGGGTTGGCGACGCAAGCTCGAGACCGGAGCCCTGGCGACACTCCAGGACATTGCCGCCGCAGAGAAGATCTCGGACCGGTTCGTCGGCCGGATGATCCGGCTGGCCTACCTGTCTCCAGATGTTCTGGAGCGGCTCGTGACCCAACGGGAGCCAGCGGCCCTGTCGCTCAACAATCTGGTCACGGTCACCGACTTGCCGTGGCCGGAGCAGGCAGGGGTGGTATTCGGCTAGAAGGTTCGGACAGCCGGCGTGCCCGTGAAGTATGCGCTGTGCATGTTCCGATCAGACCGCCTTGGCGGCGTTGAACTGCTGTCGTAGTTCCGATCAGACGCCCCTCTCTGGCGGTTGCTTACAGCACTGGCCCCGTCTTTCACGCACCTAACGGAAGTCGATGGACCCGCGATCTCGAAATCGGAGAGCCACCCCCGCTCCCCGCCCCGGAAAGTTTTACTCCACGTAGGGATATTGCGCGGCGCTGGGCGTCAGGCGCATCCTCGCGCCAATAACGAACGGAGGAAGGCTATGGCGCTCCCGCAAGACATCAAGCCGGTGAACAACGTGCTGACCGATTCCATCACGCGTGGAGCGAACACGCCTTGGATCGAAACCAAGCCCGGCATGGCTTGGACGAAGGTGCTCTGGGTGGGGCAGGAGTCGGGCCGCTGGGCGGTCCTATTGAAATGGAACAAAGGCTATGTAGCGCCGCCGCACAAGCACCTGAGTGCAGCCTTTGCCTATATCCTGAAGGGCAGGCTCAAGGTACGCCACACCACCTACGAGGCGGGAGACTTTCTGCACGAGACGAACGGCATGGTGCACGGCGCTACGGAGGCGCTGGAGGACACCGAGTATCTCTTCTTCTGCGACGGGCCGGTGCTGTTCTTTGATGAAGACAAATTCACCGGTTATCGCGGCTGGGAGCAGGTGTTGCAGATGCAGCAGCAGGCGATGGCGAAGAACAAGCAGGCTGCGGAGTAAGCTCCGTTTGTGAACGCGATTTCACACCCAAGTCCCTATCTTATTCTATAAGGACGAATCTTGCGGGAGGAACGGACATTATGAAGCTCTCTATGACATTCATGCTCGTAGTAGGTTTCGGCATCACCGGGGCGGTAGGCCAGGACTACGGCTCCGGGGCACCGCGAGGCTACTACAACAACGGTTACGGCCCTCAGCAGGCGCAGAGTTGGCCGCCCAACAATCAGTCTAGCTGGCCGCCCTACAATCAGCCTAACGGTCAACGCTATACGACGGTGACAGTGACTAACCGCGGTCAGAACGGATATCCAGACCAGGTCGTGCAGCAGCAGGTCCCCTGCGGCAGCCAGTATTATGACGGCTACCGTCAGCGCATTGCTCCTCAGTGCTAGTGCTTAGCCCTTTCTGACTAATTTCGCTGACTTGCCCGCCACTCCCACGCCGGCACGCAGCCATGGGCATGCTGGCGGCGTAGTCACGCACATGACAGGCTGCTCGCGAAGGTCGCCATGCGTCTGTGGCGCTCGCTTGCCGACCAGGGCGATGCCCGCGCCCAGTTCAACCTGGGCGTAATATACCGCGACGGCCAAGGCGTGCCGCAGGACTATGCGGCGGCGGTGTCGTGTTATCGGAAGACCGTGCAGATGTAGCGGTTTCCGGCTGCGAGAAAGCCAGCCCCTCCCTCGTCGGCGTGTCCCGTACCGGCCGCGCCCATATGTCCCGCCGGAATTGCGCACGATTACGCCGGACCACGCCCG
>CANJHI010000284.1 GCA_947474005.1 Alphaproteobacteria bacterium | reverse complement strand
GGGGAGGTGCCCGAAGGGCGGAGGGGGAGAGCCCCAGACGAGATCCTTCGTGTTGCCTTGACCCCTCCGCCCTTCGGGCACCTCCCCTTCGCGGACTCCGCGAAGGGGAGGAAAGGTTTTAGATGCAGCGCTCCTTCGGCCAGTTCGCGCTCGCCGGCGCCATCGCGCTTTTCCTCGGGGTGTTTCTGGTCGTGCCGGTGGCGACGGTGATCTACGTCGCCTTCACCGAGAAGGGCGGCGGCGCCCTGACACTGGTCAACTTCGTCGACTTCGCGCGCACCGACCTGTTCGTGCGCTCGTTCTGGAACTCGGTCTATGTGTCGGCGATGACAGTCGTCTGGGCCTCGGCGCTCGCGCTGCCGCTCGCCTACCTGACGACGCGCTTCGAGTTCCGCGGCGCCATGCTGGTGCAGACGCTGGGCTTCCTGCCCCTGGTCATGCCGCCCTTCGTGGGCGCCGTGGCGATGCAGCTTCTGTTCGGCCGCAACGGCAGCGTGAACCTGCTGCTCGACGAGTGGTTCGACATCAAGATCGGCTTCATGGAAGGGCTGAACGGCGTCATCTTCCTGCAGGCGATCCATTACTTCCCCTTCATTCTGGTCAATCTTTCGGCGGCGCTGCGCAATATCGACCGTTCGATGGAGGAAGCGGCGCAAAACCTCGGTTCGCACGGCCTGCGCCTGTTCCGCCGCATCGCGCTGCCGCTCGCCATGCCCGGCTTCATCGCCGGCGCCAGCCTGGTGTTCGTCAAAGTGTTCGACGACGTGGCGACGCCGCTGCTGCTCAACGTCAAGGAGATGCTGGCGCCGCAGGCCTATCTCCGTATCACCTCGATCGGCATCGACGATCCGATGGGCTATGTGATCTCGGTCGTGCTGATCGGTGTCGCGGTCGCCACCATGTGGGCCTCGGTGCTGGTGCTGAAGGGCAAGGACTACGCCACGACCCAGCGCGGCGGCGGCGGCCTTGCCCGGCGCAAGCTCAAGCCGCGCGAATCGGCGCTGGCCTATGCCGTCGTGATCCTGATCCTGGCGCTGGTGCTGGCGCCGCATGTCGGCCTGCTGCTGCTGTCGTTCGCCACCGTGTGGTCTTACAGCCCGCTGCCTGACGGTTATACGCTTGCCCACTACGCCCGCGTGCTGGGCGACAGTTCGGTCTACATCAAGAACACGCTGCTCTATTCGAGCCTCGCCGCCGGCATCGACGTCGTGATCGGCGGCGCCATCGCCTATCTGGTGCTGCGCACCAAGCTGCCCGGCCGGCAGTGGCTCGACTGGGCCGCCAGCACCGCGCTCGCGGTGCCCGGCATCGTGCTCGGCATCGGCTACCTGCGCGCCTTCTACGGCGTAAAGATGCCCGACGGCACGCCGCTCGCGACCCTGTGGATCGTGATCGTGCTGGCAATCGCCATCCGCCGCCTGCCCTACGCCTTGCGCGCCGCCTACGCCGCCCTGCAGCAGATCTCGGTATCGCTCGAGGAGGCCGCGGAAAACCTCGGCGCCACCAAGGCGCGCACGGTGCGGCGGATCGTGATCCCGCTGATGACCGGCGGCCTCCTCGCGGGCTTCGTCACCAGCTTCGCCACCGCCGCGGTCGAGCTCTCGGCGGTGCTCATCCTGGTGCAGTCCAACTCCGACGCGCCGCTGGCCTATGGCCTCTATGTCCTGATGCAGACGCCGGCCGGACGCGGCGCGGGCGCGGCGCTGGGCGTGATCGCCGTGATTATCGTCGCGGTCTGCATGGGCCTGGCCCAACTCGTTGCCGACCGCTCGCAACGCGCGCGCGGCCTCGATATATGAAGGCATGACCATGTCGAAGCCAGCACGGGCCGTGGGCATCGAGATCGCGGGCGTCAACCTCTCCTACGGGTCGACGCACGTGCTGAAGAATGTCGACCTGTCCGTCCGTCCCGGCGAGTTCTTCGCCTTCCTGGGCCCGTCGGGCTGCGGCAAGACCACCCTGCTGCGACTGATCGCCGGTTTCGCCCAGGCCCAGACCGGCCAGGTGCTGCTCGATGGCCACGACGTCGCCCCCCTGCCGCCGTGGAAGCGCGACGTCGGCATGGTGTTCCAGAGCTATGCGCTATGGCCGCATATGACGGTGGCGAAGAACGTCGCCTTCGGACTCGAAGAACGACGTCTGCCGCGCGTAGAAATCGACCGCCGCGTGGCCGAGGCGCTCGACCTCGTCGGGCTCTCCGACTATGCGAGCCGCCGGCCGGCCCAGCTCTCGGGCGGCCAGCAGCAGCGCGTCGCCGTCGCCCGCACCATCGCCATCGAGCCCAAGGTCCTGCTGCTCGACGAGCCGCTGTCGAACCTCGACGCCAAGATGCGGGTGAGCGTGCGGCGCGAGCTGCGGGCGCTGCAGCAACGCCTCGGCCTCACCACGATCTTCGTCACCCACGACCAGGAAGAGGCCAACACGATCTGCGACCGCATCGCCGTCATGGACGCCGGCACGATCCGCCAAGTGGGCACGCCGATGGAGCTCTACGAGAACCCGGCCAATCTCTTCGTCGCGAGCTTCCTGGGCTCGGCCAATATCCTGGGCGACGGCGACGGTATTTCAGTACCGGCCGGGAAGCGGCTGGTCTTCCGGCCGCAGCACGCCACCCTGTCGTCGGTCGACGGCGCCACCCTGCGCGGCCCGGTCACGCACCGCGAATTCCTGGGCGCCACCGTGCGCTACGGCGTGCGGGTCGGCGGCAGCGAGATCCTGATCGAGACGCCCTTCCAGTCCGGCGCCGAGTTGCGCACCGTGGGTGACATGGTCGGCGTGGCCCTGCCGCCCGAACGCATGCTCTACCTGCCGGCATGAGTACTGTCCGGAAAGCAGGCTTCGTCGCCCCGGCAGCGCAACGCGCCGAATGGGAAGCGCTGCTCGAGGAGCGGCTGGGCGAGGAAGGCTTCATCGTCACGAGCTGCGAGGTCTCGCGCGACGGGCCCTGGCGCCTAGAAGTCTTCGGCGACGGCAGCGCGGCCCTGGTCGAAGACGCGATCACGGCAGCAGCGCAGGCGCTCGGCATCGCCCAGCCGGACTGGACGTGGGAGGAGCTGCCCGACATCGACTGGGTGGCGGAGAACCAGCGCTCGTTCCGGCCCTTCGCCGTCGGGCCGTTCTGGGTCCATCCCTCGCACGTGACCGGCGGCCAACCGGCCGGGCTGCTGCCGTTGCGCATCGACGCCGGTCTCGCCTTCGGCACCGGCACGCACGCCACGACGCGCGGCTGCCTGGAACTGCTGGCGACGCTCGATCCCGCCGAAACCACCCACGCGGTCGATGTCGGCTGCGGCAGCGGCATCCTCGCCATCGCCATGGCCAAGCTGTGGCGGCGCCCGGTGCTGGGCAGCGACAACGATGCCGAGGCGGTCGACGTCGCGGTCGAAAACGCCGGCTTGAACGGCGTCGGCGAACTCTGCCGCTTCGTCGTCTCCTCCGGCCTGAACGCGCCCGAGCTCGCCACCCGCGCGCCCTACGATCTCATCGTCGCCAACATCCTCGCGGGGCCGTTGGTCGATCTCTCCGAGTCATTCGCCTCGGCCGTCAGGCCGGGTGGGCACGTCCTGCTGAGCGGCCTGCTCGTCGAACAAGCCGCCCTCGTCCTGTCCGCCTACGCACGGCGCGGCCTCGTCTTCGAACGGCGCCTCGATCTGGAAACCGGCGGCGCGTGGTGGCGGACACTGCTGTTGCGCCGGGAATTGTAGAATAGCGGCTCTTCGCACGCCGAAGAGCCTTCGTCCTGGTCGCGTGTCACAACCCAATGTGTCTCACCAAGTTGAGACAAATGTTGTGACACGCATGCGCCCGGAGTCCGGGCCGAGCCCGGAATCACGGGCTTTTTAGACGTCGTTTCTTCTTCAGATGTCACAAGCCCGACGCACCCGTCACAGTATTGCTGTGACAGGTAGCGCGATGTGTCCGTTCCGACTCTTATCGGTGCTCGGTGGGGACGGGCTCAAATGCGGACTCGTGCCGGCCTGGCGTGACGTACCATCCGTGTGAACTACACCCTCGCCCTCGAGCGTCTGCCCGCGGCGTGCGCGGGAGGGTCATGTCCTAAGTGGAAAGACTGGGGC
>CANJHI010000283.1 GCA_947474005.1 Alphaproteobacteria bacterium | reverse complement strand
TCGCGCTTCTTCTTCTCGTCCTCGCTGAGGCCGATCTGGTCGCCGACCATGCGCGCGATCGACGGGAAGGCGCCCTTGGGCTGGACATAGTCCGGCGACCACAGGCGCGAGCGCAGCAGCGCCTTGGCGCAATGGAGATAGGCCTGCCGCACCGACACCACGATGGCGCATTTCGGCGCCTTGCCCTGGACCGCCATCTGTTCCAGCAGCACCGGATCGACCGACAGCCGCGCGGTACCGGCCAGCCGCACCGTCTCGTTGGTGCCAGGCAGCAGGAAGATCAGCGCAATTTCGGGATTCTCGAGCAGGTTCTTCAGCGTATCGAGCCGGTTGTTGCCCGGCCGGTCGGCGATCGCCACCGTGCGCTCGTCGAACACCACGAACGACCCCGGCGGGTCGCCGCGCGGGGTCACGTCCTGCTTGCCCGAAGCGTCGGCGGTGGCGACCAGGCAGATCGGCGAAAGGGAAATGAACTTCCGCATGTGCACGTCGATGCGGCCGATGTCCTTTACCGCCGCGGTCACGCTCACCGGCGCATAGGAGGCGACCAGGGCCGCGGCGTCGGCGGCATCGAGCAGGGCCGGGGCCCTCACCGTGGAAGGGGGAAGAATTGAATCGGGCACGGGGTTGACCTCCCAGAGAGATATCGAAATCGTAGCATGATTCGGGCCGGACGAACCGACGTTAAGCGGCCGTTACCGTAGGGGGAGAACATCATGGCGACCAACAGCAAGCATCCCGAGACCGTCGTTCTGCATGCCGGATACCGCAGCGATCCCACCACGAACGCAGTGGCGGTTCCGATCTACCAGACCACCAGCTTCCAGTTCCGCGACACCCAGCACGCCGCCAACCTGTTTGGCCTCGCGGAAATGGGCAACATCTACAGCCGCATCATGAACCCGACCAACGACGTGCTGGAACAGCGCATCGCTGCCCTCGAAGGCGGGGTCGCGGCCCTGGCGCTGGGCTCTGGGCAGGCAGCCTCGCTGTTCGCCGTCCAGAACATCTGCCACGCCGGCGATAATTTCGTGGCCTCCACCGACCTCTACGGCGGCACCTGGAACCTGTTCGCCAACACGATGAAGACCATGGGCATCGAATGCCGCTTCGTCGATCCGGCCGATCCGGAGAATTTCCGGCGCGCCACGGACGCCAAAACGCGCTGCTACTACGCCGAAACCCTGCCCAACCCGAAGCTCACCGTGTTCCCGATCGCCGAGGTGGCGCGCATCGGCCGCGAGCAGGGCATCCCGCTGATCATGGACAATACCGCCGCCCCGGTGCTGTGCCGGCCGTTCGACCATGGCGCGGCGATCGTCCTGCATTCGACGACCAAGTACATCGGCGGCCACGGCACCTCGATCGGCGGCATCCTGGTCGACGGCGGCAACTTCGACTGGGAGAAGCACAAGGACCGCTTCCCGATGCTGAACACCCCCGACCCCAGCTACCACGGCGCGGTGTGGACCCAGGCGACCAAGCCGATGGGGCCGGTGGCCTACATCATCAAGGCGCGCGTCACGCTGCTGCGCGACGTCGGCGCGCCGATGAGCCCGTTCAACGCCTTCATGTTCATCCAGGGGCTGGAGACGCTGCCGCTGCGCATGCGGGTCCATTGCGAGAATGCCAACGCGGTGGCCAAGCATCTCAGCGCAAACCCCAAGATCGCCAAGGTCATCCACCCCTCGCTGATGACCGGCGAGGCCAGGAAGCGCGCCGACCAGCACCTTTCCCGCGGCTACGGCGGGCTGCTGGGCTTCGAGCTGAAGGGCGGTGCGGACGCCGGCCGCAAATTTATCGACACCCTGAAGATGTTTTATCATGTCGCGAATATCGGCGACGCCCGCAGCCTCGCCATCCACCCCGCCTCGACCACCCATTCGCAGCTGACGGCCGCGGAGCAGGCCCAGACCGGCGTCACGCCGGGCTATGTCCGGCTGTCGATCGGGCTGGAGCATATCGACGACATCCTGGCCGATCTCGACCAGGCGCTGGCTGCCGCCTAACCCGCTGAAAAGACAGAGAAAACCGGCCGCAGGGAACGTTCTTGCGGCCGGGGTCGTTGGAGTCTGTGGAGCATCCAGAAAGGAGATCTACATGACCGACTACAATCCCGATCCGAGGCGACCCGATCCGTACGGCACACAGCCGCGCTACGAGTACACCGAAGACAGGGGCGGCCGTTCCAGCTTCGCCCTGCTCGCCCTGCTGGCGATCGTGGCGGTGGTGGGCGGTGTCCTTTACTTCGTCGAGCCCAAGCCGGCCGATCAGCAGGCCCAGGTACCGGTCCCGACACAGACGGCGCCGATGGCCACGCCGGGCGAGCGGCCCGCCCTCCCGGTGACACCGGCACCGTCCCCGACGATCCCGGCCGAGCCCACTCAGCCGCGCCAGCAATAGCCGGGTCCGGAGCACACCATGACCGACCATCAGCCGCTGCCTCGGGAGCGCGATGAGATGCGCGCCCCCGAGGTCGACCGGGTGCCGAGCACCGGCAATGGCGCCGGCGCGTTTTACCTGGTGACCGGCGTCATGATCGCCCTCGTGCTCACTCTGGGGGTGCTGTTCTTCAACCCTGACAAGTCGGCCGAGCGGAACGACCAGGCCCGTCAGCCGGAACGTCCCGTCATTACGCGGTGATGGAACTGTGGCGAGACGGGGGCGTTGACTCAGGGTAAGATGCACCATTCGGGGGCACCCATGGACGTTCACGTTCTGCCAACCCTGCCGGAACCCCACCCCTCCTCGCACGGCCACGAGATGCCGCCGGCGACGCCCGGCCGCTATGACGAGCCGCTGGACCTCGGCACCGGCCAGGCCGCCTTCTTCATCGCCTGCATCGTGCTGGCCCTCACC
The DNA here is from genome assembly GCA_947474005.1 of Alphaproteobacteria bacterium. Lineage (GTDB taxonomy): Bacteria > Pseudomonadota > Alphaproteobacteria > Reyranellales > Reyranellaceae > Reyranella. The sequence continues at coordinate 1,290 of CANJHI010000283.1, read as the reverse complement.
TTCACCATGGGCGTGGTGGCGATCAGCCACCTGACCGACCGCGACAGCCTGGCGCTCCACAGCCAGCGCGCCGTGGCGGCACAACAGATGGACGGCATGGGCGGCCGCGTCATTCCCGCCTCAGCGTCTTCAGGAATTAGGTAAGCCGTTCAACGCTTTCGGACATTGCTGCGCAATGTCCTGACGCTCACGGGCCGAGCTGCGCTCGGCCTGTGTCTCATCCCAAACTGTCACACCAAGTTGAGACAAATGTTGTGACACAGGCTGAGCGCCCACCTGTGACATCGTCGAGAATCTGACCCCGCGGCCCCACCTCGGGCGGCCGCAGATGACCGTCAAACTTCAGCTCTCGGACGCGTTTTTCGCGCCTCGGTCCACCCCACATGCCGGACGGATCGTCGGCGGGGGCAGCCTTTGCTTGCTACTCACGGCTCAGTACTCGGGTACGGACTACCCGGTAATTGCCGCGGGACCTCCCCTGGTCCTCCAGGGAACTATACCCGGCGGGCGCGCCGGGCGGGGCATGGCCAAAGGTTCAAATCGGTCTGCCTCCCGACCCGCAGCCCAGGACCCCCAGCGTGACAAGTCACGTGGAGCAAGTTGCTGCGAGGAGAAGGCATTCCGTCACGACAAGGAGCCGTCCCGGAAAGTGATGGGCGGCTCGGCCTTTCTAGACAGGCCTCGTGCGACGATAGCGAAAATATAGCAAATTTCCTGCTGAACCTGCAACTTTGAGACCGCAAATCTGCTTTGCGCTTTTCGCCGGGCTGCTGGCAGTGCATGCAGCACGCCTCCGCCATCCCGAGATTGACGCTTCCTTGTCATCCCGAGCGACAGCGAGGGATCCTTCGTGAACAGGAAGGATCCCTCACTTCAGCGCGGGGGTTACCCCGCGCGATTCGGGATGACACCGTCACCGCTACATCTGAGGTGCTTTATCAATAAACCCCACCACCGACGCCAGCCGGCCATCCGGCGCCAGGGTGCAGAAATCGACGCCCTCAACGACCGTCGGGCCCGACGCGGGGCCGAGCGACCAGGCCTGTCCCGAGCGAAGCCGAGGGATCTTGCCTGGGCCAAAGAGGTCCCTCCCTTCGGCTTCGCTCAGGGCAGGCGCAAAGGCTCGCCGGGGCTGTTTACAGCCCCTGAGATGACAGCCGCGGGCTGTCACATGGCGTCGATCACCTCGCGGCCGACAAGGGACAGACCGAAGGACTGCTGCGCTCCGGCGCGACCTGCATTGCCTACGAGACGGTGACCGACGCGCGCGGCGGCCTGCCGCTGCTGGCG
>CANJHI010000282.1 GCA_947474005.1 Alphaproteobacteria bacterium | reverse complement strand
CTGCAAACCCTCGACGACGAAAATTCTAACCAATTGAATCTGTTTCGATAATTGCCGGACAGCAGTGTTCCGATTGGTATTATCAAAAACATTCATTTTTATTATTCTTTGCGCCGCCGTAGCGTGGCGGCATGGCAACAAAAATCTCCGGCCTCTGGCTGCCCCTGATCACGCCGTTCAAGGACGGCGCGGTCGACTTCCAAAGCTACGAACGGCTGATCGAGCACTATATCGGCAAGGGCGTGGACGGGCTGTTTCCGCTCGGCACGACGGGCGAATCGCCTGCCCTCGACGAGGCCGAGGTGGACGCGCTGGTCGAGCGCACGGTGGCAGTCGCGGCCGGCCGCGTGCCGGTGTTCGTGGGCGTGGGCGGCAACGCCACGCACAAGGTGGAAAAGACGATGCGGCGGCTCGAGCGCTTTGCCTTCGAGGGCATCGTGTCGGTCTGCCCCTACTACAACCGGCCGGGCCAGGACGGGTTGATCGCGCACTTTCGCCGCCTCGCCGCGGCCACCGACCGCGACGTGGCGATCTACAACATCCCGTACCGAACCGCGGTGAACCTCTCCAACGACTCGCTGCTCGAGCTTGCTGAGGTGCCGAACATCGTCGGCGTGAAGGACAGTTCCGGTTCGATCGCGCAATCGCTCGAACTGCTTCAGCGCCGGCCGAAGGACTTCGCCGTGCTGACCGGCGAGGACGCGCTCTATTTCACCATGATGGCCCATGGCGCCGATGGCGGAATCCTGGCCGCCAGCCACCTCATGACGGAGCGCTTCATCAAGGTGGGCGACTGCTTTGCCTCGAACGATGTGGTGGGCGCGCGCGCCGCCTGGGCACCGCTCGCGGCCTTCGTGCCGCTGCTCTTCGCCGAGGCCAACCCGATGCCGATCAAGTACCTGCTGTGGCGGCAGGGGCTGATCGTCTCGCCCGAATGCCGCCTGCCGCTCACGAAGATCTCCGACGATCTCGCGCGACGGCTCGACTCGTATTTCCTCGAGCGAGTGGCCGCCTAGCCTCGCGCCTTCAAGAGATCGCGAATCTCGGTCAACAGCACCTCTTCGCGCGAGGGCGGCGGCGGTGCCGCCGGGGCGGCCGCTTCCTCCCGCGACACGCGGTTGATGGCCTTGATGATCAGGAACAGCACCCAGGCGATGATGATGAAGTTCACCGTCACCGTGAGGAAGGTGCCGTAGCCCAGCGCGGCGCCGGCCTTCTTGGCAGCGTCGTAGGTCGCAGCCTTGCTCGCGGCGTCGGTCAGGCCGATGAAATAGTTGGTGAAGTCGAGGCCGCCGGCGATGCGGCCGATGATCGGCATGATGATGTCGTTCACCAGCGAATCGATGATCTTGCCGAAGGCAGCGCCGATGATGACGCCGATGGCGAGATCGACGACGTTGCCGCGCATCGCGAACTTCTTGAATTCCTGGAGCATTCTGAACCCTCCATCGTTGTCAGGATACGCGCAACCACACCAGCAAGGCAGAGACCGTGATCACCGAGAAGGCGGTCGATAATAGCACGGCGGCGGTATTCTGCTCGACCGAGATGTCGAACTGCTTGGCCAACACGAAGGCGTTGGCTGCCGTCGGCAGCGATGCCATCAGCAACGCCACCTTGCCCGGCACCGACTGCAGGTCGATGAAAAACGGCAGCACCGCCGCCGCCAGCAGCGGTTGCAGCAGCAGCTTGATCAGGGTCGCGAGGCCCGCCTCGGCGAGCCCGCTCTTGATCGACTTGTCGGAGAGAAAGAGCCCGATGGCGAACAGCGCGCAGGGCGCCGCGGCCGAGCCCAGCAGGTCGATCCATTTTTCCACGGGCACCGGCACCGGCACGCCGATCGCCGAGACCACGACGCCCAGCGCGATCGACATCGGCAGCGGATTGCGCGCGACGTTGAAGGCGGCGCGCAGGAAGGTGCGGAGCGGCCCGTGGCCCGCCGCGACTTCCAGCTCGATCAGCATGACGCCGAACACCATGGCCAGGATCGCCGTCACGATCACGGTGAGCATGGCGGGCGGCAACCCGGCTTCTCCGAAGGCGGCGAGGCAGATCGGCACGCCCATGTAGCCGACATTGCCCCACGAGGAAGCGATACCCTGCAGGCTCATGGCGGCGAGGCCGCCCCCGTTCCGTCCGTAATTCGCCAGTCGGGTCGAGACCATGCCGACCGCGAAGGTGGCGGCGACAACCAGCCCAAAGCCCACCATCAGGGCCGGATCGAGCACCGCCCGCACCGGCGTCCGCGCCAGCGTGCCGAAGAACAGGACCGGCAGGGCGAAGTAGCTCACGAAGGCATTGAGGGCGCCGGTCGCCTCGCCGCCCAGGATACGCCAGCGACCGGCCAGGTAGCCGGCCAGGATGACCCCGAAGATCGGAACAGCGACATTGAAGATGGCGTGCACGTCGGGCGCCTTCGATTTCAGCTTCAGTGAACTATTAAGAATTTGACATAAATGACACAAATCACATAGTATTTTGCCAGTATATCGAGGCCGCATCGTCCCCCTCCGCAAGCGGCCCGGGAGAAGAAAAATGCGTCTTTTGATCGCCAGCGCCGCCGCCCTTCTCGCCGTCGCCTTTGCGGCGCCGTCCTTCGCTCAGGACGAGACCCCGGCAGCAGCCCCCGTCCCCACCGCCAAGCCCAAGCCCGGCACCTCGGCCTATTGCCAGACACTGAAGAGCGCCTCATCGCGCAGCAGCTGCCTGAAGAAGGTGAGCGCCCAGACCAAGGTCGCCCCGACCAAGACGGCGAAGGCCAAGACCAAGAAGCCGATGACCACCCCGACTGCTGCGCCGAAGCAGCCCGATTCGGCCCAGCTCGCGCCACCCGTGGCCCCCTCGTCGGGTCCGGTCGCCGTGCCGCCGCTGCCGCAGAAGACGATCTAAGCATCAACGCGTGCGTTGATGCTGGTGGGCGGCAGGCGTTGTAATCAACGCCGAGAGCCCACGCACCGGCAATGAAGAGATGATCGCGCGACTGGAGTCGCGCGCCCCCAGCAGGTTAGTCTCCGCTCTCCCAACTAGGAGAGCGACATGTCCGGGCATTCCGCCGCGGTGATTTCGACCGAGGAACTGGCGCGTCGCATGGGCGCCCCGGCCCTCCGGGTCTTCGACTGCACCACCTACCTCAAGCCCGGCCCCGACGGCCGCTACGTCGCCGAGAGCGGTCGCGCGAACTACGACAAGGGCCACATTCCGGGCGCCGCCTTCCTCGACCTCCAGGCCGACCTTTCCGACAAGAGCTCAAAGCTCCGCTTCACCCTGCCGCTGCTCGAGGACCTCACGAAGGCCTTCGCCGCCAAGGGCGTGGGCCATGGCACCTTCGTCGTGCTCTACAGCCACGCCTCGCCGGTATGGGCGACCCGCATCTGGTGGATGCTGCGCGCAGTGGGCTTCGACGATGCGGCGATCCTCGACGGCGGGCTCGACAAATGGAAGGCGGAGAATCGACCGCTCTCGATCGAGGCTGCCACGCATCCACCGGCGACGCTGTCGCTGCGTGCCCGGCCTGAGCTCTTCGTCGACAAGGAGAAGATCAAGGGCGCGATCGGCGCGCCGGGGACGCTCACGCTGAATGCGCTGAGCCACGACCAGCACACGGGCGCGGGCGGCGTGGTCTACGGCCGCGCCGGCCGCATCGCAGGCTCGTCGTGCGTGCCGGCCGCTGGCCTGTTCGGTATCGACAAGGCGTTGAAGCCGATCGCCGAGCTGCGCGCCGCCTTCGACGGCGTCGGCGCCGCACCCGACAAGCGCGTCCTGGTCTATTGCGGCGGCGGCATAGCAGCCACGCTCGACGCCTTTGTTCTCACGGCGATGCTGGGCCACCGGAACGTCTCGGTGTACGACAATTCGATGCAGGAATGGGCCAACGATCCCGCCCTGCCGATGGAAATTGGCTAGAGGAAGTTGATTGAGGAGGAATAAACGTGGCTGCCTATATCATCGTGGAAGTCGAGACGACGGACGAGGCCCTGATGGCCGAGTACCGCAAGCACACACCGGGCGCGATCGCCAAGTTCGGCGGCAAGTTCATCGTGCGTGGCGGCAAGACCAGGACACTGGAAGGCGGCTGGACACCGTCGCGTGTCGTGGTGCTCGAATTCCCCGACTACGAAAAGGCCGAAGCGTTCTATTACGGCGATCACTACAAGCCGAT
>CANJHI010000281.1 GCA_947474005.1 Alphaproteobacteria bacterium | reverse complement strand
TCGGTGAAGGTGATGCAGTCCATCGGGCAGATGTCGACGCAGGCGTCGCACTCGATGCAGAGCTGTCCCGTGAAAACGGTCTGGACGTCGCAGTTGAGGCAGCGTTGCGCTTCCTTAAAGGCGAGCTGCGGATCGAAGCCCAGCTCGACCTCGGCCATGATGTCCTTGAGCGCCTCTTTCTTGGGGCGATGCGGGACCTTCAGCCGGTGGTCGATGGTTGGCGCGTTGTCGTAGCTCCACTCGTGGATGCCCATCTTCTGGCTGGCGATGTTGACGCCTGGGGCGGGCCGCTCCTCTTGGTTCTCGCCGATCAGCATCTTGTGGATGGAGATCGCCGCATCGTGGCCGTGGGCGGCGGCCCAGATGATGTTCTTGGGGCCGAAAGCGGCGTCGCCGCCGAAGAACACCTTGGGATGGCTGCTGCCGAAGGTCTTCTCATTGAGCTTGGGCAGGCCCCACTTGTCGAACTCGATGCCGGCGTCCTTCTCGATCCACGGGAAGGAATTCTCCTGGCCGATCGCGACCAGGACGTCGTCGCATTCATGGTGCTCGTCGGGCTCGCCCGAGGGCACCAGCGAACGACGGCCCTTGGCGTCGTACTCGGCCTTCACCTTTTCAAACAGGACGCCGGTGATCTTGCCGTCCTTGTGCGTGACTTCCTTGGGGACGAGCATGTTCAGGATAGGGATGTCCTCGCCCATCGCGTCTTCCTTTTCCCACGGCGACGCCTTCATTTCCTCGAAGCCGGAGCGGACGATCACCTTCACGTCGTCGCCGCCGAGGCGGCGCGCGGTGCGGCAGCAGTCCATCGCGGTGTTGCCGCCACCCAGCACGATCACGCGCTTGCCCACGTTGCTGATGTGGCCGAACGAGACCGACGACAGCCAGTCGAGGCCGATATGGATGTTGGCGGCGGCTTCCTTGCGGCCGGGCACGTCGAGGTCGCGGCCGCGCGGCGCGCCGGAACCGACGAACACCGCGTCGTAGCCTTCGGCCAGGACGCCTTTCAGCGACTCGATCTTCTTGTGGCGAAACTCGATGTTGCCGATGCCGGTGATGTAGCCCACTTCCTCGTCGATCACCGACTCAGGCAGGCGGAAGTGCGGGATCTGCGTCCGGATAAAGCCGCCGAGCTTGGGATCCTGGTCGTAGATCACGATCTCGTAGCCCAGCACCGCGAGATCGCGGGCCACGGTGAGCGACGAGGGGCCGCCGCCAATGCAAACGATGCGCTTGCCGTTCTTCGCCGGCGCCTTCGGCATCTTGGTGTTGATGTCGTCGTCGTCCTTGTAGTCGGCGGCAACGCGCTTCAGGCGGCAGATCGCCACCGGCTCCTTCTTGCCTTTGACCAGAGTCTCGTCCTCGACGCGGCTGCGCCGGCAGGCCGGTTCACAAGGTCTGTCACAAGTCCGGCCCAGGATCCCCGGGAAGACGTTGGACTTCCAATTGATCATGTAGGCGTCGGAGTAGCGCCCGTGAGCGATCAGCCGGATGTACTCCGGGACGGGCGTATGGGCGGGGCATGCCCACTGGCAGTCTACTACCTTGTGGAAATAGTCGGGGTTCGCGATGTCGGTCGGCTTCAACAGAAACTCCAAGCGGCGGCGGAGCAGCCGATCTGGGGTAAATGACGGTTTAGAGTACCGCAAATAGGTCGCGCATTGGGGATATTTGCGATCATCACGTCAAGGCTTCAATGCGGCAACAGGTTGCGAAATCATCGAATCCCCCATCGCTGGAAGGGCTTTTGGATCGCCCTGCGGCCTATGCCGGTAGTGGCTGGGCGACGCGCCCGAGGCACGGCGGAACATGGCGCTGAAGGCGCTGACGCTGTCGTAGCCGAGATCGAGTGCCACCTGGGTGACCGGCGCGCCGCCGCCCAGGCGACCCATCGCCTCCAGTACGCGCGCCTGCTGGCGCCAGGCGCCGAAACTGAGGCCGGTCTCGTTCTGGAAGTGGCGGGCCAGCGTGCGGGCGCTGGCGTTGATGGTGCGCGCCCAGGCGCTGAGCGTTCGTTGATCGCCGGGCGCCGACAGCAGCTGCTCGCAAAGGCCGCGCAGCCTCACATCGCTGGGCATCGGCAGTCGCAGTGGCAAGGATTGCAGCCCGCGCAGCTCGGCCAGGAGCAGCGCCACGACATGGCCGGCGGGACCGCTTTCGTCGTAACGCATCGGCAATTCAGTGGCCCGCACGATCAGTTCGCGCAACAGCGGCGATACCGGCAGGACGCTGCAGGTATCGGACATGAATTGGGTGGCGTCTTCGCGCAGATAGAGGGTGCGCATGGAAACGTCGCTCGACATCACGATGCCGTGGCGGACACCCGAAGGCATCCACACCGCGCGCTGCGGCGGAACCATCCACATGACGTCGCTGGTGGCGACCCGCATCGTGCCTGACGTGGCGTAGATGAGCTGTGCCCGTTCGTGGCTGTGCGGGGCGATCTCGAAGCCGTCGGGAAAGTCCTTGGGCATGGCTGCAACCGCCCGCGGCACGTTCTGGTAGTCGGCCGGATCGGTTGATCGTTCGGCGGGGGACAATTCCGGGCGGAGAGTCGCTGCTTGTCTCTTTCTCGACATAAGTTGGCACTCTAGCGCAAGACAGCCAGAGACACCACGCCTAGTCTGGAAGGACGGAGGAAAAGACAACATGAACCACAGCAGCCCCAGCGCCATCCTGCTCAATATCGGCCACGCCATGGATCACTGGATCCTCGTGGTGTTCGCCTACAGCTGGGGCGTGATCGCGGGCGTCTGGGGCGTTGAATGGACGGAACTGACGCCGTTCAACTACGGCGCGCTGTTCATGTTCGGCGCCGGCTCGATCGTGAGCGGGCGCCTGGGCGACCATTGGGGCCGCTGGATCATGATGGTGATCTTCTTCGCTGGCATGGGCGTCTCCGCGCTGGTGATCTCGCTCTGCAGCAACAAGTGGCAGATCGGCGCGGCGCTCACGCTGATGGGCGCCTTCGCCTCAATCTACCATCCGGTCGGCATTCCGATGCTGGTGCAGAAGGCCAAGAACCCTGGCTTCACGATCGGCGTGAACGGATTGGCCGGCAACATGGGCATCGCCATCGCCGCCGGCCTGTCGGTCTACATCGCCCAGCGCTTCGGCTGGCAGACGGCGTTCATCATCCCGGGCGTGATCTGCCTGGTTTGTGCCGTGGCCTTCGTGGTGCTGGTGCCGCGCGAGGAAGAGGCGCCGGCCAAGCGCAAGGCCAAGATGCTCGACCTGCCGCCGTCGGTGATGGCGCGCGTCTTTGCGATCATGACCTTTACCGCCGTCACCGGCAGCATCATCTTCAACTTCACGACCAACGGAAACGGCGAGCTTCTGAGCATCCGAGCCAAGAGCATCGCGCAGGATCCGACGATGCTGGCCGTGATGCTGTTCGTCATCTTTTCGCTCGCCTCGCTGGCGCAGCTCGTGGTCGGCAAGCTGATCGACCGCTATCCGCTGAAGAACATCTATCTGCCGATCGTGCTGCTGCAGGTGCCGCTGTTCCTGATCGCCTCGCAGGCCGAGGGCTGGGCGTTGTTTGCGACGGCCGTCGGCTTCATGCTGCTGGTGTTCGGGGCCATTCCCTTCACTGACGCCATGATCGTGCGCTACATCGACGACCGCATGCGCAGCCGAGTGACCGGCGTGCGGCTCGCCATCGGCTTCGGCGTGAGCTCCTTTGTGGTGGCCCTGCTCGGGCCGGCCGTGAAGGACGCAGGCTTTCCGGTGCTGTTGATGGTGCTGGCCGGCGTGGCGTTCTGCGGGTTCCTGGCCCTTTCGCTGCTGCCCAGCGAGCGTGATGTACACAGCGCGGTGGCGGCCAAGCCGGCGGAGTAACAAGAGACCCGTAGAAAAGAACACCTGTCGCGCGCGCATTGCGCGGTGGATGCCGGCTTGCGATCCTCCCGCCGGAATGGGGTAGGGAGACCATAATGATCAAGCGACGCAGAGTGCTGGCGGCCACCGCCGGCTAGACGATTGTCGGTGCCTCGGCGGTGCGGGCGCAGGCTTGGCCCAGCGGGCCGATCAAGATCGTGGTGCCTTATACCAACCGACAGAACTCATGACAGTTCAGCCCATCGCCGGCTTGTGATGGATGCGATCCTTTGCGGGGTGGCGAGCAGGTCAGTCCAAGCCTTGCAGCAGGCATCGACGATGGCGTCGTAGGTGTCGTGGATGC
>CANJHI010000280.1 GCA_947474005.1 Alphaproteobacteria bacterium | reverse complement strand
GGGCAAATCTGGACCGCCATCCTCGCCAGAGCCTTCCAAAAGTTCCTCGAAGGCCGCCCGCTACGCCCGCCGCCGCGACTTGTCGCGCCCGCGTGATGCAACCAGAGGTCTAACCACGCTACAGATCAACGTGCCAGAGCAACGACAACTGCGGTTTTTAGGTTGAAACGTCGAGGGACCCAAGGAGCTTGTCCAGCGTGATCGGCAGTTCACGAACGCGCTTGCCGGTGGCGTGATAGACCGCATTGGCGACCGCCGCGGCGACGCCGATGATGCCGATCTCACCGACGCCCTTGAGGCCGAGCGGATTGCTGCCGTCCGGCTCGTCGACAAAGATCACCTTGATGTCGTGAATGTCCGCATGCACCGGCACATGATAGTCAGCGATGTTAGCATTCATGATGCGGCCGAATGTGTGGTCGATCAGCGTCTCCTCGTGCAGCGCCATGCCTATGCCCCAGACCACGCCGCCGAGGATCTGGCTGCCGGCGGTCTTGGTGTTCAGGATGCGCCCGGCCGCCACCGCGCTGACGGCTCGGGTGACACGGATCACACCAAGTTGCTCGTCTACCTTGACCTCGACGAAATGTGCAACGTGCGTGTTGTTCGCGTGGCTGTGGTTATGGGAGGGGAGGGTGGTTTTCTCCTGCGTGATGCGATCGACCTTGCCCTGTCGCATTGCGTCGGCTAGCGACACAGCGCGTGAGCCATCACGCTTGCTCACTAGCTTTCCGGCCGCAAAGCCGACTTCGTCGGGCGAGCAATTGGCGAGCGGCGAACTCGGCATCTGCTTGGCGAAGCGCAGCAGTTCGTCGCGGATCGCCTCTGCGGCGGTCACGATTCCATTCGCCACCGAGGTCGCAATCCACGACCCGCCCTCGACTGGCGAATGCGGCAGAGTCGAGTCGCCAAGCGCGATAGTGATATTGTCGAGAGGCAGACCCAGCGTGTCGGCTGCAACCTGCGCCATGATGGTGTAGGTGCCGGTGCCGATGTCAGACGTCGCGCTCGCCACCTCGGCATGGCCATCAGCGGTCAGCACAATGCGGACCGCGATCTCCGCTTGCGGGGCTTGCCAGACGCCCGTCGCCATCCCCCAGCCGACCAGGTCGCCGCCGTCGCGCATTGACCGCGGCTCGGGTTTGCGCTTGCTCCAGCCAAACGTCTCGGCACCCTGGCGATAGCATTCGCGCAACGCCTTGCTGCGGAACGGCTTGTCCTCGTTCTGGTCGCGGTCGGAATAGCAGCGCAGGCGAAGCTCGATCGGGTCAAGGTTGAGCTTGACTGCTAGTTCGTCCATCGCCGATTCGAGGGCGAACAGCGCCGTGGCGGCGCCGGGCCCGCGCATAGACGATGAGGTCGCAAGATCGAGATGCGCGAGCCTGTGTGCATATTTCGCGTTGGGTGATTTGTAGAGGAGGCCCGACCATCCGGTCTCTTGGCGGTGGAACTCCTCGTATTGCGACGTCACCGTCACGGCGTCGTGGGTGATGGCGTCGAGCGTTCCGCCAGTGTTGGCGCCGAGTGCGATGCGTTGGATCATCGCCGACCGGTAGCCCAGCGCATACATCTGTGCGCGGGTCAGCACGACCCGCACCGAGCGCTTTACCGCGCGCGCTCCAAGCACTGCCAGTACTACCTGAAACTGCGGACGAAGGCCCGAGCCGAATCCGCCGCCCATGAAAGGCGACATCACGCGCACGTCGTCCGGTTTCATGCCGAACACGCCGCAAAGATACTTCTGCACATTCTGCACGCCCTGGGTCTTATCGTAGACCGTGAGCTTGCCGCCTTTCTCGAAGACTGCCGTCGAGGCGTAAAGCTCTACTGGGTTGTGATGCTCGTTCGGAACGAAATATTCGGCCACGTGGCGCACTGCGGCTGCCGCCAGTGCCTGGTCCGGGTTGCCACGTATCTTAGGCGGCATTGGATTTGAAGGAGTCTTTACCGGAATGGCGGCGTCGCGCAGGTGATAGATGTCCGTGACATGTGCTTCCTCTTTGTATTTCACCTGAATCAGCGAAGCCGCGAACTGAGCGGCCTCGGACGTTTCGGCAACGACCAGAGCAATCGGCTGGCCGTTGAACATGATCCTGTCGTCGTAAAGCGGCCGGAACGGCGACCCGTCCGGCGCAACGTCATCCTTGTATGCCTGATCTGTTTTCGCCATGGGCGGACGGTTCTCGTGGGTGAGGACAACGATCACGCCGTCTACTGCGAGTGCTGCGCTGCTTTCGATGCTTATGATACGGCCCTTGGCAATCGTGGCGCCGACGACGCTCCCGTAGGCCAGGTCCGGCGCGGTGAATTCGGCGGCATACCTTGCCGCGCCTGTGACCTTGGCGTGGCCGTCAACGCGGGACGTGGGGGTGCCGATGTAAGTTGTCATGGGATGGCTCGCTGGGCTTTTTGTGTCCGCGGTTGCGGCAGATGGGACAGAGTGAAGTGGTCGACACATATCTGAGCGCCCTAAGCGGAACAGCGGTCTTCAAAATGTCGAGGCGATGCAGCTTCATATGATCTTCTTGTTCGATTGAACCTGCGGTGTACCGTTCGCCGCCTGCCTCAGAGTGCGGATTGCGGTCCGGCGTGCAAGCTCGATCTTGAAGCCGTTGTGCGCATATCCTTTCGCGCCGCGCAGCAGCAGGTCAGCAGCGCGCGCAAAGTTGGCTTCGTCAGCCTTTTGTCCGTGCAGTGCCGCTTCCGCTTCCGGGACGCGCCATGGCTTGTGGGCGACACCACCGAGCGCGATGCGCGCTTCGATGATGCGGTCTCCGTCCATTTCGAGCGCCACTGCGGCCGACACCAGCGCAAACGCGAAGGACATGCGGTCGCGGATCTTGAGATAGCTGTAGTGCTTGGCAAAGCCGCGCCCCAGTAGCTCGATCCCCGTGATGATCTCGCCGCTCTCGAGATTGGTGTCGCGCTCGGGTGTGTTGCCAGGTAGCCGATGAAAATCCCCAATCGCGATGACACGATCGCCCGCCGGGCCGATAACATGAACCTTCGCTTGCAGCGCCACAAGCGCGACGCAAAGGTCGGAGGGGTGTGTTGCGATACACAACTCGCTCGTTCCCAGGATGCCGTTGCTGCGGTTGATGCCGTTGATAGCTGAGCAGCCGCTGCCGGGCTTGCGCTTATTGCAGGGAGTCGTGACGTCATAGAAGTATAAGCAGCGGGTGCGCTGAACCAGGTTGCCGCCGGTCGACGCCATGTTGCGCAATTGCTGCGAGGCGCCGGCCAGGATCGAGCTCGAGATCAGCGGATAGCGCTGCTGCACTACGGGGTGATAGGCGAGGTCGCTGTTGGGCACGAGCGCGCCGATCTTAAGGCCGCCGCTCGGAATCTCCTCGACGGTGTTGAGCGGTAAGCGCGAAATGTCGATCAGCCGTGCTGGGTGCTCGATCTCGTATTTCATCAGGTCGATGAGATTGGTACCGCCGGCGATGAATTTTGCTTGGGGGTCGGCAGCGAGCTGGCGCACGGCATCGGCAACGTCCGCGGCACGCGAATATTTGAAGTTGATCATGCCTTGCCTCCCATCACCGACATTGCCTGCTGTATCGCGGCCACGATGTTCGGGTAGGCACCGCAGCGGCAGATGTTGCCGCTCATCAGTTCGCGGATTTCGTCAGGTGTCTTGGCCTTACCCTCGGCGATCAGCCCCGCAGCCGAGCAGATCTGGCCGGGCGTGCAGTAGCCGCACTGGAAGGCGTCTTGTTCGATGAAGGCCTGCTGCAGCGGGTGCAGCGTGCCGTCGACGGCGAGCCCTTCGACGGTCGTGACCTTGGCGCCGTCCTTCATCACTACCAGCGTTAGGCAGGAATAGACACGGCGGCCATCGACCAGCACCGTGCAGGCGCCGCACTGGCCGTGATCGCAGCCTTTCTTGGTACCGGTCAGGTTGAGGCGATCACGCAAGGTGTCGAGCAAGGTGGTCCACGGCGCGGCCTCGAATGAGCGCGTTTTGCCGTTGACGATGAGCGTGACGTTCAGCGTCGGGCGAGCAGCGATACCTTTGTCACCAGAATTGACCATGGAGATCTCCGATCTAGGCTAGGACGCTGGGGCGTGGAGCGATCCCAGAACCTGAATTATCCCGACATTCCCGTGAGGTCAAAAAATAGAAACGGCCGAGAAACCAATGAGTTAGGTGGCGTCGGCTAGCGGTTCGTTCGGTGTCCCGGTACAATTTCACGGACGGCCGACGCCGCCGTCGTTGAGGGTCGGGGCAGGGGGCGGTTATGGATTGGGCGCGCATCCTAGCCTACGTGACGG
>CANJHI010000279.1 GCA_947474005.1 Alphaproteobacteria bacterium | reverse complement strand
TGAACGGATCGGCACCCAGATGCTCCGCCACCACAGCCGCAAGCCCGACCGCGCCGCGCCGGAAGTCCACTGGCTTCGTCGCCACCAGGATCCGCGTCGCGCTACCCGCCGCGATCATCCGCGCAGCACCGCCAGGACCGTGCGCAGCGACGACAGCTCGACCGCCCCACGCACCACGACGCGAACCTCGCCGGCGACGACGATCTCGATCTCGCCGCCAGGCCTCGAACTCTCCGTCGCCAGGGCTGGCCTGTCGTCCACCACGACCGGGACCAGCCGGTTACGCGAACTCTCGTCGCCAGCCGCCCGCGCTTCCCGGCACAACGCATAGAGATGGCTCGCGCTCAACCCGTGACGCGCCGCCAGTGTCGCGACATGAGCCCCGGGCCTCAGGGCATGGGCCACAAGCTGCACACGCGACACAGAACTCAAGCGGCCTCGCGATCTCCCCGTTGTCATGAATACCTCCATCGAATTGAACGACGGCAACTACCGCGCAACGGCGAGGTCTTCTACGAGGGTGCGTGGACGACGCTTACGGCTCATCCGCATCGGCGGCTCGACCATCAAGATCTCGCCTTCGCTGGGGTGAGGATATTTTCGGAAAAGCTGCCGCCACACCAGATGCGGGTCCTCGAACAGGTCGGCTGGGCGCGACACCGGCGCGTTGGGGATCTGGCCCTCGTCGAGCAACCTCACCCATTCGGCGGTGGTGCGGATGGGGGCGAGCGCCTCGACCATCGCGTACATGTCCGAGATATGCATCGACCGGGCGTTCAGGGTCGAATAGCGCGGATCCTCGAGCACCTCGGGACGGCCGACGATCTCGAAGAAGTTGCGCCAGTGCTTGTCGTTGTAGGGCAGGATCGCCATCCAGCCATCCGGGGTCCGGAACGGTTTGCGGGTGCGGGCCAGCAGCCGGGAGTAGCCGACCTCGCCCTCGTCGCTGAAAGTGCGCTCCCACAGATGTTCGACCATCAGCCAGGCGGCCATGGTCTCGAACATCGGCACCTCGACGAACTGGCCTTCGCCGGTGCGCTGGCGATGCATGAGCGCAGACAAGGTCGAGAAAGCGAAGGTGAGGCCCACGGTCTTGTCGGCCAGGATGGTGGGCGGGTAGCGCGGCACGTCGTCCCCGGCGGCGCGGCCCATCAGATCGGCGATGCCGAACCGGGCCTGGATCGCGTCATCGTAGGCAGGCAGTTTTCCGTAAGGACCGTCGGCAGAATAGCCGTAGGCGCCGACATAGACGATGTCGGGCCTCACTTTGCGAATGTCCTCATAGCCGAGGCCGAGACCCTCGATCGCCTGCGGCCGTAGCGCATGAACAAAGGCATCGGCGGTCGCCACCACCTTGAGCAGCGCCGCGCGCGCCGCCGGGTTCTTGAGGTCGAGACAGAGCGAGCGCTTGTTGCGGTTCACGTACAAATAGGTCGGGCCCATCCCGGGAGTCTTGCCCGGCTTGCCGATGTGGCGGACGGCGTCACCCTCCGGTGCCTCGACCTTGATCACTTCGGCGCCCTGGTCGGCGAGCAACATCGTTCCATAGGGACCCAGAATGATGTTGGTGAGGTCGACGATTTTGATGCCTTCGAGCGCGCCGGGCATTGAGTTGTCCTGTGAGAGTGGAGGTGGGCGAGACTGCCATCGCCTTGGCAGTCCGTCACGAGGTTACCATCGGCCGATATGCTCGCGCTGCCGCGCCCGCACGAACGAGTCAAGAGGGCGCGGTCATTCACCGTCGCAGGCGAGTGTTATGTGACCGTTGTGCGACGCGCGCGGCCGGTGTAGCCAAGGACCAACAAAGGCGGGGGCGATGCGGGGCAACGTCGCAAAAAAACTTCAAGAGCCAAAGTCGGCATCAAGTCCGACATCGCGGTCGTACCGCATCGAAGAGCAAGTGGGTTACCTGCTGCGTCGCGCCCACCAACGCGCCAGCGCCATTTTCCAGGTCGGTATCGGCGATCCCAACATCACGCCGACGCAGTACTCGAGCATGGTGAAGCTGAACGAGTACACCGAGCTGTCGCAGAATCTGCTCGGCCGCCTAGTCGGCATGGACAAGGCCACGATGCAGGGCGTGGTGCGACGTCTGAAGGAGCGCGGGCTCGTCGATTCACGGCCCGATCCGGGCGATGCGCGGCGCACGCTGCTCAGCCTGACGACCGAAGGCCAGCGGCTGGTGAACAAGCTCCTGATCAACGGTCCCGCGGTGTCGCGCGAGACGATGAAACCGCTCACCACCCAAGAGCAGCGGCACCTTCTCGAACTCCTGTCCAAGATCGTCTGACTGGTCTCAATCGTTTGACTCGCTCGGCCTCACTGGCCATCGTACGTACACGAACGATATGGGTGATTACTTCCGTCCTTCGCGCCTGGAAGAGGCATTGTCGGCCCTCGCGCGGCCGCACTCGGTGCTGGCCGGCGGCACCGACTTCTATCCGGCACGGGTCGGCCGTACGATCGACGAAGACATCCTCGACATCAGTGCCATCGATGTTCTGCGCGGGATTTCGACGACCGCCACTGGCTGGCGGCTGGGTGCCACCACGAGCTGGCGCGAGCTGATCGAGGCCGACCTGCCGCCGTTGTTCGACGGCCTGAAGCAGGCCGCGCGCGAGGTCGGCGGCCGCCAGATCCAGAATGCCGGCACGCTGGCCGGCAATCTCTGCAACGCCTCGCCGGCCGCCGACGGCGTGCCGGGCTTGCTGGCACTGGGCGCCGAGGTCGAGATCGCAAGCCGTGCCAAGACTCGTCGCCTGCCGCTCGAGCAGTTCATCACCGGCGTTCGCCGCACCGACCTGCGCCCCGGCGAACTCGTGGTCGCTCTGCACGTCGCCAGACCCGCCCATTCGGCGCGCAGCGCCTTTCTCAAGCTCGGTGCCCGGCGTTATCTCGTGATCTCGATCGCCATGGCTGCCGCCACACTGGAAATCGCCGAAGGCCGCATCGCCGTCGCCCGCATCGCCGTCGGCGCCTGCTCGGCGGTCGCTCAGCGTCTCACTGCGCTCGAGGCAGCGCTGGCAGGCGCGCCGCTCGACCGACATTTGGCCGATCGGGTCGATCCAACCCATCTCGAGCCTCTTGCCCCGATCGATGATGTGCGTGGCAGCGCTGGCTATCGTCGCGACGCTGTCCTCGTCCTGCTGCGCCGCTTGCTGGCGGGGTTCGCGCCGTGAAGGTGGCATTCACCCTGAACGGCGCAGCCGCGACGTGGACCGGCCCGCCGGTTACGCGGCTCGCCGCGGCCCTGCGCGACGATCTGGGCCTCACCGGCACCAAGGTCGGCTGCGATGCCGGCGACTGCGGTGCTTGCACCGTGCTGCTCGATGGCCGGCAGGTCTGCGCCTGTCTGGTCGCGATCGGCCAAGTCGAAGGCCGCAGCGTCGAAACCGTCGAAGGCCTCGCTGGAGCCGATGGTACTTTGGCGCGCCTGCAGAAATCCTTCCTCGCCCATGGTGCCGCCCAGTGCGGCATCTGCACGCCGGGCATGCTGATGGCTGCCGAGGAACTGTTGCGCCAGGTTTCACGGCCCAGTCGCGGCGAGATCGAGGATGCGCTGGGCGGTGTGCTCTGCCGCTGCACGGGCTACACCAAGATCGTCGATGCCGTTCTGGCCACGGTCGAGCCGCCCCTTATGGTGGCTCCATCCGCCGGTGCCGCCGTGGGTGCCCGTCTGCCCCGTGTCGATGGCTACGCCAAGGTTACGGGCCGAGATGTGTTCGGTGCCGATGGTATTCCGGCCGATGCGCTCTGGATCCGGGTGGTACGCTCGCCGCATGCGCGTGGCCGGTTCACGCTGGGCGATCTGGCGCCGCTGCGCCGGCGGCTGGCCGCCGTCCTGACGGCCGCGGATGTGCCGTTCAACGGTTTCGGCATCTATCCCGACATCAAGGACCAGCCGGTGCTGGCCGACGGGATTGTGCGCTACCGCGGCGAGGCGGTTCTGGCGCTGGTCGATGAGCGTGCCACCGTTCTTTCCATTCGCGACGATGAAGTGCCGATCGCTTGGGCGTCCGAGCCGCCGGTGATTGGCATCGACGCAGCGACTGCCGTCGATGCGCCGCTGGTCCAGGCCGACAAGCCGAAGAACCTGCTGCTGGATGGCGGCGTACGGCATGGCGATGCGGCGGCAGCCTTCGCCGGCTGCGCTGCCGTGGCCGAGGGTGTGTTCGAGACGGCCTTTGTCGAGCACGCCTATCACTAGTGTCCCAACGTTAATCGAATAGATTCAATTGGTTGGCTGCATCCTCGGCGCCGATGTCGCCGTTCATTTTGGAAAGAAGCTGGTTTAGCGGCATTCGCTCGAACATGGTCAAGCTCAAGATCTGTAGAATTTGATAGAGAC
>CANJHI010000278.1 GCA_947474005.1 Alphaproteobacteria bacterium | reverse complement strand
CGCATCCTCAAGGCGCAACTGAAGGGTCGGCCGGAGTGCTCGGTCTCCGAGGCGCCAATTGCGCCCGCGCAGGGTCCCGCAGCAAGCCGCGCCGCTACGCAGAGAGAGTTTGAAGCCAGCGCTTTTCCCTCCGCCCTTACCTCGTCGCTAACTCTCGCTGGCGTCGATGGAGTGCCCAAATTCCTTTTGTATTCAAAGGGGTTTAGCGAAGTCGACCAAACCACGGAGACTGAACAGGCACCGATTTTCGGTCTCTGAAGGCGCCCCGTCTCTTTCCGACCGAACCTCGCACAAATTGGTTTGGATTAAAAAGACGGAGTGTTTCCGGTACTTTTTCGGTTCGAGGGTGCGCCGAAGTTTGGCTGGAGTCTGCCGCCAGGCAGTACAGTGAAAAACCCGAGGTGCGCGTGGTCCGGCGTAATCGTGCGCAATTCCGGCGGGTCGTACAGGTTCCGCCGGCATGCCGCAGTCGATGAGCGGGGCTCGGACATATGTGGCATCGTGGGCCGACGGCGTTTCCACCTTACCGTCTTCCGCCTTCCGCCTTCCGCCTCCACAATGCTCGCCCATTGTCCGGCGGCATTCTCCTCCCGATGGATGTCGCCGGACCATCGTGGCGGTGTTTTCTGGCGGCGCTTGGCGGTGATGCGTTTCGTGTCGTTACAAATCAGCATCTGGCCATCTGGCGGTCTGCATCGGGAGCGGAGCTGAGCTGCGGTTCTGGACTTTCATTCACCGACCAAATCGTCGACATTTCCCTCGTCAGCAAATGAGGCATGTCGTGAAGCGTGGATGGAAGCGGCAGTTGGCATTTGTAGTGGTTGCGTATGGGGCCTTGGCAGGGATTGTCGCGTCGCCCGCGTCGGCACAGGACACGCGCTGGGATTCACTTTTGTCTAACTCGTACTGGTACGTGCCGGTCCCCTACCTGATCGCCTATGCCAGCGGCAACAGTAGCCAAACAATCAACACGATACCGATCGGCGACCAGACGCTGTGGGCGCTCGGCACGGCGAGCCACGGCGTTTTCAGTGGATCGACCGAGGCGACCTTCGCCATCGGGTCGACGGCCGGGGCTCCCACCAGCGCGTCCATGCAGGGCATCGTCACCGAGTCCGGTCAGATCCGGATCGCCTTCACCTCATCCGGCAGCCCGACCGTCATCGGCGTCGGCCAGATGCGTGAGATTTCTGGCGTGCCGCTGATGCAAATGCAGATGATCACCGGTTCCTCGTTTCTGATCACCCACTGGGCCTATATGGCACCCTACAATCCTGCCGTCTTCACGCCGCCATCGCCCACCCAGTATGTGACCGCCAACGTCCTCTCGCCGGAATGGCGCTGGACCGCCGGCACCACCTGGCGGGTCGCCAGCCAGATGCTGTTCGGTACGGCGGCGCCCGGCACCTTCAAGATCACCGACTACAGCAGCGGCTACTACTGGGGCATAGGCGCGGCGCCGCAGGGCAGCGCGGTCGGCAACTTCACCGTTCTGGGCTCGATGACCCCCGAGGGCAACGTTCTGTTCAGCCTGCTTGGTGGCGATACGCTGTCGAGCCTCAATGGCCAGATCACCGGCGACGCCACGACGGGTGCCATGGTGCTTCGGCCCTACGACCTGTCCGGGCCCACCGGGACGCCGACCTTGGTCGACATTATGCCGGTCTCTACCATCGCCGCCGGCCAGACTTACTTCCTGAGCAACGTCGGAACGACGGTAATCCCAGCCTTCGCCGGCGGCACGTTGCAGGTCGACATGGCGGTTGGGACCTACGCTCAGAACTTCTCTGTCGACGGCTCGATCACCAACCGCCTCGATCAGCGCGGCAACGCCGCGCGGCTGACTGGCGTGCTGTCCGACGCGGCGCCCGGCACGCCGGGCAACCTCACCATCGCCAACAGTGACATCGGCGGCAGAATTACTTTCGCCGGTGCCAACACCTACAGCGGCCTCACCACCGTGGAGGCCGGCGCCACGCTGTCGGTCGACGGCTCGATTGTCTCGCCGGTCTCGGTCTCCGGCATGCTGGGCGGCAGCGGAACGGTGGGGACGACGCAGATTAACAGTGGCGGCACGCTGTCGCCGGGCAACTCGATTGGCACCATCACGGTGAACGGTAACCTGGCCTTCGGTGCCGGGTCGACCTATGCGGTGGAGGTCTCGCCCAGCGTGGCCGACCGGACCAACGTCACCGGTACGGCGGCTCTGGCCGGCACCCTGCAGTCGAGCTTCGCCCCCGGTACCTATTACGCCCGTACCTACACGTTGCTGTCGGCGACGGGCGGGCGGACGGGAACCTTCGGGACCTTCAGCACGGCCGGCCTGCCGGGCGGGTTCCAGAGCAGCCTGAGCTACACGCCGACCGACGTGATGCTGAATCTGACGGCCGCGCTGGGTGGCGGCACGGCGCTGAGCAGAAACCAGGGCAATGTCGCGAATGCGCTCAACACGAGCTTCAATACCGGCAACTCGCTCTCGAGCGGGCTGTATGGCCTGTTCTCGATGTCGGGGCCGCCGTTGGCGAATGCACTGAACAGCCTGTCGGGTGAGGCGCAAACCGGGGCGCAGACGGCGGCATTCACCTTCGGCAACCAGTTCCTCAACACCGTGCTGGGCAGCACCGGAGGCGGAGGCCTGGGCGGGAGCTCGCAGCAGGCGGTGCAGTACGCCTCCCTGGATGCCAACGAGGCCGGTCCCGAGCCGCGCCGACTGCGCGGCTGGATGGCGGGGTTCGGCGGTTACGGCTGGCTGGACGGCGCGTCGGGTTCGTCGTCGGTGCAGACCACGACACAGGGACTGGCGGTAGGTGCCGACTGGAGATTCGACGGCGGGACGCTGGGCGTGGCGGTGGCGAGCGGCAGCTCGAACTGGTTTCTCGCCGGCGGGCTGGGCAATGGGCTGGGCAATGTGCTGCAGATCGGTCTCTACGGTCGAACCGGGGCGGGCCCACTGTACGCGGCGGTGGCCGGGGGCTGGGGCGTGCATGGGGTGTCGACCAATCGTTCGGTGGGCTTCCTCGGCGACTACATGAGCGCCAACTACACGGTGAACACATGGTCTGGCCGGGCCGAGATGGGCTACCGGATCGCGCTGGGCAGTCATGGGCTGACGCCGTTCGTGGCCGGGCAGGGGCAGGCTGCAAACCTGCCGGGGTTCTGCGAGACCTCGCGGACCGGCAGCGGGGCGGCGCTGTGCTTCAATGCAAACACGGCGACGTCGCTGCGTTCGGAACTGGGCATCGAGGGCGATGCCAACCTCGGCACGGTGCTGGGTTCGAAGGCCAAGGTACAGGCGCGACTGGCGTGGGCACACGAGTACGAGACGACCGGGACGGCCTCAGCGTGGTTCCAGTCTCTGCCCGGGTCGAGTTTCACGGTCTCGGGCACGCCGCTTCCGGCCGATGTCGGCCTCGTTCGGGTGCTGTCGGAGATCGAACTCGACCGGACCTGGTCATTCCGCCTGCAGGGCGACGCGGAGTTCGCCGGCAATTACGGCTCGCTGGCCGGCACCGCTCGTATCGCCGCGCGCTGGTAGGTCTTGGCGGGGCCGGGCCTTTACGGCCCCTCCTGGCCGAACACCGCCTCAGCCTGCTCGTGCCACGGCAAGTCGGCGACTGTGACCAGATCGTTCAGCGACAGGGCTGCCGGCTCCCGCTGAGTCACGAGCCGTTCCAGAACATCCGGAGACAAGTAGGCAAGCCGCATCATCCGGCCGACGAACCGGTCCGAGATCTTCTCTGCGGCGGCAATGTCCTGGAGGGTCGTCATGGCGCCGGTCTCGAGCTTGCGCCGCCAGCCCCACGCCCGTGCGACGGCGCGAAGGACATGGGGGCCCTGGTTTGTCGGTTCGGCAACCTCCATGTCCGCCGGCGGCAGGATCTGCGGCCGCCCATTGCGTTTGCGGATGGCGAGCGGGATGACGATGCGGATAGTGCCGGATGATTGGGTCATGCGTGCACCTCGTTGCGGGGCGTGATCATGTCGCGAACAATCGATCCGAGACCGTCGTTGCGGAGATCGACGGCGACGCCGTTCGTGCCGACCGTGACGCGCTCGACCAGGAGCTGGACGATCCGGGCCTGCTCGGCCGGGAACAACGACGCCCAGAGTTGGTCGAAGCTCGCGAGCGCCGAGATCACCGCCCGTTCGTCGACCGATCCATCTTCCGTTCGCAGGGCCTCGATGGTCCGCGCCGCGACCTCGGGTGCGCGGACCATCCGACGGATTTCACCGACGACGGCGGCCTCGATCATGCCTGCTGGAAGGCGTTGAGGGCCGGCGTTTTCGCCTGTTGCCCGATTCCGGATCAGGTCCATGGACGTGTAGTAGCGATAGAGCCGGCTGCCCTTCTTCGTCGCCGTCGGCGTCATGGCGGCGCCGGTCTCGG
>CANJHI010000277.1 GCA_947474005.1 Alphaproteobacteria bacterium | reverse complement strand
GCTCTACACAATCCTACAGATATTGAGCCTCGCGCTTTTCGAGAAAGCGCCGCTACACCAACTGCTTAGTGACAGGGCGCTGCAAACCCTCGACGACGAAAATTCTAACCAATTGAATCTGTTTCGATAATTGCCGGACAGCAGTGACATGAGCCAGATAACCAGCACGATGATGAAGGTGTTGGAAATCGAGTCGCTGGGTTGGGAGATCAGGGAGAGCTGGGTCTGGTTGAGGTCGGTGCTGACCTGGAGGGCGCGCGCCTGGATCGAGGCCTGGACCTTGTTGCCCGGCACCAGCTCGCGCAGCATGTAGAGCACCGAATCGCCATGACCTTTCGCGCCGGCGGCGGCTGACTGCGCCGCGGCATCGTCCTGCCAGATCGAGCCGATCAGCGGGGCCACCTCGGCCCGAAGCGCCGCGCGCAGCGGTTTGGCCTCGGGGCCGTATTCGGTGAGCAGCTTGTCCAGTTCGGTGATGTCGGCGGTCATGCGGCTGACATAGCCGCTGGTCCGCTCGAACGAGGTGCGCGTCGAGGCGAACAGCAGGGCCAGCACCAGCGCCGACATGGTGGCGATCAGGGCGACCGCCAGCTTGATCACGTCCTTGGAATCGCCCGTGAGGTGATGCTCCGGCAATTTCAGGCGCAGGAAGGCGCCCATGGCAGCGCTGGCGATGATGAGGGCGAAGGCAATGCCGGCTTGCAGGATGGGACTCAACGGGGGCCTCAAAAATCAGAGGGAAGAGCGCTTCGCGCCCGGGTCACATGGGCCAGATCACATGCGCCAGGTCACATGCGGTGGAGCGGCAGCAGGCGCCAGCCGAAGAATTTCAGCAGCGGACGCTGGTTGCCGTGGACCTCGGCGTAGCGCGGCAGCTTCCAGGGCGGCTTGACGACGATCCCGGAGGACAAGGTCCGCCGCCCGCGGTCCAGCCACCACACGGCGAGGAGGTCTCGACCGCGGCCGAGGCCGAGCCAAAGCACAAGGCGGCCGGTCCGGAGATAGCGATGGCCCGCGCGCTTGCCGAGGCTGATCATGCGGGGGGCGGGTTCGCCGCTCATCTTGCAGTCATCATCTTGCAGTCGAATGTACAATAGTCGGTGGATTCTGGCGAGAGCCCCCGGGGAACCCCGGCCCGCCTGTCGGCGTTGACGAGGCGCCGGGGTTGCGAGTCCCCGGTAGCTCCCCTCGGTGTCATCCGAAGCACATCTCCCCGCAGCGGAGGGCATCGAGGCGGAGCGCCCTCCTTCAAATATAGTCCGCTTCGACCGACTTTCCGGGCCGCGGTGGCAACCGCGCCCAGCGTTCGGGATGCAATTCCGGATATTCGATCCAGGGTCCGGTTTCGACGAAACCGAGGTCGAGGCGGCCGACATCGCTCGTCCAGTAGCCGAAGGTGCGGCGATTGGCGTCGAACAGCCAGGCCCCAACCACGACCTCGCGGACGACATGACCTTCCAGGCCAGGGCAGTAGAGCAGCAGCGGTCCCTCGTCCTTGGGTGCCGTCGTCATCGGCTGCCAGGTGACGGAAGTTGCCTGGCGCAGCCGCTCGATCTCCGCCGCCGCCCGCCCCAGAAGATCGCCCTCGCGCCCACCACTGCTTTTGGTATTGGCGCGCAACTCCTCGACTATGTCCGTCATCTCCGCTCCGCCGCCGGTTCTTCTCGGCAGCAGATTACACGGAATTCGTGACGTTACGCGGGGCGTTCAGCGTCCGATCTTCAGCGGGGCGGGCGGGCGCGCACGGCGGCATTCAGGTCGGCACGGGCCTGCCGGACGGCGGGGTCGCGCGGATCTATGCGTTCGGCTTCGTCGAGCGCGCGGTCGGCCGACGGAAAGTCGCCGAAGGAAATCGCGGCCCGCGCCGTGGCGACAAGCACCGACACGCGCATGTCCTGGGTGCCCGACGGACCGGTCTGGCGTTGGGCCGCGCGCAGGTCGCGGCGGGCCTCGATCACCTCGCGCGCATTGGGCGCGAGGCGCTCGGCCTCGTCGAGGGCGCGATCGGCGGCGGGGAAGTCACCACGATCCATAGCGCGGCGCGCCTGGGCCAGGAGACTGGAAACCTGCGGCGTGATTTGGCCGTGCGCGGTGCGCAGGTCAGCGATCTCGCGGCGGGCCGCGGCGGTCTCGGCGAAGCCCGGAATGGCCGTGTCGGCGGACTGCAGGGCTTGCTCGGCGCTGGCGAAGTCGCCGGCAGCCGCAAAGCGGCGGGCGTCGGCGATATAGCTGCGCGCCTGGCTAAGCTGGGCGGCCGACGGGCTGGCGGGCGCGGCTGGCGGTGGGGCGGGCCGCGGGGTCGCGACGGGCGGTGAAGGAATGGGTGCGGCCGGCTTGGCGGCTTCGATGGGCGCGGGTGGCGGCAACGCCGTCACCTTGTCCATCCTGTACAGGTAGAAGCCGCCACCTGCGATCACGACCACGAGCGCGCCGATGATGGCGTAGAGCGGGCCGTTCCTGTTCGGAGTCATGCTGGTATCGGCCAATGGTCCCTCGTGATGAAATCGGCAGAGGCCCTGCCTGGCGATGGATCGGCTAGTTCTTCGCCGGCGCCTGCACCGAATCCTGTTCCCTGTTCAATTCGTCCCGAGCTTTGAGGACGTCACGGTTCTGGATATCGATGCGCGCCGCTTCGTTTAGAGCGCGGTTTGCGGTCGCGAAGTCGTGACGGGCGGCGGCGGTGCGCATTTCCGCCAGCAGCGATGCGATATGGTCGTCCTTGCGGCTATCCTTCCGCTGCGCCGTCTGCAACTTGGCGCGAAGTTCGTCGATTGCAGGTGCCGGCGCATTGAGACGTTCGGCCTGGGCGATTGCTTGTTCGGCAGTGGTATTGTCTCCGATGTCGAGGGCGCTACGAGCTCGGTCGAGCTGGGCGGCGAGTTGGCCTTGCGGCGTGTTCAGGTCTGTGATCGCGCGTCGTGCCTGTGCTGTTTCTTCCACGCCGGGAGCTGCCTGCTCTGCCTTTTTCAGCGCAATTTCCGCACCCGCGAAATCACCCGCGGCTGCCAGACGACGGGCTTCGCCGACGAGTTCGCGCGCTTGATCGATCATGATTGAGGAAAGGACGGGCGGCTCGTCGTCAGGCACGGCTTGCTTCGCGGCAGCAACGGCTCGCTTTGCCGCCTCAGGAACCTGTACCTCTGCAGGCTTGGCTTGGCCGTCGTATAGATACAGATAGGCGCCGCCGCCAACGACCACGAGGCAGACGGCGGCCGCGAAAGCGTATCGCGACCCTGGTTTGCGAGTCATTGGGCCAACGTCAGCCACAGTGTGTCCTCCTGGAGATCGGCACGATGGCAACGTGGAACGACGGGCTTGGTTGCGCCTAGGCGAGCCCCGGGGTGACTGTCAGTACAGCCAGATAGTGAATGCCTGCTGCAACAAGCACGAAGCCGTGCCAGATGGCATTCTGGTAGGGCAACCGGCGCCAGAGATGGAATATGACGCCGGCTGTATAGACGATCTCGCCCAGCGCCAGCAGGCCGAGCGTGCGGGGATCGAGCGCCGAGGCGAACGGCGCGGCCGCGGCGAGCCCGATCCACCCGAGGGAGAGGTAGAGCACGGTCGAGATCGCCTCGATGCGCCGGGGCTGCCAGAGCTTGAGCGCGATGCCGGCGGCCGCGACCGTCCAGATGACGGCGGTGAGCCCTGAGGACCAGCCATTGATCAGGCGTGTCGTGAAGGGCGTGTAGGTGCCGGCGATCATGGCGAAGATCGCGGCATGATCGAAGCGCCGCAGCCATTCGCGTCGGCCGCTGGTGTGGAACACATTGTAGGCTGCCGAGCAGCCCAGCATGGCCAACAGGCCCGCGACATAGATCAGGACAGGTGCCAGATCGCCTGGCCGACCGTTGATCGTCGTCAGCCAAACGAGGGCGACGGCACCGATCGCTCCCAGGCAGATGCCGACCGCATGGATGACGCGGTCGGCGGCCTGTTCGGGCGTCATCCCTGGTCGAGGAAGCTCCGCAGCATGCGCGAGCGGCTCGGGTGCTTCAGCTTGCGCAGCGCCTTGGCCTCGATCTGCCGGATGCGCTCGCGGGTGACCGAGAACTGCTGGCCGACCTCTTCCAGCGTGTGGTCGGTGTTCATGCCGATGCCGAAGCGCATGCGCAGCACGCGCTCCTCGCGCGGCGTCAGTGTCGCCAGCACCCGCGTCGTGCTCTCTCGCAGATTGCCCTGGATGGCGGCCTCGAGCGGGATAACGGCGTTCTTGTCCTCGATGAAGTCGCCGAGATGCGAATCCTCCTCGTCGCCGATCGGCGTCTCGAGGCTGATCGGCTCCTTGGCGATCTTCAGCACCTTGCGCACCTTTTCGAGCGGCATGCCGAGCTTCTCGGCCAGCTCCTCGGGCTGCGGCTCGCGACCGATCTCGTGCAGCATCTGGCGGCTGGTGCG
>CANJHI010000276.1 GCA_947474005.1 Alphaproteobacteria bacterium | reverse complement strand
ATATGCGCGCGGGCGACGACGATCCCAATGTCCGAGTAATCGTGCTGACTGGTATCGGGCGTGCCTTCTGTGCCGGTTTCAATCTGCGCAATGCGGCGGGGCCAGACGTGACCGGCCCCGACTTTCCCGGTGCCCGCGGCACCCATGAAGGGCCCGATGCCTCGCGTCAGCACTTCTTCCATGGCTTCACCGACCTGCATCGCGACATCTCGCTGATTCGCAAGCCCACCATCGCGATGGTCAACGGTCCGGCGGTTGGGTCGGGCATGGACATGGCGCTACATTGCGACATTCGAATCGGTTGCGAGAAGACGCGCTTCGTAGGTTACCACCATGCCGGCCAGATCATCGAGAACGGGGGCTGCTACTATCTGCCCAAAATGGTCGGTCTCGGCCGAGCGCTCGAGTTCGCCTATACCGGCGACCTCAACGCGGAACGCGCCTACGAGTGGGGCATGCTCAATCACCTCGTGTCGTCGGAAAAACTTGAGGAGACCACGCGATCTCTGTGCGAGCGCATCATCGCGGTGCCGCCAATGGTGCAATGGATCGGCAAGCGCATCATGCGCGCCGCGCTCGACAGCTCGCTCGAGACGACAATGGTCATGACGTCGAACGCCGGCGGTCTGCTCAACAGCTCAGCCGACGCCAAGGAAGCTCGTCGCGCGTTCGTCGAAAAACGGAAGGGCAGCTTCAAGGGGATGTAGGGTCCATTCTACCAAAGCGAAAGCCCCGTCGCTTCTTTCAAGAGGGTCGCGCAAAGGCGACGCTTGCCGAGCCTTTGTCCATACGGCGATGACTAAGGCTATTCCAATGGGAGGTCGATCAATTCCGGCGCTCGGGAAACGCAATTCCTGTCGCTGCCATGTTGTCTATCTCGATCTGACTGTAGCTCGCTTCAGCCAGTATCTCCCTCGTATGCTGGCCAAGTCTTGGCGCAAAGCGATCAGAAGGCGGGGGCGTTTCAGACCATGTACTGGGCTCTCGCATCGTCCGAATTCGGCCTTCAGAGGGGTGTTCGCGAAATTGGAAGAAGTCGCAATCCTTCAAATGCGGGTCTTCCAGCAGCGTCTCGAGTGTGTGCGGAACCATGCAGGGAATGTCGGCTTCGTGAAGCAGCTTCAGCCACTCCTGCGTCGTTCGGCTCTTCAACTCCTCCGCGATCATGTCATACAAGAGGTCAATGTTGGCCGTGCGTGCGGTGATGTCCACCAGGCGCGGGTCCCCGGCAAATACATGTCCTTTGCCGATCGCCTCGAAAAAGCGCCGCCACTGACCGTCATTGTAAGGCAATACCGCCAGAAATCCGTCACGGGTGGCATATGGCCGGCGTGAGCGTGACAGCGTGCGGGCATAACCTGGCACGCCGGTAGGGGGATCGAAGGTAGCACCCTGCATGTGCTCCGAGAGCACGAACTGCGCCATGGTCTCAAACATTGGCACCTCGATCTTCTGGCCGATGCCACTGCGCGCCTTGGCCAACAAGCCGGCCAGAAGAGCATTTGCAGCGGCGGTGCCGACGATGCGGTCGATAGCAGCCATGGGGATAAAGCGCGGCTCTCCAGTCGACCGCTGGAGCAGCATCGGGATCGCGGAAGCCGCCTGTATCAGATCGTCATAAGCAGGGCGCCCGGCGTAGCGGCCGCCACTGCCATAGCCAACCATGCTCAGATACACGATAGAAGCGTTGGCTTTGCGGACGGCTTCGTAGCTCAACCCGAGGCGATCCAGAGCGGCAGGCCGGATATTTGAAACAAAGGCATCTGCCTTGGCAGCCAACCGTAAAATTGCTTCCCGCGCCTGAGACTTCTTGAGATCAAGCGCGATGGACCGCTTTCCGCGAGCGTTATGCTGAAAGCCGCCGCTCATGCCACGGTTTCGCGCATTGGCACCGTATCGACTTGAGTCGCCCTCGGGCGCCTCGACCTTGATCACCTCCGCTCCCAGGTCGGCCACGATGCGCGTGCACCAAGGCCCCATCTGAACGGTGGTGAGGTCGAGGATACGCAATCCGGCAAGAGGTCCAGACATTCGTTAGTGCTCCCCCATTTGTCTATTCGCGATCTTCGCTGAAGGCGGCCAGGGCCGCATCCTTGCCGACGAACTCACAGAACAAGTCCTGCAGCGCGTCAATCGAGGGCGCCGGAGGTACGCAGAACAGCCACCTCCTCCGCGCTGAAGCCCCAGTTTCCCAAAGCATCGTCTGATCCCTGTTCGGTCGACCCGGCTGACCGACGGATTTCAGGTTGGGTCCGACTGAACCTAGGGGCGGGAGCTGGCTGCAAGACTCCGTCGAGTTCAACGAAAGTGCCACGGGCCTTCATATGAGGATGCAAAGGCGCTTCAGCCATCGAGAGTACCGGCGCGAAGCAAACTTCGCGACCCTCCATGAACTCGCACCATTCGTCCCTGGTCCTTTCCCGGAAAGCCTGCGTGAAACAATTTCTGATGGCAGGCCAACCGCTCCTGTCGTGTCGGTCTTCGGGCAAGGAAGAACGATCGACTCCGAGGCATTCAATCAGGGCTTCATAGAACTGCGGTTCATTGCAGCCGATGGATATCCACTTGCCATCGGCTGTCTCGTAGACATCGTACCACGGAGTGCCGGAGTCGAGCCGATTGGAACCGCGATTGTCCGTCCATAGTCCGGCGGCGTGCATGCCGTAGATCAAGGTCATGAGGCTCGCCGCCCCATCGACCATCGCTGCATCGACGACCTGGCCTTTGCCCGACGATCGTGCTTCAAGCAAGGCGCAGACCATTCCGAAGGCCAAGTACATGGCGCCGCCTCCGAAATCACCGACCAGGTTGAGCGGCGGCACGGGTGGACCGTCTTTCCGGCCAATGGCGTGAAGCACTCCCGTCAGGGCGATGTAGTTAATGTCGTGCCCAGGCTCCTGCGCGAGCGGACCGTGCTGTCCCCACCCCGTGATGCGGCCATATACCAGCCTTGGATTCAATCGAAGGCACTCATCCGGACCCAGACCCAGCCGTTCGACGACGCCCGGGCGAAATCCTTCAATGACGCCATCCGCGCCCTCAACCAGCTTCCTGACCGCGTCGACGGCGCACGGATTCTTGAGATCCATCGCGACGGACCGACGCCCCCGATCGAGCAGGCGATACCGGGCATCGAGGCCCTTCATGCCATGCTTCTCGCCCTGATGGCGGGAGATACGAAGCACGTCGGCTCCCATCTCGGCGAACAGCATAGAGGCGAAGGGGCCGGGGCCAATTCCTCCAAGCTCAACAATTCGGACACCGGACAAAGGTCCCATCGAAGTCTCCTCGAGGCACATTCGACGGTTGCGCGCGGGATGAGAACGTCAGTCGCACCTCGCATATCGCAAACGAAGGCAAATAGTGACATGGAGGCTATTCGCTGTCTCGTTTACTCGTTCCGAAGGATCTCGATCCAGGCGTCGGGTCCGCACTGCAAACCCAGCTCCGCGCCGTTGCTGCGAGCTCCTTTGCAATGGCTATAGAATTCGCTTGGAGTTCCGGACTTCTTTGGCCTCTGCGCGAAGAAAGGAATTGCAGCGATGACCGACAATCAGTTCCCGAGGTTGAAGCGGCCGGTCGTTCGGTCGATCGGGATTGCATTGCTGACCGCATTCATGGCGCTCTCCTTCCCGGCTCAGGCGCAAAAGGCCGGCGGCACCCTGCGTGCCCAACTTCTAGACACGCCACCCAGCCCTTCTCTGCTCGAGGAAATAACGGTCTCGGCGGCTGTGCCCTTCATGGGGATTTTCAACAATCTGGTCATCTACGACCAGTCGATCGCTCGAAACACCTTCGACAGCATCCGACCCGACCTTGCATCCGACTGGACGGTCAGTTCCGACGGTCTGCAGGTGCAGTTCAACCTTCGACGGGGTGTCCTGTGGCATGATGGAAAGCCCTTCACTGCGGCCGATGTGCGCTGCACGTTCGACCTGCTCATGGAGAAAGGTGAAGCCAGGCTGCGCCGCAACCCTCGCGGCGTCTGGTACACGAATGTTCAAGAAGTCGCAGTCAACAACGACTATCAGGTCACCTTCCATCTCAAGGAGCCTCAGCCCTCGTTGCTGGCATTCCTCGCCGCCGGCTGGTCCGCCATCTATCCTTGTCACGTGCCGCCGGCCCAGATGCGCCGGCATCCGATCGGCACAGGCCCTTTCAAGTTCGTTGAACTGAAAAGCAACGAACGTGCTCGCGTCGAAAAGAACAGCAACTACTGGAAGCCCGGCCGCCCCTACCTTGATGCCATCGAGTACACCATCATCGCCAACCGCGCGACGCGCATGCTGTCGTTTGCGGCTGGGAGCAGCGACATGCTGTTTCCGACGGACGCGACCGTGCCGCTTCTCAAGGACATCAAGAAGCAGGTTTCATCAGCCCAATGTACGCTCCGCCCACTTGGCGTT
>CANJHI010000275.1 GCA_947474005.1 Alphaproteobacteria bacterium | reverse complement strand
TCAACACGCAGAACCTCTGGTTCGCCTGCTCGATCCGGCCGGTGGCATCGGCACGGAAGATGCCGACATGAAGCGATTCGTAGAACGCCCGCAGTTCGCGGTTTGCTCGGTCGAGCAGCGCGTTCGCCTTGATCAGCCTCCGCTGTGTCACCGCCAGCTCGTTGTTGAGGCGCGAGAGATCGTCGTAGAGGGCGAGGTCCTGCTCGGCGCGCTGCGGCCGCTGTTCCGCCGGTTCGAGCAGCGTCGGCACGGGGTTTTCCGGTCGGTTCGGCGCAGTGGCCGTCAAGGCGTCGTTGAGTTGGGCCAGGGAAGCGCGATCACGCGCGACGAAGATGACAATGCGTCCTTCGGTGGAGGTGGCGCCGAAGCAGAGCGTCTCGACGCTTGCCTGGAGCATCACTTTTAGCGAGCAATTGAAGGTCGGCTGCCGGGCGGCCGCGGCGGCAAGGAACGCGGCGAACTTCGGGCGGTCCGGCTGGTCGACCACCTCGTCAAACCGCCGGGGCCGTCCCGCAAGCATCCCGAGATCGTCGCGAAGCACGGCGGTGATGCGGCCGCTGTCGTCGCAGCTGGCGGCAGTGCCGCGAAGTTCGGGCGGGGAGCTATCGCTGTTGGACAAGCTCATTCCCCCGGGCAACGGCGGACTCTGCGTCGTAGGCCCATCCGTCCGCCCCCACGCGCTGCCATAGCGTCTCCGTGACGAGGAACGGCCGGCCGCCGACCAATACCGGTATGTGCCTTGTATCGGCCCGCGCGCGCAGGGCGCGGATGAATTTTTCGACCAGCTCCACGTGGTAGGTCATGGTGGCGGACACGGCGATCAGGTCGGGTGCCGCCTTGGGCAGCGAATCGATGATCGATTCGGCCGGCGTGTTGGCGCCGATGAAGTCGCAATCCCATCCCGCCAGTTCGAACAGGTCGGCCACGATGCGCAGGCCGATCTCATGGAGGTCGCCTGAGACGCCGAGGGCGATGACCTTGCGGCCGATGCGTGGCGCTTCCAGGATCCGGGGCAGGAACTGGTTCATGATGGCCTGTGTGGCCGCGGTACAATAGTGTTCCTGGGCAACCGTTACACGGTTGAGCTGCCACAGGCGGCCGATCTCCCGTTGCGACTGCTGGAATACATCCAGATAGACGCGTTTGAGCGGCAGGCCCGCTCGCACCGCTCCATGGATGAGAGCGGCTGCCTCCCGCCGGTCACCGTTCAGGAGTTGCTCCAGGTAGTCTTGCGCCAGTCGGCCGTTCGACGACGTGTCCGAAACGAATGACGGCGGCACCGCGGGCAGGGCGGGCAGCAGCGCGAGGGCTTCATCGATGATGACGCCCGCCGGCGCGGTCTCCGAATCCGGGAGCTGTCGGCAAATTGCCGCCTTCAGCAGGCGCAGATTCTCGACCAGAAGGTCGACCGGAACGCCGTGCGCCGTCAGCATCGACTTGGCCCAGCCCACGTAATCGACGAACAGGGCGGGCTCGCTGCTCCTGAGCGCCTCGGCCAGATAGGACAGGTGATAGCCGTTGTCCCGGCGATACATGGTTCGGCCGCGCTCGCCATAGCGGGCCAGCAATTCGGGGCGCCGGGCATAATCTGTCGCGATCACGTCTTCGGTAATCGCAGACGCATGCTCGACGAGATGTTCGCTCAGCTGCGTCATGGGCCCATGCGCCTATCCGCTGACATATTCGAAATAGGAGAGCTTGGTGCGCTTGGGGTCGAGCTTCAGTCCCTTTGGAATATGCTTGTGCGACTGGCTGTGCGCGGGACTGTGATGCCAGGCGAGGAAGCTCGGCCGGTCGAGCCAGTAGGTCAGCAGCCAGATCTCTTCCGGCGCATCTTCAGGGCTTATGACGTCCATCCTGAGAAAGCCGACGGCCCCGTCGACGAGCCGTGGACGATCGCGGAATGCTTGTTTCACGTCGCCGATCTTGTCGTTCGCCACCGCGAACCGACTCATCGCGACAAAGGCGCGCTTCGGCGTATCCGTCGTCATGTTGCCCAATGCTTGTGGATTTGCGTCGCTGCGCCTTCGGCTGCAGTTAAAGGCGGATGTCGCCCGTTCCGCAATCAACGTCGAAGCGCGCCTTTGGTTCCCTCGGATTCCGTCGCTCCGAAAGTGCATGCAAAATGCTGGCGGGCAATAGGATGTTCCCACAAAATAGGCCTATTGACTATTCCTATCCTTCTGATATTCCTGTCGCTGAAAGCGAGGAACCACAGGAGGATCGAATGACTGCAGAAGAAGCCCTCGAACGCTGGGAGATACACGGCGACGGATCCCACATCCCGTCGATCTATCGCGACATGGGCCTGACGCGCCTGCGCATCCTGGTCGCGGAGGAGGCCAAGCCGCCGACGCCGAGCGCCATGGATCGCATGCCGGTGCCGCGGCTGAACTACAATCCGCTCGACCGCGCGCTCGGACGCGAAACGCCGCCGGCGCCGGCCGCGCCCGCCGCCACGGATACGAGCACGCCACGGGCGTCACTAACCTTGCGCGACAAGGCGCTCACCAATCCCGCGCGGCTGCGCACGCCGGGTCGCAAGCGGGCGTCCTTCCGCTATCACCTCACCGTCTGCGGCAGCGTGTCCGAGGCGGCGGCGCGGGCCCAGGTCAGCCGCAGCACGCTCTACCACTGGCGCGATGTACTGCCCGGCTTCGCAGCACTTTGGGACAAGGCGATCGCCCAGTGCCAGCGCGCCGTGGGGGACGACATCGTCCTGCAGGCGGGCCACGTCGAGGTCCAGCCGATCCTGTATGAGGGCAAGAAGGTGGGCGAACGGCGCAGGATGAACACGCGGCTTCTGGTACACGTCCAGAACCGCCTCGACGTCGATCGCCGCCGCGCCGAGGACCGCGCCGAACGCCGCGAACTGGTGGCACTGCGCGCCCAGCCCGTCCCGGCGCCGCTCGACGAGGCGGCGCTGGCCGAACGGCTGCTCGTCCTGATGGATCAGCGACGTGAAATTCGACAGCCGGTGTCCAATGACCCAGCGCTGGAGACACCGGATTCGGTGAATGAGGACAAGGACTTGGACAAGGCGGCGTGAGGGCCTGGCGACGTGAGACCGTGTCCAACGTAAGGTGTGGCCCATCGGGAAGGAAAACAGGAGTTCGATGTGTCGACGCCCGCCGTTCCACCGTCGATCTGCGTGGTGACCGGCACGGATCATCGGCAATTCGAGCAGTTGTTTCTGCTGAGGGGTTCGCTTCAGCGTTATTGCCCTGGCTTAAGACTCCACGTTTGCGACTTCGGGCTGACGGACCCGCAGCGCCATTTCCTGCGCCGCAAGGGCATCCTCTTGGAAATGCCCGCCGGGATGGAAGGTCGCGCTCACCCCTGGCACTACAAGGCAGCGCTGGGTCGGTATGTGGCGAACCTCGGTTGGGATGCGGTCGTGTGGCTCGATGCCGACCTCATCGTGCTGACCGACATCGGGCCGCTGTTGGCGGCGCTTTACGCTGGCATGCGCGAGCGCGGCCACATCCTCGCCGTGGCCGGCACCGGGGCCACGATCGGCCAGCAACTGACGATCGAGAAGGCGCCGCATTTCGCCGACCTAGTCACGCGGTTCAATCTCGATCGTCGCGCGGTCTATCTCAATTCCGGATTCTTCATGTGCCGGTCGGCGGCGTTTCTGCAGCAGTGGTCGGCCCTGTGCGACACCATGACGATAGAAGTCCTGTTCGAGCAGAACGCCTTCAATCTGGTGGCGCTCACCAAGCCGGGCGGCGTCCAGGTCGTCGACCTGTTGCGGTGGAACCTTTGCGGCAATCACCTTGGCATGGCGCGGGTCGAGGCCTCCGCCCGCGCGGCGGTGGTCATGGGTCCGCAAGGCCCGGCGCACATTCTCCACGCGACGTCGCCTCATCGGGCGAGGGACCTGCTCGTGGCGAACGTGAACATCACGGTCGATGGCATTGCCTTCACCGCGCGCCTGAAGATGATCGCTCATCCGGCAGGCCTGCGGGATTTCCAACAGGTCCTGGTGGCCGAGGCGATCGCGACGGACGCCCGCCTGCTGCTGGAAAGCCGGCTGAACCTTTTGGAGGTCCGCTGAATCCGTCAGTCGCGGAACGGGTCCGTCATCAGGATCGTGTCCTCGCGCTGCGGGCTGGTGCTGAGCAGCGCCACCGGGCAGCCGACCAGTTCCTCGACGCGGCGCACGTACTTGATGCAGGTCGCCGGCAGCTCGGCGAAGGAGCGGGCGCCTTGCGTGCTTTCGCTCCAGCCCTCGAACTCTTCCCAGATCGGCTTTAGCCGGGCCTGCGCCCCCATGGTGAAGGGGAAGCGTTCGATGCGCTTGCCGTCGAGCTCGTAGGCGACGCAGACCTTGATGATCTTCTCGCCGTCGAGCACGTCGAGCTTGGTGAGGGCGATGCCGTCGATGCCGTTCAGCTTCACCGC
>CANJHI010000274.1 GCA_947474005.1 Alphaproteobacteria bacterium | reverse complement strand
TCGACTGGGGCGTGCCGGCGCTGGAGAAGGCGGCCGAGGGGCTGAAGTGCACCACCGCCGTGCACATCTGCTACGGCTACGGCATAGAAGCCAACAACAAGTGGAAGGAGACGCTGGGCGAGAGCTGGCGTCAGTACGAACAGACCTTCCCGGCGCTCGACCGCAGCAAGATCCAGCAGGTCTCGCTCGAATGCCGCGAGAGCCACGTGCCGCCGGAGCTGATGAAGCTCTTGAAGACCAAGACCGTACTGGTCGGCGCCATCAACGTCGCCTCCGACAGGATCGAGACGCCGGAGGAAGTGGCCGAGACGCTGAAGCTCGCGACCAAGTTCGTCGATCCCGAGCGCATCCAGGCCTGCACCAACTGCGGCATGGCGCCGATGACGCTGGGTGTCGCCTACGGCAAGCTGCGGGCGCTGGCTGAAGGTGCTGCACTCGCGCGCAAGGCTTTCGCCTAGAGCGGCGCGACGCCGGGTCGATTCCCATTCCAACTTCCAACGGCGGGCTTTTTCACCCGCTATTTATAGACACCTGAATGTGGTGCGTGGTGTCGGGAAAAGGTGTCGATAAATCCGGATAAGCCTGATTCCATTGGCTTGTTGCGCGTCCCGGATTCTTCATTGCACGAACCCCGGCGTGTCCTGTTTTCCAGGTGTCGTTAAATGTCTGTTCCCACGTCGTTATTCGGCGTGAGCAAATGCAGGCTGAGACTGCATTGGTTGAGCGCAAGGCAATCCGATCGATCTAGCACACAACCTCATGCTGAGGAGCGGTCCGCAGGACCGCGTCTCGAAGCATGGGCCGCAAGCTCCGTTCGTTGCCCATCCTTCGAGACGGCCGCTACGCGGCCTCCTCAGGATGAGGACTTACTGACTCCCGCGCAGCGCGTAGAGCAACTCCAGCGCCTGCTTGGGCGAGAGCTCGTCGGGATTGACCGACGCCAGCGCCTTCTCGACCGCCGATTCGACGGCCTTGGCCGTGCCGCTCGCTGGGCGTGCAGGCGCCGCCGCGAACAGCGGCAGGTCGTCGGCCAGCCGGCTCACCGCGCTCGACTGCTCGCCCTTCTCAAGCGCCGCCAGCACCTGCTCGGCGCGCGCCACGACGGCGGCGGGCAGGCCCGCGAGCTGCGCCACATGGATGCCGTAGGAGCGGTCGGCGGCGCCCGGCGCCACCTCGTGCAGGAACACGACCTGATTCTGCCATTCCTTGACGCGCATGGTGTGCGGCGCCAGAGCGGCCAGGCGCTCCTTCAGCGCCCCCAGCTCGTGGAAGTGAGTGGCAAACAGCGCGCGGCATTTGTTGATGTCGTGCAGATGCTCGAGCGTCGCCCAGGCGATCGAGAGGCCATCGAAGGTGGCGGTGCCACGGCCGATCTCGTCCAGGATGACGAGGCTTTTAGCCGTCGCCTGATTGAGGATGGCGGCAGTCTCGACCATCTCGACCATGAAGGTGGAGCGGCCGCGCGCCAGATCGTCGGCAGCGCCGACGCGGCTGAAGAGGCGATCGACGATGCCGATGGTGGCGGCCTCCGCCGGCACGAAGGAGCCGGCCTGCGCCATCACAGCGATCAGCGCGTTCTGGCGCAGGAAGGTCGACTTGCCGGCCATGTTCGGGCCGGTCAGCAGCCACAGCCGGCGCTCGGCCCCGAGATCGCAATCGTTGGGCACGAAGCCCGGGCCACCCTGGCGCAGCAGCGCCGCCTCGACCACGGGATGGCGGGCACCTTTCAGGACAAAGGCGGGATCATCGCTCAGCACCGGCCGGCTGTAATTGCCGCTGGCGGCCAACTCCGCGAGGGCCGCCGCCACATCGAGGGCGGCGAGCGCGCGGCCGGCGGCGGCGACGGCCGTCGACACGGCCAGCACGCCTGCCGCCAGTTGCTCGAACATCGCCAGTTCCAGCGCCAGCGCCTGGTCGGCGGCGCGGCCGATGCGGGTTTCGAGATCGGCGAGTTCGGGCGTGTTGAAGCGCGTGGCGTTCGACATCGACTGGCGGCGGGCAAAACCAAGGGCAGCCAGGTCGAGCTTGTCGGCGTGCGTCGCCGATACCTCGATGTGGTAGCCGATCATGTTGTTGTGCCGAATCTTCAGCGTCGCGACGCCGGTCGAGGCGCGGTACTTGGCTTCCAGCGCCGCCACTGTTTTGCGGCTGTCATCGCGCAAGGTGCGCTGTTCGTCGAGTTCGGCGCGATAGCCGGTGCGGATGAAACCGCCGTCGCGGGCGAACAGCGGCGGCTCGTCGGCAAGGGCTGCCGCCAGGGCCTCGATCAGCGGCCGGTGGTTGGAGCACGCGGCCACGATCTCTCCCAGCGGTGCCGGTGGCGGCGCCAGCGCTTCGGGCTCGGCACCGAGCATCGCCGCCAGCGCCTCGCCCGAGTCGAGGCCGTCGCGGAGCGCTGCCAGATCGCGCGGGCCCCCGCGGCCGACACTGAGGCGTGTGAGCGCGCGTTCGATGTCGGGCGTGCGCTTGAGCGCCTCGCGCACCCGCTCGCGCACAGCGGGCCGCTCGACGAAGAGCTGAACGAGATCGAGGCGCCGCTCGATCGCGGCCCGGTCGGTGAGCGGGGCTGCGATCCGTTCGGCCAGCAGGCGCGCGCCGGGCCCGGTTAGCGTGCGGTCGATGGTGGCCAGTAGCGTGCCGTCGCGGCGGCCGTCGAGGCTCTTCACCAGCTCAAGGTTGCGCCGCGTCGCCGGATCGATCTCCATCGTGCCGTCGGCGCGTTCGCGGCGCGGCGGCGCCAGCGCCGGCCGTTTGCCGGCTTGCGTCAGCTCGACATAGTCGAGCAGCGCGCCGCAGGCCGCGACCTCGGCACGCGAGAACGAACCGAAGCTTTCGAGCGCGGCGACATTGAACGCGGCCTGCAGGCGCTTGCGGGCATTGTCGCTGTCGAAGCGCGCCGAGGGCAGCGGCGTCAGCACCGTGTTCCAGTCTTCCAGGGCGGCCTTCAGCGGCTCGCGGGCGAGCAGGCGGTCGGGCAGCAGCAATTCACCCGGCGCCAGACGCGCCAGCGCCGCGGCCAATTGAGACGGCAGCACGGGCTGGGTGGCGAAGTCCGAGGTCGAGAGATCGAGCCAGGCCAACGCCAGCTCGCCCTGCGCTTCGGCGATGGCGGCGAGGTAGTTGTGGCTGCGCGCATCGAGCAGCGAATCCTCGGTGAGCGTGCCCGGCGTGATGACCCGCACCACGGCGCGCTCGACGACCGATTTCGCGCCGCGCTTCTTGGCCTCGGCCGGATCCTCGACCTGTTCGCAGACCGCGACCTTGAAGCCCTGGCGGATCAACCGCGACAGGTAGGCCTCGTGGCTGTGCACCGGCACGCCGCACATCTTGATGTCTTCACCCAGATGCTGGCCGCGCTTGGTGAGCGCGATGTCGAGCGCCGCCGAGGCCCTGACGGCATCGTCGAAGAACAACTCGTAGAAATCGCCCATCCGGTAGAACACCAGATGATCCGGATGCTGCGCCTTGATCGCCAGGTACTGGCGCATCATCGGCGTCGCATCGGCCGGAATGGTCGGGTTCACCACCGGTGTCAGGGGACTGCTGTCGGGCACGGAATCGGTTTAGCATGCCGGGGCTCCCGGTGATTGGGGGCCAATTGGGGGAAACGTGACGGGCTGGCTCGGCAGCGTCGATCGGGGGTTGGGCCGGACCATCGAAGCCGGCCGCTGGCTGGTGCTGCCGGTGGCGCTGATCCTGTTCCTGCAGTGGCCCTTGCGCGATTTCATCCAGGCGGGCTCGCGCGAAGCCAACGACCTCGGCCAATGGATATTCGCGCTCTATGTCAGCCTGGCGATGACCTTCGCTACCCGCGAACGCACCCACCTGGCGGTCGACGCGATCGCTCACGGCTATAGTTCCCGCGTGAGGGGTGCGATCGGACGCTGGGGCGGTTTCGCCTGCGTCGCCCCTTGGGCGATCTTCATGATCTGGGCGATCGCGCCAACCGCGCTACGCTCGGTGGTGGGGTTGGAGAAATTCCCCGACACCAACAATTTCGGCTATTTCCTGATCAAGGCCTCGGCCGTGCTGCTGGCAGCACTGGCCCTGCTGCAGGCCTTGCTCGACGTCGCGCGGCCGAAAGAACGCTAGGTGGAAGCAGGCGGCCTCTGGATGTTGCTGGCGGTCGCGGTGCTGCTGCTTGCGACCGGCCTGCCGGCCTATGCCGTGCTGATGGGCGTGTCGTCGATCTTCGCCATCGCAGGCGTGATGCTGGGCGGCATCGAGTACAAATTGCTGACATCCCTTCCCGGCCGCATCATCGGCCTGCTCGAGAACGACCTGCTTCAAGCGCTACCGCTCTACGTCTTCATGGGAGCGCTGCTCAACCGCCTGCCGCTGGCCGACCGGCTGTTCCGCTGCGGCGTGGCCCTGGGTGGTGGCACGGGCGGCGCGCCGGCGCTGGCCACGCTGGGGCTCGGCGCCCTGCTGGCGCCGATGAACGGCTCGGTCGGCGCCAGCGTGTCCAT
>CANJHI010000273.1 GCA_947474005.1 Alphaproteobacteria bacterium | reverse complement strand
GCGAATGGATATTTCGGCAAGGCCCAGATCTTCCAGGTCCTGGAAACCGTATTCACGCAGATTCTGCGAGATTTCCGCGGGATCGAAGTGACTGAGCCATGGCTCGCCAATTTCAGCCGCCCAGGCGCTGACTGCGGCGACGGCGCCGCGGCGCTCCGGCGGGTAATCCTCGAGGGGTTCGCTGTAGTCGAACACGACTTCCGAACCCGGCACGCTGGCGATGTAGCCCAAGGTGGCCGCAATCGCCTCGCGTTCGAGATACGGCACGACACCCAGCCAGACGAAGAACGCAGGACGATCCGGCTTGAACCCGGCGGCAACTAGTCCGCGGCTCAAGCCCTGGCTTTCGAAGTCGACAGTGGCAAAGGCCAACGATGCCGGAACGGCGAGGCCGGCCTCCGCCAGACGCTTCAGCTTCCAGGCCTGAGTCGAAGGATGATCGACTTCAAACACGCGCAGACCCAATTCCGAATAAGGGTTGCGCAGCGAGAATGTATCAAAGCCGGCTCCGAGAACCACGGCCTGACGCACGCCGCGCGATACCGCTACGCCAAGACAATCTTCGGCGAAACGGCTTCGCGCCGCCATGAAGATCCGAATGGGCCGCTGCGCCGGATCGGCCGACAGCCTCGCGATGATGACGTCCGCCTCCCGACCAAGGATGGTG
The DNA here is from genome assembly GCA_947474005.1 of Alphaproteobacteria bacterium. GTDB lineage: Bacteria > Pseudomonadota > Alphaproteobacteria > Reyranellales > Reyranellaceae > Reyranella. The sequence continues at coordinate 3,915 of CANJHI010000273.1, read as the reverse complement.
CGGGCGAACGGATCGGTGAACACCTTGCCACCTTCCAAGACCTGATGCGCCGCGCGGTATCCCGCCGCACCCATGGCAGTCCAGCTCGGCTGTCGCTCTTTCATCGATTCTCCTTGCGATTGTGGGTCGACGAGCCGGCAGCAGGCGTGCTTCAGCAGCCCGCCACGCAGCGGGTTTTTTGAAGTCAGGTGACGGCTCGTTAAGTTTCGGGAAACTGCCGAAAGCGATCCGAATGATCAATTCTTGAACGAAACTATCTTTCGGTTATATTAACTGGGCGGCAAGCAGCGCTTTTCCGGCGATAGCCTGACCAGTGAGTTTGCGCCAAGAGCGACTTGATGGAATCGCGCGCGGCCTTCGCCGAGAAGCGCACGCCCAACTTCAAAGGCTGAAACGATCCCGAAGACCGCTACAAGCTGCCGACGCTCGATTCGGTCAAATGAGATCGAGCGGGCGCTATTCGAGCTTGATGTTGGCGACGCGGATGACTTCGCCGTAGCGGGCGGCGTCCTCGGCGAGCACACGGGTGAAGTCCGCCGATGACGTGGCCACCACGATCAGGCCGAAGTCCGTCAGCCGTTGCACGATTTCCGGCCGGCGCACGGCCGTCCGATAGGCTTCCTCGAGCCGCGCCTTGATCGGGGCCGGGGTGTCGGCCCTGATCGCGATGCCAAAGTCGTTGCTCGCCCGGACATTGGGATAGCCCACCTCCGCGAAGGTCGGCAGGTCGGGAAATTCCGGCATCCGCTCGCTGTAGCTGAGGGCAAGGCCGCGCAATTGCCCCGAGACGATGTACTGCCGGCAGTCCGCCACGCCCAGGACGGCCATCTGTATGCGATTTTCCAGAAGGTCGGCGACGATCGCCGGTGTGGCACGATAAGGGACGTGCGTCAGGTCGACGCCGGCAGCCATCTTGAAGAGCTCGCCGCCCAGATGCACCGACGTGCCGATGCCCGAGCTGCCGTACGACCATTTGCCCGGCTGCGCCTTCGCGGCGGCGACGAATTCGGCCATGGTCTTGACCCCGAGCTGAGGCGGCACGGCCAGCAGCGTCGGGCCGACGGTGAGCCGCGAGAGCGGCGTGAAGGCATCCATCTTGAAGGGAAGATTGGGCATCAACAGGGCGATGATGGAGTAGCTGCTGCCCGTGAACATCAGCGTGTAGCCGTCCGCCGGGGCCGATGCCACCGCCGCCATCGTCACCGTGCCGGTGGCGCCCGGCCGGTTCTCGACGACGACCGGTTGGCCCAGCGATTCGGAAACAATCGGGGCGAGCAGCCGCGACAGGACGTCCATGGAGCCGCCGGCGCCGAATGGCATGATGACGCGGATCGGCTTGGTAGGCCAGGGATCGGCCGCGCGCACGCCGGAGCCCGGCACGCTTGCGGCCACGATGCCGCTGCCCGTCGTCGCCAGCAGCTTTCGCCTCGTCAGTCGATTGTGCATCGCTTGTCCTCGGATTTCACGGCAGTTGAAGGGGGATGCGATAGAAGCGGATGGCGTTGTGCGCAAAGAACTTGCCGAGCGTTTCCGGCGTCTCCTTGGCCAGCGCCTCGCGCATGACATCGACGATGCCGCGGAAATCCGTGCTGAGCGTCGAGACCGGCAGGTTGCTGCCGAAGATGATGCGATCCGCGCCGAAGATGGCGGCGGCCTCCCGCACCACCCGGACATTGCTCGGGATGTCCCATTTGCCGTGCGGCAGGCCGAGCTCCGAGAGCTTGATGACGACGTTCGGACAGGCGGCGAGCGCTTTTAGGCCGCGCCGCCAGATCACGAGGCCGTCTTCCGAGCGATCGAGCGGCAGGCCGGTATGGTTCACGATCATGGGAATGCCCGGGAAGCCGCGCGCGACCTCGGCGCCCTCTTCCAGGTGCCAGTAGGGGATGCGCATGTCCCACGACATGCCGTGCTTCTCCAGCAGGGCGAAGTTCCGCCGCCAATGATCGTCCTGCATGGTGCCGGGCGCACCGGCAATCGACTCGTTCGGTCCCTTCGACGTCACCGGCCGCGAGCGGATGCCGCGCATCAACGGCGAGCGCGCATGGCCGGCCAGCACCTCGGCGCAATCCGGCTGGGTGAAGGTGACATGCCCGACCGCCACCGAAGGCAGTCCGTGCTGCCGGTTCACCGTCTCCAGCCACTCGGTTTCCGCGACCTGTTCCGCCGCGGCACGGCCAGCCTGGATATGGACGCTGCCGACGACCTTGTAGCCCGAGAGGTCGCCGACATAATCCGCCGGCAGGTAGTCGCGGCAGATCTTGCGATAATCGCCGAGGAAGAAATTCTTGTCGTACTGGTCCTGCTTGGTGGGATAGCGCCCGGCCTTCAGGTCCCAGAGATGATGATGGGCATCGACGATCGGAATCGCGAAATCACGCGCCGCCAGGGTGCTGAGGAGGTTCATTTTTTCCGCCCGCCATTTTCACTGCCTCGATGAGGCTGGCGCGCCGGGCCGATGTCAACAATTCACGCCCGCCCGTCGAAACGATCACGCCACCACGATCACGCCATCGGGTAGTCGTAGCGGATGAAGCCGACGTGCCGCGCGACCTTGTCGTAGAGGATGCGGGCGCGGGCATTATCCTGCTTCGTGAGCCAGTAATAGCGCGGGCAGCCGCGCGCCCGGGCGGCGGCCGCCACCGCCTCGATCAGCTTGCGCGCAGTGCCCTGGCCGCGCACCGCTTCGTCGACGAAGAGGTCGGCCAGGTAGCAGACGTCATCGAACCAGATGCTGGCCTGGAATGTGTAATGCGCGATGCCGATCACGCGACCGTCGAGCCGCGCGGCGAGGCCGTGCAGTTCATCCGCCTTGAGCAGGCGGCCGAACGTGCGGTCGTAGGCGGCGTCGGGCAGCACTCGCTCGTAGAAGGCGTTGTAGCCGACCGCGAGCGGCTGCCAGCCGGCGCGATCCTCGGGACGAAGCGGCGAAATCTCGATCATGCCGCTTTGTAGCGCAGTGAGCGGACGCCGCCTACATCTCGACCAGCATCCTGAAGCCGCCGTAGGCCGTGCGCTTGTAGGCGGCGAGTTTCTTTTTCGGCACGACCAGCACGAAGCCGTCGACATAAGACATGAGCTTCTCCTGACACTTAATCTTATAGTTAAGTGATAAAGAATCGCATAGCTGGTGTCAGTCCGGCCGCAGCACCGGGAGTGCCAGCAATCGCCGGGCGGCGAAGTCGAGGAACGCCTCGATCTTGGGCGCGCGGTGGGCGCGGCCCTTGGTGACGAGATGAACGGGCAGCGGCGGCAGTTCCCAGGCCTGCAGCAGCCGCACCAGCCGGCCCGCCGCGAGGTCGTCCGCCACCTGATAGGACAGGAGCTGGGCGATGCCGCGTCCGTCGCGCGCCGCGCGCAACCGAGTCTCGACGTCGTCGACCCTGAGCCGCCCGGTCATGTGCATCGGCGCACCGCGCCGCGCGCCGGCGAAGACCCAGTCCATCGTGCCGCGCGAGGTGCCGAGCAGGGCCTCGTGTTTGGCGAGTTCGTCGGGCGCCCGCGGCGTGCCGCGCCGCTTGAGATAGGCCGGGCTCGCCACCCACAGCCGGCGCACATGGCCGACCGGCCGCACCGTCAACGCCGAGTCGGCGAGTACGCCGATGCGCAGCGCCACGTCGACGCCTTCCTCGATCAGGTCGATGTTGCGGTCGCCCAGCAGCAGCTCGACCTCGACGCCGTCGTGGGCATCGAGGAACTTCGAGACGACCGGGGCGATATGGCGGCGGCCGAACTGGACCGGCGCGGTGATCCGCAGCAGCCCGCGGACCGGCGCATCGCGGGCGCCCGAGGTCGCGGCCTCGTAGTCGGCCACCACGCTGCGCGCCTTGTCGTAGAGCGCGCGGCCGGCCTCGGTGGGCGCAAGGCGGCGCGTCGTGCGGTCGACCAGGCGGACGCCGATGCGGTCTTCCAGGG
>CANJHI010000272.1 GCA_947474005.1 Alphaproteobacteria bacterium | reverse complement strand
GGCGTGATGGCCCAACGGCCTGACCAATTATTTGGCCACACGGGCAGCTGGGCAGTTACCACTAGACGAAGGTGAGGTCGGCCTCGGCGCCCAGCATCCAGGCGCCGACAGTTTCGAAATGGGACAGGCGTCCCTGGAGTTGCTGCGTCACGGTATGGATGTCGCGGAAGCGGCGCTCCAGCGGATGGTTCTCGAAGATCGCGGTGGCGCCGGCGGCATTGTAGACGGTATCGACCGCGGCGCGCGCCTTGTGGATGGCATTGGTGGCGGCGCCGCGAATGGTGATGCGCTGCTCGACGGTGATGGTCTTGCCGGCGTTGAGATCGCGCCAGATCGCCGCCATCGACTGCAGCAGGTAAGCGCGGGCGGCACGGACGTCGATATCGGCCTGGGCGAGATTGGACTGCACCACGGCATTGTCGCGCAGCGGGTATTTGGAGCCGCGCGGCACCTTGTTGCGCGCGGTCTTGATAAAATCGTCGAGCGCGCCGCGGGCGATGCCGCAGGCCACGCCGGAGAAGCCGACCTGGTAACAGGTGCCGGCGCCTATGCGATAGAGCGGGCCGGGCTCGCGGCATTCCTTCTCGAAGTCGCGGGTGATCGAATGATCGGCGCGGACGAAAAAGTCGGTCAGGGCGAACTGGTCCGACGCCGTGCCGCGCAACCCGACGGTGTTCCAGATATCGGTCCACTGCACGTCGCTGCTGCGCACCAGAAGCGTACGCTCCTGCTGGCGGCCGTCGGCGTCGAGCTTGGGAGAACCATCGGCCTTGTAGAGCGGGCAATGGGCGCCCAGCCAGGTGGCGTGCCGGCCACCCGAGGCGAAAGCCCAGACGCCGGTCACCTTGTAGCCGCCCTCACACTCGACCGCCTTGACCTTGGGGCCGGGGCCCCAGGCCAGCACGGCGCGCGGATCGTTGCCGAAGATCGCCTGCGCCACCGGCAGGTCGAGATAGGCCGCCGACATGGCGCAGCCGCCGGCCTGGCTCAGGCACCAGGCCGTGGAGGCGTCGCCGCGGGCGATGGTCTCGATGACATGGAAGAAGGTGACGGGATCGGTCTCGATCCCGTTGGAGGATTTGGGCAGCAGCAGACGGAACAGCTTCTGCCGGTGCAGTTCGTCGAGCAGGGACGGCGCGATTCGTCGGCCGTCCTCGGTTTCGGTGGCCGCCTGCGCCACGGCCGGGCGAACCGCCTCGGCACGCGAGATCACCGCCCGGTCGCCGGCAAGATCGGCGGAAGACTGTAACAGCGTGTCCAAGATCGGTTCTCCAACGCTAAGGGTGTGCGGTCAGCGGGCGACGCCGGCGGCCAATTCCTTGTCGATCTGGTCGATCGACTTGCCCTTGGTCTCGATGCCGAGGAAATAATAGACCGCTCCGGCCATCAGGAACCAGCACCCCAGATAGAGGAAAGCAGTCGGAATCTGCGGCAGCGGCACGTCGGGTTTGAGATAGTTGTTGGAACCGACGATCAGCGCCAGCCCCAGCGGTCCGATGACCTTGCCGATGCCGCCGAAGCCATAGGCCGAGCCCATGCCGGTGGTGCGCAGGTGCGAGGGCCAGACCTCGGCCGCGTAGGGACCGACGATGGCGAAGCCGCCGTCGGCGAAGAACATCGCCGCCGCCAGGATCAGCCAGAAGGCAGACAGGCCGAACAGCACGCTGTCGTAGTGCTGGCCGGCCAGGATGATGAGAACGCCGGCGCCGAAGCCCAGCAACCCGCCCGAATTGCGCCGTCCGATCCGCTCCGAGAGATAGGAGAAGGCGAGCCGCCCGAAGAAGCCTACCACGGTGAGCAGGATCATCATCTTGGAGGCTTCCTGCGGCGTTACCTTGAGCAGCAGGACGAACAGCGAGGGCGCCCACAGGACCACGCCGTAGACGCCGGTCTGGGCGCCGGCATTGCCGAGCCAGGAGACCAGCACGCTGCGCGGATACTTAAAGAGCTCGAACCACGAGGCCTTGGGCGGCAGCGGCGCGCTGGCAGCGGTCGGCAGGGTGAGTGTCGAGGGTTCGACCTGCAGCGCCCAGGCGAGCGACGTGCGGGCTTCCTCGTAGCGGCCCTGGCGGACCAGCCACCACGGCGATTCCGGCACCCAGAGGCGAACGAGCAGCACCAGCGCCGCCGGCAGCACGCCGATGGCGAAGAGCAGCCGCCATTCGTTGGCGCCCATGAAGGCGCCCAGCACGGCGCCCATGCCGACACCCAGCGGGATGACGCAGGTCACGAGCCCACCGACCCAGCCGCGCTTCGACGACGGCATGAATTCCTGCACCAGCGGCAGGTCGACGCAATAGAGGCCGCCGACGCCGACGCCGACGAAGAAGCGCATGACGGTGAGATAGATCCAGCCGTTGTCGGGCGTGAAGTAGAGCAGGCCGGTGGCGATCGAGAAGTTCAGCACCGTGCCGATGAAGACCTTGCGGCGGCCGATGCGGTCGGCCAGCCAGCCCCAGAGATAGGCGCCGATGATGGCCCCAACTCCCGACGACAGCAGCACGGTGGCCGATTGGCCGAAGGTGAGCTTCCACGGGCCGATGACGAAGGCCAGCACGAAGCCGATCAGGAAGTAGTCGAAGAATTCGAGCGCATCGCCGATCACCGCCGCGGCGATGATCTTCTTCTGGTTTCCGGTCAAAACGGTTTGCCGGTCGAGTACATCGAACATGGCGTTTCCCCTGGCGCTTTTGTTTATTGAAAACGGATGCCGCGCCGTCATGCCGCTTCTGGTGCAACGCTAGGCCCTCGCCCGATGCAGCGGCAAGATGCCAGGGGTGGAAGCGTTTGCTCGTCGAAACTCCACACTGCATTACAGCAAGGGGGGGGTGCTAACATGTTTTATTCACGCCTACTAAATGGGTCTTCAGGAAATCGAGTGGGCGATTTTGGTGGAGTTTGCCGGCCAGCCAACGGCTGTCTGGATACGTTGTGGAACGGTCGCCATTGTGCACCATTGTGTATGTCGGCAGTCGGCTGGCTTGTCAGGCAGTGAAGAGGCCGGCGGATATGTGGACGATCCGCTTCGCGGAGCGGCTGCGCTCCCCCCGTGTTCCGTGCGTTGGACGACTGGCAGCCTGAGAACGCGGGGAAATGCTCGCCTTCGCCCACAGACCCACCGGCCCCGCCACGACCCCGATGAGGTTCGAAAGCAGGAGAAGAGGAAGATCAACGATTCCGGTACGCGCCGTCGGCGTGGCGCGAGGCTCAATGGCGCGGCAGCATGCAGGTGAGGACCTTGAGGCGTAGATATTCCTCGTCACGCAGGCCATAGGCGCGCCGTTGGAAGACACGGATCTTGTTGTTGATGCCCTCGACGAAGCCGAGCGAAACCTTGTTCTCGGGCTTGCAGAAGGCGGCGATGCCGTCCCAGCGGCCAAATGGTCAGACATCAACAGGCAAGCGAAGATCGGCGCCAACGAAGACGCCTCTGATCGAGGCGCGCCGTTCGCGGTGAATGTCATCGAAGACGTTCGCCCTCTCCTTGCTGCTGAGTCGTATTCAGTTGGCATCGACAACTGACAAGCATTGCTCTGAGAATTGCCGGTTGTTGCTATGGTTCAACATCGTTGACGGTGCTCGTGTCTAAACCTATCATTTTTCGCCGACCCGAAACGCAACAAGAAATGATTCCGGAGGAACGACATGGGCTTCGTGCGCCGCATGGACCACTTCACGATCGTCACCGACCAACCGGAAAAGACCCGGGAGTTCTACGCCGCGCTTGGCCTGAATCCCGGTGCGCGGCCGAACTTCCAGGTCCACGGCTTCTGGCTCTACGCGACCGATACGCCGATCCTTCACGTCATCCAGGTCAAGGACATGCCGAAGCCGGTGCGCGGCGGGCTCGACCACATGGCGTTTCGCGCCGAGGGGCTGATGAAGGTGCTCGAGCACCTCAAGGCGAAGGAAGTGAAATACCGCCTGACTCGCGCGCCGGAGCCGTTCCGGACATGGCAGCTGTTCTTTCCCGATCCCAACGGCATCGAGGTTGAGATGGACTTCGATCCGTCGGAGGAGGGCCCGCCGGGCGAGATCGCCGTCGCCGGCCAGATGATAAGGACTTGATGTCGCGCTGTCCTTGCTCAAAAGTCCATCCGGCTAGGAATCCTGTCGATGAAGATTGCTGTCGGCGAAATTCGGCTATCGAATAGGCCGCTGCTCTATTCCAACGCCGACTCCGGGCATAGGTTCTGGGCACGCCGGCATCTGAGCCACGCAATAGTGGCCGGCGACACGCCCAGCACCGCGACGACGTCGCAGGTTCAGTCACCGCGAGAAGTTCAGGCCGCGCGACGCTCGTAGCGATGTCGCAGGGCGACAAGTTCGAGCTCCAGGGTGAGGCGACTACGAACCCGGAACGAGAGCAGGTAAGCGAGGGCGGACAGAAGCGTGAGCATGCCGATGACGGTGTGACTGCGGCGCCCGAAAACTCTATGCTTTCGCGGCTTTTTGGAGTTTTGAGCATGCACAGGCATCGCCCCGCTCTTCGGAGGGGGGCGCGGATTGAAACATCTCGATATAGGTGTCGCGGCCAAGCGTAGTCGATCGCCCCGCTCTTCGGAGGGGGGCGCGGATTGAAACGTCATCGAGTAAGGCCCTATCTTGAAAATCTGATCGTATCT
>CANJHI010000271.1 GCA_947474005.1 Alphaproteobacteria bacterium | reverse complement strand
GGGTTGGCGACGGAAGCTTGAGACCGGCGCCATGACGACCCTTCAGGACATTGCCGCCGCAGAGAAGATCTCGGACCGGTTCGTCGGCCGGATGATGCGGCTTGCCTACCTGTCTCCGGATGTTCTGGAACGGCTCGTGACCCAGCGGGAGCCGGCGGCCCTGTCGCTGAACGATCTGGTCACGGTCACCGACTTGCCGTGGCCGGAGCAGGCGGAGGTCGTGTTCGAGTAAGGGACGCCTCTCAGGACGGCCAGCGCGCCCTGGACGTGCCGGAGCTCTCGCCGCGGGGGCAACCGGACGGGCGCCATGCGCCGCCGGGCGATGTCAGCACTGCCCTACGCGGCCGAACGCTGCTATGACCGCGCGCTTCCGCCCACCCCGGACCTCCGAAACCGCCGCGCATGCGTACGACCACACCGCCGATCTGGCTGCTGATGAGCGCGACAGTGTCCTCGCAGCTGGCGCTGACCATCTTCCTGCCGTCGCTGCCGACCATCGCGAGCAGCTTCAATGTCACCTACGGCACCGCCCAGCTGACGCTGTCAGTCTATCTGTTCGCCTTCGCCTTCGCGCAGCTGGCTGTGGGCCCGCTCTCGGACAGCATTGGCAGGCGGCCGGTCCTACTGGCCAGTCTAGTCGTATTCACGATCGGCAGCATCTGCTGCGCCCTCAGCCCGACAATCGAGACCCTGACCGCCTCACGTCTGATCCAGGCCTGCGGCGCCTGTGGCGGCGTGGTGCTGGGCCGCGCCATCGTGCGCGACAGCCGCACCGGCCCAGAACTGCCGCGGTCGATGGGTTACCTGGCTTCGGCCATGGCGTTGGCGCCGGCACTCTCACCGCTGCTGGGCGGCCAGCTGCTCGGCTACTTCGGCTGGCGGAGCAATTTCTGGTTCACGGCCGCCGTCGGTTTCGCGGTGCTGGTTGCGGTCTGGCACTTCCTCGGTGAAACCGCACCGAAAGCACCGCCGCGCACGACCGGCGTTGTGCGCGACTATATCGACGGCTTCCGCGTGGTGCTGCGCGAGCGTCGGTTCGTGGGCCTCATGATTGCGGCCACCTGCGCCTCGTCCGGCTTCAACGTGTTCTTTTCCGGCGGACCCATCCTGCTGATCCAGGTGATGGGCGTGGCGGCGGAACTGTTCGGCTGGTTCACGCTCGCCTGGGCGGGGAGCTTTGTCGTCGGCAGTCTGGTCTCCAGCCGTCTGCAGGGCCGGGTGAAGAGCCTGCTTCTAATCCCTATTGGCCAGGGCATCCTCACTGTCGGCGCCTTGGCGATGATGGCGACGGCCCTGCTCGGCTTCGTCACGCCGCTCGCGCTGATCGTGCCGCTGATCCTGATGGGTTGGGGCAATGGCCTCAACATGCCCAACGCGATGTCGAACGCGCTCGTCTCGGTACCCGCCAACCGGGTCGGGGCGGCCTCGGCGCTGATGGGCTTTGTGCAGATGATCGCAGCCGCGCTGCTGACGCTGCTGATAGGCTACATGCCGCACACCACGCAGTGGAACATCGGGCTCGGCGTCGCCGTGACCGGCATCGTGGGGCTGGCGAGCTGGTGGATGCTGGTGCGCAGGCCGCGCCCGGCTCGACGCTGAAATGATACTCACGGCTCCGCTTCGATACCCCCAAAGCACTTGTGAAGGCCGTTCTTGATTTTCGCACGTACGATGCCGATCAAACGCACGAGTCGCCCAGCGGGCGCAGTACACAGGTCGGCCATTGCTTGACGCTTCGTGGCCGACAACCGGCATCGTCTTCGACTGATCCGCTTGCCGGGCTACTGTCCGGAGTTGACCCCGATTACGCACGACTACGCCCACCTCGGGTGTTTTCACGGATATGCCTAGCGGCGGACTCCATCAAAACTCCGGCGGACCCTCGAACCAAAAAAGTACTGGAAACACTACGTCTTTTGAATCCAAACCAATTTCAGCGAGGTTCGGTCGGAAAGAGACGGGACGCCTTCAGAGACCGAAAATCGGTGTCTGTTCAGTCTCCGTGGTTTGGTCGACTTCGCTAAACCCCTTTGAATACAAAAGGAATTTGGGCGCTCCATCGACGCCAGCGAGAGTTAGCGACGAGGTAATGGCGGAGGGAAAGAGCCTGAAATCCAACGGTCTCTTACGCGGGCGAGGCCGTCGCAGGTGTAATTCCCGCCTCGGCGTCGGGCAGCTTCTGTCGACCCTTCAGTTGCGCCTTGAGGATGCGGTTCTCGGCAGCCAGATATTCGTTCCGCCCCAGCAACTCCTGGTCCACCGACCCCGTCACGTAGGCCAGGATGCGCGCCCAATCCATAACCGTCCCCTGCTCTGTCTTGACCCCGGCGACGGCATCAAGAGCCGTCCGCGAAATTGTACCGGACCGCCTCAGACACAGCTATCCGACCCACCCAACTCATTGGTTTCTCGGCCGTTTCTATTTTTTGACCTCACGGGCACAACTTCGAGGAATGCCGGCGAGGGCACGGCCACGCCCTGGACGCGATACCAGTCGCCAATATGAAACACTGCCTCGTAGATCCCGGTCGCCGTCAGACCCTCGCCGCGCACCGTCGGGTGATCGAGCACCCCCGCAGCATTGATCGCTCCCGACACCAGCAGTTTGCCGTCGGGCGCTCGAAGCTCGACACGCAGTCCCGTGGCGGAGATGCCACGCGAGACGTCGAAGACGTGGATCGAGATACCGCCGGGCTTGGTCATGCTGAAGTCGCTAGCCCGAGCCGGCACCCAATGGAGGCGCCGGCGTCGGCAGCCGTCAGGTCTGCTGGATTGCCGACAGGATCCACTTGCCGCCGCGGCTGCGCAGGAAGGTCCAGACTTCGGTGGCTTCGGTGCGGACCTGCTCGTTGCCTTCCACGATCGCGCCGTCGGAAATCCGGCGGGTGACGTCGATCATGCTGAAGCGCATGGCGACGGTGGCGTAGTCGAGGCCGGCTTCGCTCCAGGCTTCCGACAGGTCGCCCTGCTCGAACTTGACCTGCTCGGTCTTGTTTTCGACGCCACGGCTTGCGTTGGCCGAGAGCTGCTCGGAGAAATAGCCGACCATCTCGGGTGTCGCGAGTTCACGCAGCTTGCCGAGCGCGCCCATGCTGTAGGCAGCCTGGATATCGGTCAGCAGGCTTTCGAAGGACTTGTAGTCGTCCTCGGTGATGGCGAGGCTGACAGACGCGCTGCCAGCTGTCGCGGCGCCACCGACGCCGGCGAGAAGGGCGCGGCCCGGCGACAGTTCGGACCGTGCCATCGGCTGCTCGTGGGGCTGCTGCTGCGGGGGCGTCCCGGCCGTCGCACCGGCGAAGGCATAGGCCGGCCGAGCGGGCTGGGGGCTGTTGCCGGCCATGCGGCCACGGATCAGGCGCACTGCGATGTAGACCAGCCCGCCGATCAGGGCGATCTGCAGGAGGAGGCCCAGCATGCCGGCCGCACCGCCGAGGCCGGCACCGAAGCCGCCGCCGAACATCATGCCGATCAGGCCGGCACCGAGCATGCCGCCCATCATGCCGGAGAGGAACGGATTGCGGGACATGAAGCCGCCAGGCTGCTGCGCGGCCGCCCCCGGGGCAGTCGTCGCCGGCTTTTGTGCCGGCTGGGCCGGCGTCGTGCTGCGTTCCACGGGCTTCGTGGTCGGCGCGGTCTGGGTGGGGGCCGGCGCCTGGTCGGTCTTGCCACCGCGGCTGCCGGAACTCGATCCTGCGCCGGCGCGCGCCTCGGCCAAGGCCGGCAGCGCGATGATCGCCACGGCGGCGACGGTAAGCAAACGACGGAAGATACTGTTTTGCATGAAATGGGCTCTCCTGCTGGCCAATGCCGGCGTACAATATGTTAGGCGCATATCTGCCATGTTCAAGACGTCCGTGAATTACTGCGCATTCCGACGATCGCGACCACTCATTCCGATCGATTGCGACCACTCATTCCGATCGATCGCGACCAGTGTGGCGCGGGTGCGTATAGCGCCATTGGATGTCGTTGCTGATGTCAGTCTTCCGAGGGTTGGTCAAGCACGGCAGGATTCCGTCCCGGTAGTCAATAGGAGGGACCCGCGCGTGGCGCGCAGTGCCCTCACGGCTGACGCAGCGGCGCGCGCGGGAGGTCCCTGTTGACCCACCGGGGCGGCCGGAGAACTGGGCGTGGCGCTCATCATTGGTCTTCCTTTTGTGGCTTGGTTGACGCATTTGGGCGCCCGTCGGCTTGGATCGCGGAGGGGCAGCCACCAGGTTCGGTGGGCTGATTGGCTTTGAGCTTTCGCATGGACGGCCCGTCCAATGCCAGTTGATAGGCGTTGTGTACGATTCGATCGAGAATAGCGTCGGCGAAGGTCGGGTCGCCGACGACATCGTGCCACTTGTCGAGCGGGAGTTGGCTTGTGATGAGCGTCGAGCCTCGGCCATAGCGGTCTTCGGCGATCTCCATCAGATCGCGCCGCTGGTTCGGGTTGAGCCTGTCGGGGCCCCAGTCGTCGAGGATCAGCAGATCGGCTTTGACCAGGGTGCGGAAGAGGCGTGCGAAGCGTCCATCGCCGTGGGCGAGTTCCAAATCGGCGAAGAGCCGCGGCACGCGTGCGTAGTATACGGTGTATCCGTCGCGGCAGGCTTTCTGGGCCAGCGCGCACGACAGCCACGACTTGCCGACGCCGCACGGCCCGGTGACGAGCAGATTGCGAT
>CANJHI010000270.1 GCA_947474005.1 Alphaproteobacteria bacterium | reverse complement strand
CTAACTCATTGGTTTCTCGGCCGTTTCTATTTTTTGACCTCACGGGCAAAGCTCGGCTGGCGCACGCTGATGGCCTGCTCGGTGGCAGGCTTCACGCTGGCCTCGATGTTGTGCGGCCTAGTGCAGTCGCTCGAGGCGATGCTGGCACTCCGCGTGATCCAGGGCGCGTTCGGCGCGCCGATCTTCCCGATGGGCCAGACCATCCTGCTCGCAAGTTTTCACCGCAGCCAACATCCCTTCATCATCATGATGTGGGGCGTGGGTGGCGTCATGGGGCCGATCCTCGGACCGACCTTCGGCGGACTGGTCACCGACATGATGAGCTGGCGCTGGACGTTCTTCCTGATCCTGCCGCTCGGTGCCGCAGCCTTCACGGCAGTGTTGTTGGCGCTCACCGATCGCGAGAAAGGAACAGCGCAACGCTTCGACTACATCGGCTATGTCTTCATTGCCATCGCGATCGCTGCGGCCCAGCTCGTGTTCGACCGCGGCCAGCGCAGCGACTGGTTTGACTCGGTCGAGATCATCGCCGAGTGCGTTATCGCCGGCCTGTTCGCCACCATGTTCGCCATACACATGGCCACGGCCCGGGCGCCGCTGTTCGATATGGCTACCTTCCGGGATCGCAACTTCTCCGTCGGCATCACCATCGCCCTGGTCATGGGCATGCTGCAATATACGCCCATGGTGCTATTCCCGCCCCTTCTGCAGGAATTGCTCGGCTATCCGGAAACGATGATCGGCTACCTGATCGCGGCGCGCGGGCTCGGCAATCTCGCCTCCTTCTGCGTCGTGGCCCAGCTCACGCGGATCAATCCCCGCTTCTGCCTGTTCCTCGGGTTGGCCATCCAGGCATTCGCCGGATTCTGGATGGCATCGCTCGACATCAACCTCACGGCTAACGACGTGATGTGGACCAATATCCTGCACGGCTTCGGGTTCGGGCTCTGCTATACGCCTATGGCGGTTCTCGCCTTCTCGACGATTTCCGGGTCACTCCTGACACAGGGCAATGCGATTTTCGCCCTGGTACGCATGCTCGGCAGCAGCGTCTTTATTTCGTTGACCCTTGTCGTGTTCGCACACGCCACCGCGGAGGCGCATGTCAACCTGACCAGCGGCATAACCGCCTTCACGCAGGATCTGATTGCTCCGTGGCTGAATGCCTTCGGTCGCACAGGTGGCCAGGCGGAAGCGCGGCTGAGCGCGGAAATCCAGCGCCAAGCCTCGATGATCGGCTACATCAACGCCTTCTACCTGATGTCCCTGGTGCCCCTGCTCACGATGCCACTAGCTCTGTTGTTCGCGGTCCGTCCCGCACTGAATCGCTGATCACGCCCGGTTGTGTCTGCTCAAAACTCCAAAACGCCGATAAAGCATAGAGTTTTCGGCACCGCAGTCATACCGTCATCGGCATGCTCACGCTTCTGTCCGCCCTCGGTTCCCTTCTCTATTGGGGCGTATATGCGCAGCGGCATGAACTCTCCGGGCCCTTCGCATTCCAATCGTCTGTCTGCGGCCATGATCGCCGTTTCCCGCCCCTCCCCGATGAGCCCTGACCTTTCCGAATCGGGAGCGACGTTTCGCCTTCGGCTCAATTCGGCCCCAGTGCAATATGTGCAATATGTGCAATATGGTTGAAGTCGAAATGAGACCACGGTCTACGAAAGTGCAGCTTTGTTTGCAGGGCACCACGACTTGAAGGACGGCGCGCCATCCACGTCTCGCTTCGGTTTGCGCCTGACGCCCCAAGGACGACTTCTGGTCGAAACGGCCGAAGACGCGCCAATCCTGGACGGCGCGGTCGCCGAGCGGCTTGCCCAGGCCTTTGCCCAAGGCTCCGGACAAGGCCTGATGCAACTTGGGGCGCGCGAGATCGGTCACGTGCTGCCACCGGGTTTCGTCTGGTGGCGGGACTTCGCGGCACGATACTTCGGCGGGCTGTGCGGGCTTTCACCAGTCGCCACCGCCGGTAATCTGCCGTCGCAGGCCGTGCCGAGCGTGCCACCACCGACCGACGGCGAACTCGCGACCCTGGTGCTGACGACGCCGGTGATGCCGGGCGCCGAATACCTGACAGCGGACGTCATGCGCATGCTGTGGGGGAAGCTGGGCATGGCGTTCGCGGCGTCCCTGGCCGCGAGCGGAACCGACCTGCAAGGCTTCCTGAAAGCCTTGAATCCAGCCTGGAACCTGCTCGGGCGCGTGCACTTCAACTTGGCTGAAAACAGGCGCGATCACGAGCACCCCTTCGCGTTCATGGCCACCTACACCACCCGATTGTCGGCTCAGGCCAAGGCCCAGCACGTGCCACTCGGCCAAGCGATGCGCGAATATGCCGGGCTGGCCAACCGGGACAAGTTGCTCTCCCTTTTGACGCCCGTGCAGCGCGCCGGCGAAACCTGCGACTGGCTTCGCGCAATGGTCGACGCCGGGGAGATATTCCATCCCCTGCGCTGGACCGCGGCGGAGGCGGCGCGGTTCTTGAGGAGCGCACCGGAACTCGAAAGCGCCGGCGTGGTCCTGCGCATGCCGGCGACCTGGCACGCCAACCGGCCGGCGCGGCCGCAGGTCACGGCGACGGTCGGCGCGCGCACGCCCTCCGCGATCGGCCTCGACGGCCTGCTCGACTTCGACATGGACGTAACGCTGGAGGGCGAGCCGCTCGACGACAAGGAAATCGCCACGCTGCTGGCCGGAACTGACGGCCTGGCGTTGCTGCGCGGCGTTTGGGTGGAGGTCGACCGCGAGCGCCTCGAACGGGCTCTGAGCCAATTCAGGGCGGCGCAGGTCCTGGCCGATCGCGACGGCCTGACCTTCGCCGAGGCCATGCGCCTGTTGTCCGGCGCAGCAATCTCCGGAGAGCGCGCCGATCCGGCGGCGGCCGAGTGGGCGCGCGTGACGGCCGGGCCCTGGCTGGCGGAGACGTTGAAGCTCCTGCGCGTGCCTGGCGGCATGGCCGTCGATCCCGGCCCCGCCCTGAAGGGCACCTTGCGGCCCTATCAGGCGGCAGGGGTCCAGTGGCTCCATTTACTGTCCGGGCTGGGGCTGGGCGCCTGCCTCGCCGACGACATGGGCCTTGGCAAGACGATCCAGGTACTGGCGCTGCTGCTAGCTCAAAAACCCAGGGAGGGGGGCAAACGTCCGAGCCTACTGGTTGCGCCCGCCTCCTTGCTCGCTAATTGGGCCGCCGAAATCGAGCGGTTCGCCCCCAGCCTGAAGGCCGCGATCGTGCATTCCTCCGCCATGACGGCGGACGAGCTGGGGAAAATGACGCCGGATCGCCTGGAGGAGTTCGACCTGGCGATCACCAGCTACGGTTCGCTGCTCCGCCTGCCGGCACTCGGCCAGATATCCTGGCGGTTTGCCATTCTCGACGAAGCGCAGGCGATCAAGAACCCGAAGGCCAAGCAGACCCGGGCGGCCAAGGGCCTGAAGGCCGACGCGCGCATCGCACTGACCGGCACGCCGGTGGAAAATCACCTGGGCGACCTGTGGTCGATCTTCGACTTCATCAATCCCGGACTGCTGGGAACCGCGCCACAATTCGCGCGCTATGCGAAGAGCCTGGTCGAACGGGAACACAATCCCTATGGCCCGCTGCGGGAGCTGGTACGACCTTACATCCTGCGGCGGATGAAGACGGACAAGACCGTCATCGCCGACTTGCCGGACAAGACCGAGATCACGGCTCACTGCACACTGAGCCGTAAGCAGGCCGCGCTCTACTCCCAGACAGTCTCCGAACTGGCCCGAGGCCTCGAACAGTCGGAGGGAATCGAACGCAAGGGCATCGTGCTCGCGACGCTGATGCGGCTGAAACAGATCTGCAATCACCCGTCGCAGTGGCTGAGCGACAACGACTGGGCGGAGGAGGACAGCGGCAAGCTTGCCCGCCTGCGGGAGATCGCCGAGGTGGTCGCGGCGCGACAGGAGAAGATGCTAATTTTCAGCCAGTTTCGCGAGGTGACGGCGCCACTGCAGGTGTTCCTCTCGGGGATATTCGGCCGGCCCGGCCTGGTGCTTCACGGCGGAACGGCGGTGAAGGATCGCAAAGGCCTGGTTCGGACATTCCAGGAAGACGAAACCGCGCCGTTCTTCATACTGTCGCTGAAAGCGGGCGGCTCGGGACTGACGCTGACGGCGGCGTCGCACGTCGTGCATTTCGACCGCTGGTGGAATCCGGCAGTGGAAAATCAGGCGACCGATCGCGCTTTCCGGATCGGACAGAAGAAGAACGTCCTCGTCCACAAATTCGTCTGCCAGGGGACGGTCGAGGAAAAGATCGATGCCATGATCGACGCGAAGAAGGCCCTGTCCGACGAATTGCTGACCGGTTCGGGCGAGATCAAGCTGACCGAAATGAAGGACGACGAACTCTTGCGGCTCGTCGCCCTCGACCTCAACGCGGCGATGAAGGACTGACACGATGTCGTACTATTATGGCGGATGGGCCCCCTATGTGTCGGTTGCCGAGCGCCGAAAGAAGGCCGAGCGCGAGATCGCGCGGCGGCGCAAGGCGGGCCAGCCGAGCGCGCCGGTGATCGTCGAGGGACGCACGATCGCCAAGACGTTCTGGGGCAAGGCGTGGTGTGAGAACCTGGAACGCTATCGTGACTTCGACAGCCGCCTGCCACGCGGCCGCAGTTATGTCCGGAACCGCGCAGTGCTGGATCTTCAGATCAAACCG
>CANJHI010000269.1 GCA_947474005.1 Alphaproteobacteria bacterium | reverse complement strand
GCACCTTGCCCTTGCCGCCGCCGGCGACGAACACGATGGCGCCGGCCGCAACCAGCAACGCCAGCACCACCCCGTACGCCACCACGGGCATAACGGGCTTGTGCCTGCCTTCCGAAGGGCCGGAAGCCGTTGCCATGAGGTCGATGTCCTTTCGTCGCGAATGGATACTGTCGCACGCTACCGGGCGCGGCGGCGGCCTTCAACGGCTGGAACGAGGCGGAATCGAGCTAACGCCCGTCCCGGAAATAAAGTTCCCGGCGGAGGGAACCTTTCCGATATTGGGCGTTTACCTATCCATGCTGGGAGAGCACAAGAAGAAGAGTGGTGTTGTCCGTGATTCTCATTGTTGAGGACGAAATGCTGGTCCGCCTGGTGGCGGAGATGACTCTCCACGGCGAAGGCTACGAGACCCTGTCGGCGGGTGACGTCGAGGAGGCGCTCGCCATCCTGCGTACGCCCCAGCACATCGACGCGCTGTTCACCGACATCTACCTCAAGACGGCGCCGCTGGGCGGCTGCACCCTGGCGCAGCAGGCTCTGGCACTTCGGCCCGATCTGCGGGTGCTCTATACGACCGGCAACAAGGCGACTGACCAGATGAAGTCCCTGTTCGTGCAAAGCGCCCACTTCCTGCCCAAGCCCTATTCGGACCTCCAGCTGCGCGATTCCATGTATGGCCTGCTGGCCGCTTGATCTTTTTCGCCTTGCACCCCGGGGGGAACGACGGCGATGCCAATTGATGTTTCAGACGAAAAATCGGTGTCCGAGATCGCCGCCAGCGAGATCGTCGAGACCATTCCGAGCGCGCTGATCATCCTCGACCGGCATCTCAACATCACCTCGGCCAACCGCGCCTTCTACCAGACCTTCCGCACCAGCCCCGACGAGACCGAAGGCAGCCAGATCTACGAGCTGGGCAACCGCCAATGGGACATCCCGGCGCTGCGCAGCCTGCTCGAGAGCGTGATCCCCCATCGCGCCTCGGTCGAGGGTTTCGAGGTCGAGCACGATTTCCCGACGATCGGCCGGCGCACCATGCTGGTCAACGCGCGCAAGATCTTCAGCCCCGGCGCCCATGACGGCTCCATCCTGCTCGCCATCGAGGATGTCAGCGAAGAGCGCGCCGCCCGGGCCGAGAGCAACGCCGCCTGGCGGCTGACCCAGAGCATCGTCGACACGATCCGCGATCCGCTGGTCGTGCTCGAGGGCGACATGACGATCGTGACCGCCAGCAAGGCGTTCCGCACGATGTTCGGCATCACCGAGGCACAGACTCGCGGCCGACGCTTGGCCGAGTTGGGCCAGCACCAGTGGGACGTGCCGGCGCTGCGCCATCTGATGGAGAAGGTGCTGCCGGAAAACAAGCCGTTCGAGAGCTTCGAGATCGAGGACACTTTCCCCGGCCTCGGCCGGCGCGTCTTCAACCTCAATGCGCGCAAGATCTCCCAGCCCGGCAACCATGCCAATCGCCTGCTGCTGGTGTTCGAGGACATCACCGACCGCAAGCAGCGCGAGCGCGATGCGCTCGGCCTCGCCAACGAGATCTCGCACCGGATCAAGAACAACCTGCAGATCGTGGTCGGGCTGATCGCCTACGAGGTCAACTTCACCGCCGCACCCTGCGTGCCGGGCTACCGCGCCATGCAGGCCCGCATCGGCGCCATCGCCCAGCTCTACGACCTGATCTCCCATTCGAGCCACGGCCGGGCCATCGACGTCGGCGACTATCTGCGGGAAATCGCCACGACCATGTCGGCGAGCCTGCTGGGCGGCAGCTCGGGCATCGCCATCGAGGTGAAAGCCGAGGCGATGGACATCGACCCCGATCGCGCCGTGCCCTTCGGCCTCCTGGTCAACGAGCTGGCGACCAACGCCATCAAGCACGCCTTTCCCGGCGGGACCGGAAAGATCGTGCTCGGCGTCGAGCGCGTCGGCGAGGAGATCGAACTTTCCGTCGCCGACGACGGCATCGGCATCAAGGCCAGCGCGGCGGAGAAGAGCCAGGAGAAACGCGGCTCCGACTATGTGGCGATCTTCGTGCGCCAGCTCGGCGGCACCGTCGTCCTGGCGCCGGCGGCGGAAACCGGAACGACCATCCGCATCCGCCTGCCCTTTCTCCTGGCGCCGCCGGAGAACGCCGCGCCCCTCGCGGCTTAGCGAGCTCGAGCTTTCAGTGCTGGGGCGCGCCACTCATAGGCGCTAACTTTGCTTGCATTCCAAACAAAGTCCTCATCCTGAGGGGCGCCCGAAGGGCGCGTCTCGAATTGGGCGAAGTAAACTCCGCCCGATTCGAGACGGTCGCTCCGCGACACAGGGCGGGGGTTCCCCCGCTCGACTCAGGGTGAGGTTGTTTTGTAAGTCAGCGCCTATGAGTAGCGCGCCCCCAGCAACAAAAAAACTTGCCATCACTGCCGCACGGCCTGGTCGATGACGGGACGGTCGACTGCCCTGCCCGAATGACCGAGGGAGCAGAACTCGGCGACGCGGTGGACCAGAGCATCGATGTGCAATGCTTCGGGTGAATCCGCGGCGACGGCAGCCACCGGCATCGACGGCATAGGGGCGCCGCGCGGATCTTCGACCAGTGCGCACCCGCCGTGTGCCTTGATCGCCACCAGCCCTGCCGCCCCGTCAGAGCCATCTCCACTCAGGACAACACCCACGACGCGATGGCCATGGGCATTCGCGGCAGAGACGAACAAGGGATCGGCGGCCGGTCGGGTGGAATGGACTTTCGGGCCCTGGTTCAACCGGATGCGGTCGATGTCCACGACCATGTGATGGTCGGGGGGCGCCACATAGACGTGCGCGGCTTCGATCAACGCGCCGTCCTCCGCGAACGACACATTGATCCGCGCATGCCAGCCCAGGATTTCCGGAAGAATGCTGGGAGAAGCGCCGCTGTGCATCACGACGAAAACCGACGCGCTGCAATTTCGCGGCAACGCTTCAATGATGCACCGCAACGATGCGAGCCCCCCGGTGGAGACGCCCATCACGATTATAGCGTGAACGATCATAGATCATCTCCAGACTGAGAAGAGACAAAGGCGCAAGGAAGAGACAACGGCGCAAGGCTCGCGCTGTTCCCCCAAAAATCGTCTGAAATCGACGGGCGCGCCGATGCCAATGACGCACGATCACATTCAACCGCGCCGAATGGCGGGACCAACTAAACAACGGCAGCTAGACCGCGGCGTTGCAGTCGTGACGGAACTGCATTCGTGACGGAACCCAATTCTTGCTCGTGGGTTGTCTAGCCAAGCGCTTCGACCGAAGCGTTTTTGAGCGAAATCAAAAGGTAGGAAATATGAGAAAGTTGTTTTTGGCTGCTGCCTTGGTGGCGACGTGCGCGGCGCTCCCCGCATATGCGGCCACCGACGCTGACTGCACGGCAATGTGGAAGAAGGCCGACGTCAACAACGACGGCGTGCTCACCGACACCGAATCGATGCGCTACGCCGCCGCCATGCGCGTCCGCGAGGCCAAGATGCCGGCCGACGGCAAGCTGACGCAGGCGGCTTTCATGGAGTCGTGCAAGGCCGACGTCTACATGACGCCCAAGCTCGATGCCGGCGCGCCCCTGAAGGGCTCGAACAGCTTCACCGAGGGCCAGGCCAAGGACCGCGCCATCGCGTGGGGCGCCACCGGCGTGAACGGCCTTGCCAAGGATGCCGACGGCATCTGGCGCGGCACCGCGACGATGGACGGCAAGCCGAGCAAGGTCGCCGTCGACTTCAAGGGCAACGTCGTCTTCACGGCCGCCCCGTAATCGAACGGACCCAACCGACCAGACCTAACCTATCAACGAAAGGTACAGAACCATGAAGACCCTCAGTCGCGTTTACGACACCTACGCGCAGGCCCGTAACGCAGTCAGCGCCATCGAAGCCGCCGGCGTGCCGACCAGTGAAGTGAGCATCGTCGCCAACAAGTACGTCAGCGACAAGTACGCTGACGTCACCGATGCCTCCAAGGCCTCCGAGGGCGCCGGCACCGGTGCCGGCATCGGCGGCGCGGTCGGCGGTGGCGCCGGCCTGCTGGCGGGCCTCGGCATGCTGGCCATTCCCGGCCTCGGGCCCGTCGTGGCCGCGGGCTGGCTGGCAGCACTTGCCGTCGGCGCGGTGGCCGGTGCCGCCACTGGCGGCCTGGTGGGCGCGCTGGTCGGTGCGGGCATTTCCGACGATCACGCTCAGGTCTACTCCGAGTCGGTTCGCCGCGGAGGCACGCTCGTGAGCGTGCGCATCGGCGACACCGACGTTGGCCGCATCGAGGCCATCCTGGATCGCTACAAGCCGATCGATCCGGCCCTGCGGGGCGCCGACTACCGCAAGGATGGCTGGACGACCTTCGACCCGAAGGCTCCGGCCTACAGGCCGAACCAGAGCGAGATCGATCGCATCCGTCGCGAGGATCTGGCGGCCTGATACGGCGACCGAAGAAAGCCGAAGACGAAAACCGAAGGGCAGGAAGCACTCGCTTCCTGCCCGCTCCGGCTTTCCGCGAAACCTGTCCAGATGCCACGGAGAATGACGTGAAAAAGCCGATGAAGCGCAAGCTCGCCCCTCATGAAGGCGGACGTCGTGAAGATGGACGTCATGAAGGTGGCGAAACCCATCAGACGACGACCAATCCAGACCTCACCCTGACGACCAACCAGGGAACGGTGATTGCCGACAACCAGAATTCCCTGAAGAGCGGCGCCCGCGGTCCGACTCTGCTCGAAGATTTCGTGCTGCGCGAAAAGATCACGCATTTCGATCACGAGCGTATTCCGGAACGCATCGCCCATGCCCGCGGCTCGGGTGCGCATGGCTACTTCCAGCCGCTGAAGAACAACGCGGCGCTGACCCGGG
>CANJHI010000268.1 GCA_947474005.1 Alphaproteobacteria bacterium | reverse complement strand
GCAGCGCGACGGCGCAGTGATTGGACTGGCCGCCAACACGAAGATCGGCGAGACGACGGCGCTCTATGCGCGCTACGAGGGCACTGTTTCCGGACTCGACAATTCGCATGCCCTCAACATTGGAATCCGCGTGACGTGGTGAGAGCGATCCATTTCTCTCATTCGACTACGCCGGCACTCGATGCTACTTGACGGAGGAACATGTCCGTTCCTGGCACATCGCGTCAGTACGCTGCGCCGCGGAATTTGGTCGCTATCGGGGCATAGCGGACTCTGATAAGCCGTCCACCCGGCAAATTTATGGGTTCACGGCCTGGCTAGCGCGCGTCCTCAAATGTTTGCCGCGCCCAGGCGCAGGCCTCGGCCATTGCGGCGTCGGCCCCAGAAACCACGCCTACCCAGAACAGAAAGCCGTGGTTCATGCCGGGGCGGCGAGTGATCTCGGTCGGTACGCCAGCCGCCCGCAGCCGTTCCCCGTAAAGCTCGGCCTCGTCACGCAATGGGTCGTACTCGGCGCTCATCACGTAGGCCGGCGGCAAGCCGGAGAAGTCCCGTGCACGCAGCGGGGAAGCATACGGACTCTCCGCCTCGACGGGATTGGTGAGGTAGTGCTCCCAGAACCACTTCATGGTGTCGCGGGTCAGTCCGTAACCGTCGGCGTTCTGGTCGTACGAGGGCGTGCCTGGCGTATGGTAGTCGGTCACCGGGTAGAGCAGCATCTGGCCACACAACTTCGGCCCATCCTCATCACGAACGCGTAACGCGGTGACGGCGGCCATGTTGCCGCCGGCACTGTCGCCGGCCAACATAATGCGCGCGGGGTAGGTGCCGAGTTCTGCCGCGTGTGCGGCGGCCCAGCGGGTCGCCGCCAAGCAATCGTCTGGCCCGTTCGGAAACTTGTGCTCGGGCGCAAGCCGGTAGTCTACCGACACCACCACGCAGCCTATACCGGCCGCCAGGTTACGGCACATGCCGTCGTGTGTATCCAGGCTGCACAGCACGAATCCGCTGCCGTGAAAGAACATCATCAGGGGGAACGGCCCGCCGCCAACGGGCGTGTAAATACGAAGCTTGAGTGGCCCACCAGGCCCGTCGATGCTGCGTTCAACGATCTTCGCCACCGGGGCTGGCGGAGCCATAAGGGCAATGCGTGCCTCGTATTGGCGCCGCGCTTCTGCTACCGGCAGGGTGTGCGTTGCCGGAACACCGGTTCCTCGATCCAGCAAGGTTTGGATTTGGGGATCAACTGGCATGAAATTTCCTCCGCGATTGTTGGCGTCGTAGCTGTTCGCGAATATCAAGGCTCGTCCATACTGAAAAGGCCACCTCTCTGCAGTTGAATTCTCTCGTGCTGAGATAGAGATTCTTCAGTGGCGCGAGCCAGCGGCTGCTTCCAGTTTGACGCTGAACGACAGGAACCGATCAAACAGCGGTGTCTTGCGATAAAAGTGTGAAGCCTCAAACCGCCGCCCAGGAATCTCTTCCCGGCGGTATTCCAACAGGCCAAACCACCATAGCGGCCGCAAGACCCTTGCTTCCATCGCCATGGTCCCGGAGTCCCATTGTGCCGCCAGCACTCCATTGATTGGGATCGTACACATGCGGGCCAGACGACCGCTCGACTGCCAATCATTCGCGGAAACCGACAGCGACCAGATCAGAACGCCGACGTCGCCTTGCGGCCATCCTTCATGCAGGCCCCGCCCGAGATAGTTGAGGTCAATGCCCCACATGACGGTGTGGAACAGGAGGGCCTGCAGGGCCTGCCGATCGGGATCCTCAAGAACCTGCCGTCCTACAGGCGTGATCTTCAGGTGGCCCTTGTATTGCCGTACCAATCGAATTGATTCGGCGACGTGGCGGACAAAGTACAGCGGCAGAAAGTCCGGTTCGTTGATCACCTTGTGAAACCGGAAGGCATCTGCCTTGTCGAAGTCCGGCCAGGTGAATAGATCGATCATCTCGGCCACGACGCCGCGGGTGAGATTGCCGGTGGTCGTCAGCTTTAGTCCGGACCCGGCGGATGCCGCGTTCAGAAGGATCAACGTGTTTCGTGCAACGGCCGACTGCCCGACTTCATCGGGCGAGAAGTCGGGGGCGAGCGTGATCACACTCGCCCTGGACGATGGCGGCCGTCGAAGCGCCTCGAAGCTGACTTGATCCAGCAGCGTCCAGGCCGGCAGGATCCCGCCAAGCCAGTTTCTGACGGAAGGGTTCTGCAGCATGCCGGGCGCTACCACGGTGCCGCCCTCATGGTGACATGGCCCGAGAGCTGACAGAGGATGCGGCCAGCCATTCGTTTAACTTCGACCAGCGCCGGCGGCCGGAAACGTTCTTCACCGCAATGGCGACGGCCTTCTTCTGTCCGACCAACACGACCAGCCGCTTGCCGCGGGTGACGCCGGTATAAAGCAGGTTTCGCTGCAACATGGCGTAATGCTGGGTGAGGACGGGGATCACGACCGCAGGATATTCGGAGCCCTGGCTCTTGTGGATGGTCGCCGCATAGGCCGGCACCAGGGTATCGAGTTCACCAAAGCCATAGGTGACGGCGCGGCCATCGAAGCTGGCAATCAGCTCGCCGGCGTCCGGGTCAACATCGTCGACGTAGCCGATGTCGCCATTATAGACCTCCTTGTCGTAGTCGTTCTCGATCTGCATGACCTTGTCGCCGGGCGCAAAGGTCCAGCCGAAGCGCTCGACCTTGCGTTCGCCCGCGGGATTCAGCGCTTTCTGCAGTTCGATGTTGAGCGAGCGGGCGCCGACGCCACCACGGTTCATTGGGCACAACACCTGGATATCTCGAATGGGATCGAGGCCAAAGCGCTTCGGGATCCGCGTCTTCACCAGTTCAATGATCCGCGGTACGGCGGTTTCGGGGTCGTCGGCCTGGACGAAGTAGAAGTCACTGTCTCCTTCGGGCTTGGCAAGATCCGGCATCGAGCCTTGATTGATTTTATGCGCGCTGGAAATGATGCGACTCTGGGCCGCCTGCCTGAACACTTCGGTCAGCCGCACAACAGGTACCGCCCCAGAGGAGATCACGTCGGCCAGGACCTGGCCCGGACCGACCGACGGCAGCTGGTCGATGTCGCCCACGATCAGCAACGCGGCATCGTCAGGAACGGCCTTCATCAGCGCCTGCATCAGCATTACGTCGACCATCGAGGTCTCGTCGATGACCAGCAGATCGCATTCGAGCGGGTTGTCGCTATTGCGCTTGAAGCCGCCGCCCTTGGGGTCGACCTCGAGCAGCCGGTGAATAGTCTTGGCCTCGAATCCCGTTGCCTCGGTCATGCGCTTGGCGGCCCGACCCGTGGGCGCACAGAGCAGCAGGTTGACGCCCTTGGCTGCCAGAATGCGCAGGATCGAGTTTACGATCGTCGTCTTGCCCACCCCCGGCCCGCCAGTGATGACGAGAACCTTCGACAGCAGCGATAGTCGAATCGCAGCGATCTGGCTCGCCGCCATGGAAAGCCCTGTCTTCTGCTCGATCCAGGGCAGCGCCTTTTCTGGATCGATGAAGGGCCAGGGGAGGGTGCCGTTGACCAGGCGTGTTATTCGTTCGGCGATCACCTTTTCGGCGCGATAAAGGCCTCCCAGGAAAATGCAGGCCGTTTCTCCGACCGTATCGGCGATAACAGTGCCGTCACTCAATTCAAGCTCGAGTGCGGTCAGGATCAACTCCTTCGGCACCTCAAGCAGATCGACACCCAGCGGAATGAGTTTCTCGGTCGGCAAGCCACAGTGGCCTTCGCCCGTAGCCTCGGACAGGGCATAGGAGATGCCCGCGCGTATCCGGATCATCGCCGCTTTCTCGATTCCGAGCTTCATGGCGATGGCGTCGGCGGTCTTGAAGCCAATGCCGCGGATGTCGCGCGCCAGGCGATAGGGGTTTTCGGTCATGACCTGGACGGCGTCCGAGCCATAGGTCTTGAAGATACGAACGGCTCTGGCCGTGCCGACGCCATGGCTATGCAGGAAAACCATGATCTCCCGAACGATCTTCTGCTCGGCCCAGGCATCAGTGATGCGCTTGGCGCGCACGGCACCGATGCCGGTTACCTCTCGCAGCCGGTCCGGCTCGGCCTCGATGATATCGAACACCTTCTCCGCGAACGCCTTCACCATCTTCTTGGCGTAGACCGGTCCGATCCCGCGGATCATTCCTGAGCCCAGGTACTTCTCGATGCCGTCGATCGAAGTCGGTGCCGACGTGCGCATGAAGCGCGCCTTGAACTGCTGGCCATGGGTGTGATCGTTGACCCAGTCGCCCGAGGCGGTGACCCATTCTCCGGGGGAGATGATGGCGGCGTGCCCGATGACCGTGATCAGGTCGCGATGTCCGCGCGCCTTGATGCGGAGAACGCAGAAGCCATTCTCGCCATTGTGGAACGTGACGCGTTCGACAAGGCCCGCCAGCACTTCCTGGGTCGATGGTACGGCTTGGGGTTTCATGCAGGCGCCATCACAGAGAAAGCGCAGCGTTGAAGGTGGCAGCGAGCCTGACGCCGGCCGTCTGGATCAATATGAAGCGCCCGAAATGCAAAAGCTTGTCTCTCTTGTAACCACAAGACCTTATGGGGCGATTAGATTATGCGACTGTCGTAAGCCCAGTGCAGTAAAGCCTGCCGCTGGCGCGGCCTGCAAAAAGGATCGCCTGGCTCGCAGTTCTGTCTAATCTGTGCGATGTGTCGTCGAAACGCTTTCCAGCGCTTGATCTGACGCGAGTCCTCCTGGGGCATCCGGCGCCCCATGAAGTATCGGCAATACCATTGGAACCAGCCGCGCGGATCGTCGTCGTGAAGCCAACCGTTCCGACGCCACACCGACAGCGGTTGGCTCGCATCGACACCGAAGTAGTTGAGGGTGTCGTTTCTGCATGCCGGCGAGAGCTTGGCGCGCGTGAACCAGCTCGAGGGAAATTCCTGTCGGCAGTCGGTCATGTACTTGCCGCCGAAAACGCCGAGCG
>CANJHI010000267.1 GCA_947474005.1 Alphaproteobacteria bacterium | reverse complement strand
TTCATCGGTACCACCCGCGAGTGAATTCCTCACAGGATGGCAAATGTCAGTGTCGCAGTTGAAATCGAAACCAGAATAGAACGCGATTTATCGATTGCATTTCAAGGAGTTGCCGACGATCAATCGGTCAACGTTGGGACACTACTGAGAAGAAGAGGCAAGTGATGATGACTCGGATTTTGTGCTTAGTTCTGCTCGCCTCGGGCGTTGCCGCCTGCACCACCGTCGAAATCACCACCAAGCCCCAGCCGAATCCGCCCGTCTGGTCGGCGACCTATAATGTTCCCTACACGGTCATGGCGAACTGTCTGGCGGCGCAACCCATCGGCGGGTTCACGGGAGTGCCGCGGATCCAGCCCGAGGCCGGTACGGCCACGGTGACGCTCGCTCTGGGCGATGGCACGGAGATGGCCATCAACTACATCATACAGCGGACCGGCAGCGGCACGAGCGTGGTGGCGTGGCGGCGCCATTTGACGGTCGGTGGATGGGAGCCGATCGACTCGGATGCCCGGACCCGTGCGGATACCTGTGGTGGAATTTCCTGATCGCCTCTATTGGCGGGCGCGCAACGACATCCATTCCCAGACGGCGACGAGGATCAGGACGGCAGTCGTGCCGGCGGACAGGCTGAGCGGCGACATATACGAGGCAATGGCCGACAGTACGGCGAGCAGGCCAAGACCGACCAAGTGCGACAATGGCAGGTTCGGCGCCGACAGCCGCTTGAACAGCGCCGTTCCGATAAGATAGAGCGCCGGCCCGCCAAGGATGACGACAATGGTCTCGAGTTCGATGTGCCCATGCGGATGCGTCAGGGTCAGTTCGTCGGCGACCGCGGATACGACGATGCCGGCAACGATCAGGATGTGGAGATAGGTGTAGCCGCTACGGCCGAGGCGGCCGGGATCGTCCGACGTGGCGATCAGCCGGCTGGCGCGCTTGGCGCCGATGTTGAAATAGACGACCCACAGCGCGACGCTGCCGGCAAAAGTGACGGCGAAAGCCGCGATCGTCTCGCCAGTCCAGGCGAGGCCGGCGAAGGTGGCGCCGGTCACCAGCACAGACTCGCCCAGGGCGATGATGATGAACAGCGCACAACGCTCGGCGAGATGCCCACCATCGATGGTCCAGTCGGCGGTGGTCGAGCGGCCGAGGCCGGGCACCCACATGCCGGCGGCCGGCATCAGATATTCGATCGCAATGGCTGTCGCCCACCAGCCGAGGCGCGCCTGTTCGCCGGCCAATGCACCCGCGATCCAGAGGGTGCCGGACAGCACCAGCCAGGCGGTGATGCGAAGGAAATTGCGGTAGTTGCCGGTGTCGTGGTGGCGCAGCGCCCACAGCATGAACAGGCTGCGGCCGACCTGCATGAAGACGAAGGCGCCGGTGAACGCCAGGCCACGGTCCGCGAAGGCCTTGGGGATCGAGGCCGACAGGACGAGACCGGCCGCCATCAGCACGAACATCAGCAGGCGTACCGACGCACGCTCGGGATCGAGCCAGTTGGTGATCCATGAGGTGTAGATCCACACCCACCACACGGCCATGGCCAGCAGGCCGGTCTGCACGGCGCCGAGCGGTGTCAGATGTTCGAGGAGGCCGTGCGAAAGCTGGGTGATGGCGAAGACGAACACCAGGTCGAAGAAGAGCTCGACGTAAGTCACGCGACCGGTCTCGTGGCCGCCGCGACGGCGCAGCAGGCTTTTGCGCGCCCCGATCATTGCCGCACGCTCATGGCGCCTTCAGCACCTGCTGGCAGGCCGCCGGCAGCTTCGGCCGGTAAGGCTTTGCCGCCGCGGCTGGCGGTGGCGTCACGGGCGCCTTGCGGAACCAGGAGTCGAGTGCCTCGCCGCAACCGTCATCGTCGGAGTAGGCAGCCTGTGCCTGGCATTGCGGATTGCCCGGCGGGCAATAGAGCCGGATGTGGAAATGCTCGTCGTGGCCGAACCAGGGAACGAGCTTGCGCAGCCAGCTCCGGTTGCCCGTGGCGGTGTTGCAGATGCGCTGCTTGATCCATTTGTTGACGAACATGCGGTCGAGGTTCGGCATCTCCGCCGCCGCGCGCAGCAGCAGGACGTGCTGTTGGCTGAACACCGTGTCGTCGATGCCGCTGTCATCGGCATTCACCAGAGACCGCAGGCGAGGGTTCTCGCGATCGGCCGGTGCCCGCCGTGCGCCGGGCTGGCGCTCGAACCAGATGTCGGCGTCGAGGCCGACCTGATGGCTGGCATGGCCGGAAGGGGCGGGGCCACCACGTGGCTGACCGATGTCGCCGATGTAGAGATGGGCCTGGCCCGCGGCGCGCATCTTCTCGGCCAGTATCTTGATGAAATCGAGCGTGACCGGCTGGCCCCAGTAGCGGTTGCGGCTGACGCGGATCGCCTCGTAGCCGGAGCCGTCGAGCGGCAGCGCCTGCGCGCCTTGGAGGCAACCCGCCGTGTAGAAGCCGATCGACTGGGTCGGCCCCGGCGAGGGTGTCGACACCGTCGCCCAATCCTGGGCCGAGGCCGAGGAAATCGACAAGATCGCTGCGAGCAGCGGAACCAGGAAACGCACCATCTTGTTGGCAGGATACCCGCCCGCTAAGACTTTGCCCATGGCCGGAGAGACCTACGCCCACATCAAGCTCGAGCAGGACGGCGCGGTGGCGCGGCTGGTGCTGAACCGGCCAGAGCGGCGCAACGCACTCACGCACGACATGATGGTCGAACTGGAAGACGCCTTCGGCAGGGTGCGCGACGATCAGACCTGTCGCGTGCTGGTTCTGCGCGGCGCCGGCGGGCACTTCTGTGCCGGCGGCGACCTCGACGCCATGGCCGACATGCCGCCGAAGCCCGCCGACGGCGCGGCCGATCCGCTGGTGCCGGCCTATCGTCAATTCGGCGACGCGCTGCTTGCCCTCAATACCCTGCCGCAGGCCACGATTTCGATCGTCGAGGGGTCGGCTGTGGGAGGAGGTTTTGGCATGGCGTGCTGCTCCGATGTGGTGATCCTGCACGACAGCGCGAGATTCGGTCTACCCGAGCCCAAGGTGGGTTTCATTCCCTCGCAGGTGATCCCCTTCGTGGTGCGCCGGCTGGGCGAGGGGGCAGCGCGCGATCTCGCGGTCAGCGGCCGGCTCATCGATGCGGTGGAAGCCCATCACCTGGGGGTCGGTCGCTACCTCTACCGCACGACGGCGGAGCTCGGCTCGATCTTGCGCGGCCTGCTCGACGACATTCTGAAGATGGAGCCGCAGGCGCTGGCGACCGTGAAGCGTCTGGTACTGGCCTGCGCCACGGAAGATGATCGCGCGGTGCTCGACGACGCAGCGGAGAGCCTCGCGGGCCTCCTGCGCCGGCCGCAGGCAGGCCAGGGGATCAAGGCTTTCATGGCGAAGACGGCACCCCCGTGGACGAAGGGATGAGACAGATGCGCAACTTCCGACACATCGAAGTGCGGCCGGTCGCCGGAGCGCTGGGCGCGGAAATTCATGGCGTCGACATCTCGCGCGATCTCGAGGACGACGTCGTCGGCGAGATGCGCCAGGCCTTCCTCGACCATCTCGTCATCTTCCTGCGCGACCAGCAGGCGACGCCCGCGCAGCAGGTCGCGTTTGCGCGCCGCTTCGGCACGCCGATGGAGTATCCGCAACTCAAGGGCCTAGCCGAGGCGCCGCTGATCACGCCGGTCGTCAAGCTCGAGCACGAACGCAACAACTTCGGCGGTATCTGGCATTCCGATACGACGTACCTCACCGAGCCTCCGATGGGCAGCATGCTGCTCGCCCGCGAGGTGCCGCCCTACGGCGGCGATACCATGTTCGCCAACCAGTACCTCGCCTACGAGGCGCTGTCGGACGGTCTGAAGCAGACGCTCGACGGGCTCATGGGCGTGAGTTCCTCGGCCAAGGCCGAGGTCACCAAGACGCGCGAGGACCAGATGAAGGCGGCTGGCGCGCAGCTGAAAGTCTTATCGGCCGAGCACCCGATCGTGCGCAGCCATCCTGAGACCGGTCGCAAGGCGCTCTACACCAGCGAGGCCCACACCGCGCACATCATGGGCTGGACCGAGAAGGAGAGCCTGCCGCTGCTCCGCTTCCTGTGGGAGCACCAGGTCAAGCCGGAGTTCACCTGCCGCTTCCGCTGGGAAGCAGGCTCGCTCGCCTTCTGGGACAATCGCGCGGCCATGCACAACCCGATCAACGACTACCACGGCCATCGCCGCATCATGCATCGGGTCACGCTGGCGGGCGACAAGCCACGATAGAGCGTAGCCGGTCGCCGTTGAATCTACCTACACTGGCGATGCGCATATCGCGCCGGCAAAGCTTTGCTCGGCGAAGAACGGCTTGCGATCTATTTCGGCCTGCTGGCGGAACTTCGGCGGCCTGGAATTGTTGTTGTGGTATGCATAATGCGATGGAAGACGCGCGTGGCATCCACCGCGTGACGCGTCGCATGAGGCACGGGGGAAGCAACGCCCGCCACACCTTGCGACCACTTCAAATGTTGTCAGGACTCTCATGCACAGCGGGCGACGTTTCGAGGATTTCGCGCGCATTGGCGCGGACTGGTTCTGGGAGACGGACAGCAACGACCGCTTCACCTATTTCTCGGTTGCGACTTCCCAGATGGGGCTGGACCTGGCGGGCCGGATTGGCCGGTCACGCGCCGATTTTGCTTTCTCGGATCCAGACAATTTCGCGAGACTGGCCGTACTGGAGGGTGTGACTCTCGCGCGCCAGCCATACCGTAACCTGGTTTACCGTGTTGCTGGCGAAGACCCTGCGCGGTGGTGTTCGATCAGCGGCGATCCAAGTTTCGATAGCGCTGGGAATTTTGACGGTTATCGCGGCGTTGGCCGTGACGTCACCGCGCTGGTCAGCCCCAAGGTGCTCGATGTCGGCAAGCGTATCGGCGACGTGACGCGGCTGCTGAAGCATGGACTGGGTGAGGGGATCATCCTCGAAGTCCATGTTGATCCGGACTTGTGG
>CANJHI010000266.1 GCA_947474005.1 Alphaproteobacteria bacterium | reverse complement strand
TTCGAGCGGCTGCGCGATGAGCACGGTTACGCTGGCGGGCTGACTATCGTGAAGGATTACGTGTTGGGGCAGCGTCAGGAAAGGTCTGAAAATCAGCTTTCAGATCCATGTGCCTGCTTCACCTTGAAATCCATCGCGGATTTTGGGTTGGACACTACACTAGGGGAGAGCACATTTACGCTGGTGGGAATCGATCATGGGTGACGGATCTTTTCCAGCGTATGGCGCAAAGGTTCACTCGAAATGTGTATCGGCGGCATGCTCAAGCGAACGCCATGGTCGTAGGGATGGTCCAGATCCAGAATGAGCTTGAAGGCTATCGCCACGGCAAAAGTGCTCAACAGAAGCGACACGACCGTCGTGACATTGCGTGGCGCAAAAAAGCCAAAGCTCCCGAAGATCACGACCAGCCACACGACGACCGCACCTATGAACGCCAGCGGCAGATTGGTGTGCTTTTCCTGCTGGACCATGAGCGACCGCGCGGATCCAATGGAAGCCGCCAGATTCAGAGACTCAGCCCTCAGCCAGCGCAGACGATCGTCACTTGGCTTGAGTGCCAGAATGCGGTCCTGAACCTCACCGAGCGACCGGACGACGTCGGGACTGTCGACGGTATGCCGGCCGCTCGCCTTGTCCGAGAAGAGACCTTCGATCACCAAGGCCGTCAATCGTTGCAGGCTCTCTCTGATCGGCTCGGTCTCGGGCCCATAGCGGCGCAGAAATCCGTCGATCTGGCTGATGTCTGAGGAAATCTTAAAAATGACGTCGTTGCTGGATTTGAATGAGCTGTTTGCTGAGGAGATCAGAAAGCTGATCACCAGCGCTGTCATAGTTCCGACGATCGCCATGGACACCGACACAGTCGACTTAACTTCCGCCGCCATATGGTGGGCCGGCAGTCGCCGGCTAACCCACATGCCGAGCATGGCGCTGCAGAAGACGATGCACAGGACAAACAGGAAGATCAGATAGGAGGGCACGAGCATCGGCGGCGGTGGCCTTTCTTCATTGCTGGCCGCGGCTGACTTGCAGGTCGCGGCTGACATGGCGATCGTCATTTAACCCCGACTGTCGCCGAGCACCATTATAGCAGCAGGATCGCTTCGCGTGGCGTATTCCTCCGGCGCGGGCCGCCTGTACGCTGAAGGTCTGATCGTGAAGATTGAGGGTGCCGCGTGCACGACGATCGTGTCCGCGTAGCCCAGATGGACACGATCGTAGATATTAGTTTCGAGATCGGGTTCCGCCGCTAAACGCCGCCGGCTGGTACTCCCTGAAGACGAGAAGCGGCAGATCGTAGCGGAGACGTACGAGCGCTGGGCGTCGGTATCGGCGGTGGCCCGGCGCCACGATCTCAATGCGAACCTGCCGGGCGGATGGGGAGATGGAGTAGTGCGCAGCACCCGCAGACCGTTTTTTTGCGCGCCGGGCCAACGTGATGATGCGCGCCTTC
Organism: Alphaproteobacteria bacterium; assembly: GCA_947474005.1. Taxonomy (GTDB): domain Bacteria; phylum Pseudomonadota; class Alphaproteobacteria; order Reyranellales; family Reyranellaceae; genus Reyranella. Next base: position 3,524 of record CANJHI010000266.1, on the reverse strand, counting down.
GGCTCACCGAAGACACCGCGCACCGTGGGTCGGGGACGAAAGCCGGGGAACGTGTAAGTGTCCCAAAGCCGCCGCTGTCGTTTCGATGAATTGGCCATTGCGAAATGATGCCCAATTCGGCAGCCTTGTGAAACTTGGAAAACTCAATCCCGGTGGGCTTTCAAGCCGCATTACTCATTGGAGTTACCCACTCGATTTCCTGATGAGCCAGAATTCATAACGCTCTAGCGGAATGGGATGGCATACATCAGGCCACCCTTGGTCCACAGCGCGTTCTGGGCGCGGTCAAGCTTGAGAGGGGTGGCCGGTCCGACGTGGCGGTCGTAGCTCTCGCCATAGTTCCCGACCTGCTTGATGACATTGTACATCCACTTCTCATCGACGCCGACTGCCTTGCCATAGCCCGGCGTGACGCCGAGGAAGCGCTTCACCGAGGGATCCTCGCTCTTCAGCGCGTCGTCGACGTTCTTCGAGGTGATGCCCATCTCCTCAGCCTCGATCATGCCCATCAAGGTCCACTTCACGAGATCGAACCACTGGTCGTCGCCATGGCGCACGATCGGGCCGAGCGGCTCCTTAGAGATGCGCTCCGGCAGAATCGTGTGCTCGCCCTTGCCTGCGAGCTGAGCGACGCGGACCGCCGCAAGTCCAGAGGCGTCCGTCGTGTAGGCATCGCAGCGCCCCGAAGCATAGGCCCGCAGCAGCTCGTCGAGATTCTCGATCAGCACCGGCTTGAAGGTCATCTTGTTGGCACGGAAATAATCCGCGAGGTTGAGTTCCGTGGTCGTGCCAGGCTGGACACAGATGGTGGCACCGTTCAGTTCCTTGGCACTCTTGATGTTGGTTTTGGTCGGCACGATGAAGCCCTGGCCATCGTAGAAATTGACGCCGGCGATGTTGAAGCCAAGCGCGGTGTCGCGCAGCAGGGTCTGCGTCGCGGTGCTCGTGATGACGTCGACCTCGCCCGACTGCAGCGCCACGAAGCGCTGTTGCGCCGTGGTCGGGGTGAACTTGGTCTTCTCGGCATCGCCGAACATGGCCGCGGCAATCGCCTTGCAGAGATCGACGTCGAGGCCGGTCCACTTGCCATGGCTGTCGGCGAAGGAGAAGCCCGCCAGGCCGTTGTTCACGGCACACTGGACGAAGCCCTTGTCCTTCACCGCGTCGAAGGTCTTGCCGGCCGAAGCTGGTGCCACGGCGAGTACCGAAGCGCCCAGGAGCGCCAAGGCGGCGCCGATCGAATTCCTAAACATGTGAGCCGACATTCCCCAGATGACCTCCGAAACAGCGTGAACGGTACCACAGGACGAAGCCCAAGTTTCAGGCGGGCTGAGGACCACGCAGCCGACCGCACGCCGCACGGACAGCTTATCGAACCGGCAGGCTGGCCCCGCGGTTGGCAATCGACAGCGAGACCGCCGCCTGGCAGTTGCCCTGCTTTCCCAGCTGGCCGGAATATTGCCGTGCCACCCCGACCGAGTGCCTGCCCTTCTTCGGAAAGCCGGTGTCGTCGATGATCCAGGCTTCGATCGGGCCAGCCCGCTCGATCGCCGGCAACACCGTCTCGCACACCTTCGCCGGTACCTTCTCGTCCGACCATGAAGCCTGGCCGACAAAATGCAGCAACGATTGATGCTGCGCCGCCGTCCGCGCCGGCGATGTCACCGCCGCCATCGGCTCCACGCTCTTGCGCTCGTACGGCATCAGCAGGCCGGTGTAGTAATCGAGCAGCGGCTTGACCCGATCCGCGTGGCTGATCACGCTGGCCAAACCCTTGACGTATCTCGAAAAGCGACCGTCGCTGCCGTCCGAACCTTGAAGCCCCATCCAGGCTCTCCCGCCAAACACGAGCCGCGGCCTTCTGACTCACCTTTCTGACTCAGTAAGAATAGAGCCTCCGCGTGACCACGAGCTGGCCATGGGGTTGAGCTATGGGCGTCCGCGGATGCGGTGCGAGCAGGCCGTTCTCGCGCATCGCCCGCCGGACACCGACGGGGGCTCGACCGAACTCCGGCAAAACGCAGCCGGGTCCTGTCGTTATCGGGGCTACTCCTTGGCTTCACGAAAGACGTTGCCGCACAACAACTCTCGCAAAGCTTGTGCCACGATCCACCTCTTTGGGTGAGATCGGCGCCGTTCAGAAGTCGAACTGGTCCATGTTCTCCCGCGTCGCGACGGACCAGCCGCGGCCGGCCAGCAGCAGCGGGCGCGACGGATCGGGCGCCACCAGGCCGCGATAGCCTTCGAGGCCGAGGTCGAGCCCCGCCTGGATGCGGTCGCCCTGCCCGGCCAGCTTCATCGCCGCAAGCAGCGCCATGGCATAGCCGGTCGCCGCCGGGTCCCAGAACTGGATCGAGGTGAGGTCCCCGTTGCGGAGCTGCGGTCCGACCAGCGAGACGAGGCCCGTGCCCGCGAAATGCAGCCGGCCGCGCAGGTTGCGCTCGGCGATCAGCCGGGCGGTGCCGACGACAGCGGACATTGGCGCGCCGATCACGCCGCGAATGTCGGGATTGGTGGCCAGCGCCTCGGCCAGCCTGCGGTGTGCCACATCGGCATCCTCGAAGATCTCGATCTTCGGGCCTGCCTCGCGCATACCGGGGAAGCGCTGGCGCTGATAGGTGACGGCCGCGTTCACCCATTCCATATGCGTGCCCGTCTGCAGGCTGCCGACCATGGAGATATACTGGCCCTGCCCGTTCAGCCGCAGCCCGAGCTCCTGCATCATAAGGGCGCCGAAGGCGCGGTTGTCGAAGGCTTCCAGGATGATATCGGCGTGGTCGAGCGTGCTAGCCTCATGCGCGATAACGGCGATATCGGCGGCGCGGGCTCGCTGGAGCACGTCCTCAAGCCGCTCCACCGCCACCGGGACGACGCAGATCGCATCCACCCGGCGGGCAATCATCTGTTCGATCACCGCGATCTGGGCGGCGGGCTCGGCGCGGGCGGGGGATGCTATGATCATCTCGTGGCCGGTATCGACGCCGAATTGGCGAATTGCGGCGTGCATACGGTCGAACCAGGCGATGCCGCCCACCTTCACCACCGTGGCGATGGTCAGGCGCCGGCCGAGCGCCTGGGCGCGGAGAGCGGCGGCGGATTGACCGACCGCGACCACAGGGCGGGTCTGTGCCAGGGCCGGGACGGCCAAGCTAAGGCCGGCGATGAGGGCAGAGAGCTGGCGGCGCGGCATCATGCGAGACATTCCTTCATGGCGGAGGCTTTATTGTCGACATTTTGTGAAATCGCGACCAACCATCGCGACCAACCGTTCCCTGTCCTTACTCAAAACTCCAAAAAGCCAAGAAAGCACAGAGTTTCCGGCGCCGCAGTCATACCGTCATCGGCATGCTCGCGCTTCTGTCCGCCCTCGGTTCCCCGCTCTCGTTCCGGTTTCGTAATCGCCTCACCCAGGAGCTCGAACTTGTCGCCCTGCGACATCGGGTGACCGTTCTGCGCCGGCAACGCCCTGGCCTGCACCATCGCTACGAGCGTCGCGCGGCCTGAACTGTTTGCGGTGACCGAAC
>CANJHI010000265.1 GCA_947474005.1 Alphaproteobacteria bacterium | reverse complement strand
TTGACGGTGGTGACGCCGCGGCCGGCCAGCCGGTCGGGAAACAGTCCGCGTCCCTGGGCCACGATCACCGTGCCGTAGGCGCAGAAGAAGCAGAAGGCGACCAGCAGCACGACCGCGAGCCACAGCGGCGGATTGGCCAGCGCCGCCATGATCGCAAGCAGCACCATCGAGATGGCGGCTCCGCCGAACACCACCTTTTTGCGCGAGCGCAGCACGCGGTCCATCGGCCCATAGGCCAGGATGCCCAGGATCTGCGCCACGCCCATGGCCAGCAGCACGTTGCCGCGTGCCACGCCGTCGAGCTTGTGCACGTCGTAAAGATAAGGCCCGCCCCACACGCCCAGCACCGTCAGCATGGTGGCGTAGGCGAAGAAATGCATCGACAGCACGGGCCCGAGGCCCGGCGTGCGCCACACTTCCCACAGGCCGCGCAGGATTTCGGCCGGCGTTTCCTTGGCGGCTTCGGGCGCGCGATGCTCCGGCGGCCGGTCGCGCACGAAGACGAGGAAGCCCACCGCCACCAGCAGCGTTACGGCCGCGAGACCTAAAAACCCGTGGCGCCAGCCGATCGTGGCGGCGATCCAGGCCAGCGGCGTGGCCGCCGCCAGCGTGCCGATGTTGGAGGCGGCGAACACCCACGACAGCGTTGTCGCGAGTCTCGCCTGTGCGAACCAGCGCGAGCACAGGAACACCACCGACATGAACGAGGCGGCACAGCCCACGCCGACGATGGCGCGGCCGGCGATGAGGTCGGTGGCATCTGTCGCGCGCGCGATCCACAGCGAGCCCGCCATGGCCAGCAGCGACAGTGCCGCCACCGTGCGCCGCGCGCCGAAGCGGTCGAACCACAGGCCCACGGGGATTTGCACGGCAAAGAGCGCGAAGAAGAAGGCGCTGCCCGCCCAGCCGAGCTGGCGCGCGGACAGGCCGAGGTCGCGCGTGAGCTCCGGCGCGATCACGCTGTTGGAGACGCGGTAGAACTGGCTGAGGCAGGTCACCGCGATCAGCAACAACAGGAGCGGCAGGCGGGAGGACATGAGGCGGGTCCCGTAGCACGCCGGTTTCCGCGTGTCCTTCGGCGTGGACCGAAGCATTGCCTTGCGCCACGATGCGACAGGCGGCGCCGGAGAGACGGGCATGACGAGCATCAATACCCAATGCTGCATCGTCGGTGGCGGTCCGGCCGGCATGATGCTGGGCTTCCTGCTGGCGCGCGCCGGCGTGAAGGCCGTGGTGCTCGAGAAGCACGGTGACTTCCTGCGCGATTTCCGCGGCGACACCGTCCATCCCTCGACCCTGAACGTGATGGATGAACTCGGCCTGCTCGACGAGTTCCTCAAGCTGCCGCATCAGAAGGTGTCGCGTTTCGGCGCCCAGTTCGGCGAGGAGAGGGTGCAGGTCGCCGACTTCTCGCATCTGCCGGTGCGTGCGCCCTACATCGCCATGATGCCGCAATGGGACTTCCTCGATTTCCTCGCGTCTGCGGGCAAGCGCTATCCCGCCTTCACGCTGCTGATGAACGCCGAGGCCGGCGGGCTGATCGAGGAGGGCGGCAAGGTGGTGGGCGTGCGCGCCACCGTCGAGGGCCAGCCGCAGGAGATCCGCGCCGATCTCGTGGTGGGCGCCGACGGCCGGCATTCGACCGTGCGCGAGAGCGCCGGCTTCAAGGTCAATGTGCTGGGCGCGCCGATGGACGTGCTGTGGTTCCGCATGACGCACAAGCCCAGCGACACGGCGGAGACGATGGGCCGCTTCGACACCGGCAGCATCCTGGTGATGCTCGACCGCGGCGACTACTGGCAGTGTGCCTTCGTCATCGCCAAGGGATCGGCCGAAAAGATGAAGGCCGCCGGCATCGAGCCGTTCCGCACCCGGCTCGCCCAGCTCATGCCGTTCCTCGCCGATCGCGTCCATGAACTGGCGTCGGTCGACGACCTGAAGCTGCTGACGGTTGGCGTCGAGCGGCTGGAGAAATGGTGGCGGCCGGGTGTGCTGTGCATCGGCGACGCCGCCCACACCATGTCGCCGATCGGCGGCGTCGGCGTGAACATCGCCGTTCAGGATGCCGTTGCCACTTCGAATATGCTGACCGCGCCGCTCAAGGAGGGCCGGCTCACTGATGCAGATCTTGAGGCGGTGCAGAAATATCGCATGTGGCCGGTGAAGGCGACGCAGGCCATCCAGGTATTCCTGCAGAACCGGATGATCGCGCCGACACTTGCCGGCACACGCCCGCTGCGCCCGCCGTGGCCGGTCCGGATGCTCAACCGCTTCGCGTTGCTGCGCCGCCTTCCGGCCCGCGTGCTGGGGCTGGGCGTGCAGCCCGAGCATGTGAAGACAAAGGCCGTCTAGCGCCGCGCGCTCACCAGAAGAAACGGCGGGCGCTGGCGTTCGGTGGCCCATTCCGGGTGGGCCGCGATCTGCGCATCGGTCGGTCCCCATTCCTCGAGGTGCGTCAGCGTGAAGCCGGCTTCGAGCACGAGGTTGAGATAGGTGCCGATCGTGCGGTGCTGCTTGATCACGCCCTTGGCCAGCCAGTCGGTGGAGCGTGGGCCTTCTTCCAGATAGCGATCGAGCGGCCAGGTCTTGTCCTTGGACCAGCCCGGGTGGCTGGGTGCGGTGTAGATCGGGTGCTCGGCGGAAAAGACCAGATGGCCGCCGGGCACCAGCGCGCGATGGGCCGCGGCGAACAGCGCCTTTAGGTTTTCCAGGTAGTGCAGGGTGAGGGAGCTGTAGACGAGATCGAACGATCCCGCGGGCAGCGAGAGGCGATCGAGGTCGGCACGCTCATAGACGATCGCCGGATCCGGCAACGTCGCGCGGGCGCGCGTCAGCATGTTTTCTGAAACGTCGAGGCCCAGCACGGACGCGGCGCCGGCTTCGCGCGCCCAGCGGCAGAACCAGCCGAAGCCGCAGCCGAGATCGACGACCTTGAGACCACGCATCGCCGGCAGCATCGCGCGCAGAGCCGGCCATTCCGGCGCTCCGTCGAGACCCTCGACGGAGCGCGGCAGCTGGCTGTAACCCGAAAAGAACGCGTCGTTGTCGTAGATGTTCTGGGTCATCGTCCTTTGTCATCCTGAGGCGAAGCCGAAGGATCCTTCGCTTAAGCGCGGGGGTTACCCCGCGCGACTCAGGATGACAACGTTGGTGTCACGAGCGTCTTGCAATCTACTTAACCGTCGCCGCCGCCTTGGCCTGCCGGATCGCGAGCGCCAGCGAGGCGCCGAGGTCGGCCAGCAGCTTGGCACCCACCTCGTCGGTGAACTTGCCGTCGACGAACTTGGTGTGCGCGACGCCGATCATGACTTCCGGCTTGTTCACCGGCCGGCCGTCGAGGAACACCATCATCTGGCGCAGGTGATACTGCGCACGCGCCGTGCCGAGCGGGCCGCCGGCGGCGCCGAACATGGCGATCGGCTTGCCGGCGAAGGGCTGCGGGGTCATGCGCGACAGCCAGTCGATGGCGTTCTTCAGCACGCCCGAGACCGAATAGTTGTATTCCGGGGTCGCGAACACGATGCCGTCGGCCTCGAGCATGGCCTTCTGCGCGGCCTCCACCCCGGCGGGAAAGCCCTTGGCCTGCACGTCGGCGTCGTAGAGCGGCCAGTCACCGATCTCGATCGTCGACAGCGCGACGCCGGCCGGCAGCCGCTCGGTGAAGGCGGCGAGCGCCAGGCGGTTGAACGAGCCCTTGCGCAGGCTGCCACAGAAGGCTGCGAGTTTGATGGTGTCGGACATCTTTCGGTATCTCCTCGGTAACTGTTGCTTTGTCGGCGATGAAACTCGGGGCTACATAGGGGTCACGCATTGTGTTGGCAAACGAAGGTAGGGGGCGTGCAGTCCATGTTTCGATCCATTCTCGTCGCGGCCGGTATCCTGGCCCTTGCGTCTCCAATGGCGTCTCCCGTGGCCGCCCAGGGCATGGGCCAGAACCAGCCGCCCGATCAATGGGTGATGAACTGCAACACCGAGCGCGGCCTCGATTGCACCGTGTCCAACATGATCGACGGCGGGCCCAACAACCTGATGGGCACGTTCCTGATCCTGAGCTATTCGGCGGCCTACACCACGCTCACGGTCGTGGCCGATGGCGTGGGCCAGCGCGCCAGCCTGCAGGTCGACAGCAATCCCTTCATTTCCACCGAGATCTGCGCCGGCAGTGGGGTCTGCTCCTACGTGCAGGAGAAGTCGGCCGAACTTCTGCAGCAGATGCTTACCGGGTCGCAGATCACGGTCCAGATCAGCCTGCAGAACGACAACATGGCCGGCCCCTTCCAGCAGAGCCTCGCCGGGTTCGCGGCCCAATACCGCCGCGCGGTCGCGGCGCAGCAGCGTGGACGCTGACGGCGGACGGGCGCCGGCATCGGTCTGCGAACTCCCGAATTGACTGCATCTGGACGGCCGTCTGGGGCGCTGCCAGTGTTCAAAAGCCGTCCCGGTTCGGGAGGCTCCGAACCACAATCCTGAGGCGAAGCCGTCATGTCCGCGCTTGCGACGATTGCCCTTGGTGCTCTGGCCGAACAGGCCGGGGTCGACGCTGCCACCATCCGTGCCTACGAACGGCTGGGCCTGATCGATAAACCGCGGCGGGCGGCCGGCGGACTGCAGCTCTACCGGATCGACGATATTGCCCGCGTGACGTTCATCCAGCGGACGCAGGAACTGGGCTTCTCGATGCCGGCCATCCGCGAACTGCTCGACATGACCGACAAATCATCGAGCACCTGCGGCGACGTCCATGATGTGGCCCAGCGTCATCTCCTGGACATCCGTCGCCGGCGCGACGACCTCGCACGTCTGGAAGCGATGCTGGCGCCGCTGGTGTCGGCCTGTTCGCGACAAGGTAGTGTCGATCTCTGCCCCATTGTGAGCGCCCTGTCGCGTCAGGCGTAGTCCGGCTCTCCCACTCACGGAGGCTCGTTCACGGAGGCCCGCTCACGAAGGGTTGTGCCGGGCGCAACTTGTTGCCCGGTGGGGACGTTGTCATGCTGATCTGGCACCCGCGCCAGGCAGCCGGCGCTTCCCGCGGGCAGATGCCATGTGCCGGCGCCCTTCGGAG
>CANJHI010000264.1 GCA_947474005.1 Alphaproteobacteria bacterium | reverse complement strand
CGGGCTCGCATCGGGCTCGGCCGACAGCCGGGCCGAGCGTTCCTGCTCGCCCTCGGCGGCACTCGTGATCAGGTCGGACAGCGCCAGGCTGATCGTGTCGTAGATCTGCGCCAAGCGGGCGCGGTCCTGATGGCCGGCCGGCACCGATAGGGTCATGCCGAGGCTCTGTGCCAATAGGTCGAGCGTGCGGGCGGCCACGGCACGCGCCTGCCGGTGCGCGCCCGCCGGCAACACCAGGAACGTCACCAGCAGGCCGACGACCACGCCCAAGCCGACCTCGTAGACCCGATTGATCGCGGCATCGAGCGGACTGGCATGGGTGATCGCCGGCATCAGCACGACGATGATCGACGACACCGGCACGGCATTGAGGTTGCGCTTGATCGCCGCGACCAGGGCGAGCGGCGCCACTGCCAACACCAGGACGCCCAGCAGCGCACCTTCACTCGCATGCGGGATCAGGAGCGCCAGCGCGCCGCCATAGGCCGTGCCGCCGATCGTGCCGACCAGATAGTCGACCGAGGTTTTGAGCGACCGGCCGACGCTCATCTGGGTCACGATGAGCGCGGTGAGCACGGCCCACAGCGGCATCGGCAGGCTGAGCGCCTGGGCCAGGACCAGCCCCAGAACGGCGGCGATCGTCATGCGCAGGGTGAGGGCCAGCTGCACCCGATACGGTCGGATCCAGGCGCGCAGCGCATTCCAGCTGAGATCGGGTCGTTTCACGCCAACTTGTCCGTCCTGAAAATAAATCTTCCCGGCAGGGAACCACGGAAAGGGCCGGATCCGAAAGGCCGGCTCAGGAGGCAACCCGGGACAGCCGTGCAGCGTTGCCATCTCACAACTTCGTCTTTTTCCGGAAATGGAGGGAGCCATGACTCACAGCCAGTTCCACGCCAGCGTGGCGTTCGGCGCCATTGTCGTCCTCGCAGGGGTGGCGTTGCTCGCCCCGCCGGTGCCGCCGGCGTCCGCCGAGGTTCAGGCGGCCCGCATCTGCCGCGAGCAGGGCGTCAAACCCGCATCGCCGGGCTACGACTACTGCCTGTTTCAGGCCGAGCGGGCTATCGAATGGGGCGACCCGCAGATCGGCCGCACCTATGCGCGTGTGACAGCGGAAGCGCGCGAGGCCTGCCAGGCCTACGGGCTCGAGCCCGCGAGTGCCGGGTTTCAGAGCTGCCTCGACCGCGAGACCAAGGCGCGCAGCCTGCTGGTGTTCAGCGAAGAGAGCTTGAAATTCGGTCCCCAGATCGCCGATCACCCGTAAGCAAGAAAGGCCCGTAAACTAGAGCGGGTAGCGCTTCTCGTACGCGCCCTCGATATCACCGAAGACTGTCCAGAAGGCCTTCGGCACGCGGCCGTTGGCGCGCTCGACCAGTATGTCGAGGTGGGTGTGCCAACCACCCGAGGTCTGGACCATCTCCGCGCGCGTGGGCAAGTGGCGGTGCGTGAGGATCAGCCGCACGTTCTTGCCTTCGGGCACCAGCTCGAACGTCACGTCCGATTTTCCCCAGGAGATCACAAGGAGCCGCGGCGGCTCGACACGCAGCACGCGCTCCCGGCTGAGGTGGCCCTTCTCGTCCATTTCCTTGTAGCGTTCGGGCGGCGCCACCTTATGCGGCGACAGATCGCGATGCTGGAAGCGCAGCTCGACCGCGCCGCCCTCCTTCAGCTCCATCGGTCCGCTGGCCAGCCATTGGCCGCGCCTGTCGGAATCGACGAGGAATTCCCACACCGTCTCGATCGGGCCAGGCAGCAGGCGCTCGAAACGCACCTCGGCAGGCGCGACGACGCGGTCATAGTCGGTATCGGTCATTTGCGGCTCCTCTTGGCTTGCTTGTGACGCAGCAGCGCGGTCTCCAGGGCGTCGAGGCGGCCCGTCCAGAAGCGCTGGTAGTAGGCGATCCATCGGTCGGCCTCGGCGAGCGCCCGCGCCTCGAGGCGGCAGCGATGGGTTCGGCCTTCGATGGTCCGGCTGAGAAGCCCCGCCCCCTCCAGCACCTTCACGTGCTTGGCGGCGGCGGCGAACGACATGTCGAAGGGTTCCGCGAGCTCACCCACGCTGCGCTCGCCGCCGGCCAGCCGCCGCAGCATGGCGCGGCGGGTGGGATCGGCCAGGGCGCGGAAGACGCGATCGAGGGCGGCGGCGTTCTGTTCAACCATAAGGTTTAATATATAGAATGTGAAAATAACATTCAACCATTAAGTTGAATTTAAATGAAAGATCCCTCGCTGCGCTCAGGATGACAACACCTTTGTCATCCTGAGCGTCAGCGAGGGATCCTTGTCTTACGTCCCAAACGTCACCCGGCCCTCGGCGTCGATCGGCCAGGCCGGGTTGAATGCGATCTCCCAGGCGTGATCGTCGGGATCGGCGACATAGCCGCGGAAGCCGCCGTAGGGAGGCGCATCGGCCGCGCGCAGCATCTTGCCGCCAAAGTTCACGAGCCGGTCGAGCAGCGGCTGCACATCGGCTTGTGTCGCCACGTTGTGCGCCAGGCTGAAGGCGCCGGGTTTTAGCCCGACACGTCCGGTGTCCTCGGCCAGGGCCTCGGCGCGCCAGGTACCCAGCATCAGGCCGTTCATCTGGTAGAAGACGATATCCGGCGTCTCGAACACGGGCTTCCAGCTAAAACCCTCGCCGTAGAAGCGCTTCGAGCGTGCCAGGTCGGCGACGCCGAGCGTGATGACTGAAATCTGCTGCTGCATGATCCACGTTCCCTCTTTTCGCCGGCGCGGGATTGCGTGGGCGCGAGGTCGTGGGACAAGGACGCACCAGGTTCAAGCGACCCGCCGCGTCCGACAGGACTGCCGCCCGCATGGCGGACGAAAGCGCCGGGCTAAACCACACCGGCCTGCCTTTTTCGACGCGGCTAGCCTAACATGGACGCCATGGAACCTCTCCCCTCTTCTGTCCTTCCCACCGGCGTGCGCAGCCGCATCCTGCCCGGCATCAACGGCCTCGACATCCACGTGCTCGAAGCCGGCTTCGAAACGCCCGCTGGAGGAAAGCCGCGGCCGGCCGTGCTGCTGCTGCACGGCTTTCCCGAACTCGCCTTCAGTTGGCGCAAGCAATTGCCGGCCCTTGCCGCCGCGGGCTATCACGCCATCGCGCCGGACCAGCGCGGCTACGGCCGTACCACGGGCTGGAGTGCCGACTTCGACGCCGACCTCTCGAGCTTTCGCTTCATGATGCTGCTGCGCGAGGCGATCGGCGTGCTCTATGCGCTGGGCCATCGCACCGCCGAGGCCGTGGTCGGCCACGATTTCGGCGCCGGCGCCGCCTCGTTCCACGCCCTGGTTCGGCCCGACATCTTTAAGCGCATGGTGCTGATGAGCGCCCCGTTCGGCGGACCGCCCGCGGTGCCGTTCGATACTGACGGCAAGCCCGCGGCCCCGAAGCCCGCCGATTTCCATGCGGCCCTCGCCGCCTTGCCGCGGCCGCGCAAGCATTACCAATGGTACCAGTCGACGCGCGAGGCGAACGGGAACCAGTGGCACGCCAAGCAGGGCGTGCACGATTTCCTGCGCGCCTACTACCATCACAAGAGCGCCGACTGGAAAGCCAACAAGCCGTACGAGCTGAAAGGCTGGATCGCCGAAGAGCTGGCCAAGATGCCGACCTATTACATCATGGACCTTGCGGAAGGCATGGCCGAGACGGTGGCCAAGGAGATGCCGAGCGCGGCCGAGATCGCGGCCAACAAGTGGCTGACCGAGGCCGACCTGAAAGTTTATAGCGACGAGTACCAGCGCAACGGCTTCCAGGGCGGGCTCAACTGGTATCGCGTGCGCACCACGGGTCTCGTCGAGCGCGAATATGCCGCCTTCACCGGCCGCACCATCGACCAGCCCTCGACCTTCATCTCCGGTGCGAGTGACTGGGGCAACTACCAGTCGCCGGGCGCGCTGGCGCGGATGCAGAAGAGCGCCTGCACCAACATGAAGGAAATCCATCTGGTCCCAGGCGCCGGCCACTGGGTGCAGCAGGAGCAGGCGGACGAGGTCAATCGGCTGTTGCTGAAGTTCCTGCAGACGACATGACGTCCCCGCTCGCCGCAGTCGATTCTCTGCAGGTCGAGGTCATCACCGACAATGTGAGCGACACCTACGCGAGCAAGCCCTCCTTCGCCGTGTCGGAGCTCGCCAATGTCATGCTGGCGGGCGCGAAGGAAATCTCGGGTGAGACCTTGCTCGTCGCCAATCTCGGCTACGGGCTGCGCCTGAGGACCCGCCGCGGCGCCACCGGGCATACCCTGCTGTTCGACACCGGCACCGAAGGCGCGGCCTTCATGCGCAACTGCCGCAACCTCGGCGTCGATCTCGGCCAGGTCGAGGAAATCGCCGTGACGCACGGCCATTGGGATCACATGGGCGCGCTGCCGGCGGCGCTCGATGCCATCGTCGCCCGTCGTGGCCGCAACAGCGTTGCGGTCCACGTCAACCCCGACATGTTCAACGAACGCGGCGTGCTGCTGCAGAACGGCACGATCTTCCCCGCCCAGCGTGTTCCAACGCCGGCAGAGATGGAAACGCGCGGCGCGCGCGTCGTCAATGACGGCCAATCCCGCACCCTCCTCGACGGCCACTTCTACTACAGCGGCGAGATTCCCCGCGTGACCGCGTTCGAGACCGGCCGCCAGGATCATCTCTGCCGGCGCGACAACTCAGAGGAGTGGCGGCCTGACCCCTTCCTGATGGACGAGCGCATGCTGGTCGTGAACGTGCGCGATCTCGGCCTCGTGGTGTTCAGCGCCTGCTCACATGCCGGCATTGTCAATGTCTGCACCGAAGTCCGCCGCCAGTTTCCGGACACGCCGATCCACGCCGTGATGGGCGGACTCCATCTCGGCGGCGTCATGGAGCATCTCATCCCGCAGACGGTCGATGGATTAAAGCCGTTCGATGTCGGCTACTTCATCGCCGGCCACTGCACGGACTGGCGCGCCTTGCATGCGCTCGCAAACGCCTATGGCGAGCGCGTCAGCCAGTCCGCGGTCGGCACCAGTTACCTGTTCGACGCCAGCACCTCGCCATCGGAGCGCGCGACGCCGGCCCCCACCCGCTT
>CANJHI010000263.1 GCA_947474005.1 Alphaproteobacteria bacterium | reverse complement strand
GCGGGCTGTAGCTATCGACGTCGCCAAACGGGTACGGCGGCGCCGGGGTACTGACGATGGCGGCGGGATCGAGCGGCGCGGCCACCATGAGCAGCGCCTTGCCCTCGTGAGCGCCGAGACCGAGGGCATCGACGCCGGTGTCGATGACGAAGGCGAACGGTACTACATCGTCAATCGCGCCGAAGGCGAATGGCGGCGCGGCGTATTGATAGATCGGCTCGGCCATCAGGCAGCCTGATTGACGGCGACGCGCTGCAGCTGGGCGACCAGTGAGGCCACCATGTTGCGGAGGTCTTCGATCTGGACGCTCTGGACCTGGACGATCTGGCGCAGCGTTTCGTTGGCGGCCAGAGCGGCCTGGGAGGCCGGGCTATTGTTCAGCGCCGCGCCGTCGGCGCCTGGCGTCTGGATGGCGGACTGGACCTCGGCGAGGTCCGACCTGATCCCTTCGAGGATGGCCTGGTATTCTGGACTGCTGGCGTAGTTTTGCCGGGCGACGGTGGCATAGTTCGTGCCTTCGCTGGCCAACCGCGCGATGGCACTGCTGTCGCCCGATCTGGCCTGCGCGACGGTGGCCTGGTAGGTCGCCCGCACGCCGGTCAGCATGGTGGTGGGCGAGAGGTTGGCGAGGTCGCCCAGGCTGAGGCGACGGATCGCATCCTGCAGCTGGCTTACGGATTGGCCATAAAACTGCTCTTTGAGATTGGCCTCCTTCCGCGTGTAGTACTCGGCGACCTTCGCTACGTCGACGTAGACGTCTTTGATGTTGTCGCGGATGTATTCCGCGCTGGCGAGCGCTTCCTTGCGCTGGTCGTCGAGGGCGCGCATCTGCAGCGCCAGCGGATCGAGCATATTGTCGATAAAGTCCTGCGCCGTGCGGATCGTCCGCTTCTTCTGCTCGGCCTCGATCGGCGCCAGTGCCAGGCCCCACTCATTGGCGCCCGAGGTCAGGGACGCGAAGCTGTCGCTGATGGCTTTTAGCGCCTTCTCGGCCGAAGAGGTCTCCTTGCCCAGCTGGTCGTAGGCCTTGATGAGATCGAACAGGCTGGAAATTTGCGCGGTGGTCGTGGGCTCGCGGTTGGAGAATGCGGTGCGCAGCGTGGGCGAGGCGTTCATCGCCGCGTTGTTCTGGATGGAATTGTAAAACACCTTGGCGATCATGCGATCGACGGCGGCCGACTGATCGCCGCTGCCTTCGCTCAGCTGGTGCGAGCCCTGCGACGGGCTGATCTCGTAGGTCGATACAGTGCCCTCGCGCTGGTTCTGCCAGATGGCCGCGCCAAAGGCCCTGCTCGCATCCGTGATGCCGCCCGCGGCCTTGAAGAAAGCATCCAGCGTCTGCCCGACTCCGGCGTACTGGCCAGCAATCGACGCGCCGCCGAGCTGTTGCGTGGCCGTGCTGGAATAGCCCCCGGCGCCGGGATTGAACTGCACATTGGCGCCGGCCAGTGGGGCCCACTTGTATTCCTCGCCGCCGAACAGGCTGGGAAGGATCGCCGACAAGGCGGAGACGACCATGCCGGGAATCTGCATGCCGGGGATCAGCATCATGCCGCCACCGATCATCTGGCCGATGCCGCCGATGGTCTGCGCGGTGTTCTTCGACGTGGCCAGGCTGTAAGCCCCCATGCCGATACCGAGCCCGGCCCCCAACATGCTGCCGACGGACAGGCCCTGCACTGCACCGCCTAACCCGCCTGCCGCCCATCCCGCGCTGGAGCCTGCCTGCCCCGACGCCATCAGCGCCTCGATGCTGGCGAAGCCGCCCGCCGGCGCTGCCGATGCAAAGGGCGTCGAGGCCATGAGGTTGCCGATGGAGCCGCCGCCGAGCCACGACGGCAGTTCGAAACTCCCCGTGCCGCTGCCAAACCCGCCCAAGCCCGGCATGGAGTAGCCGCCGCCGCTGCCACCCGTGGATCCATAGCCGAGACTGGAAGCCGTGGCCGGGCTCACCAGGCCAATGGCCGAAAGCCCGCCGACCACGCCGCCCAGCATCGGCCGAATGACCGCGAGTGCGGCGAACTCCGCCACCATGCGGCGGACGATGCGCTGGCCGACCTTGCCGATTTCCTCGAAGCTGAATGTGCCCTTCTCCAGCATCGAGTCAAACATGTCGGCGGCCGTGCTCTGGATGGACTGCAATGCGCTCTTGAGCGGCTCGGTCCACAGTTCGTTGGCCTTCCTGAGTTCTTCGCCCTGAGCCTTCAGGCGCTCGTTCTGCGTGATGGCTTCGCCACGCCGCGCGATCGCTTCCCTTTCCTTCGGGTCGTTGGCGTCGAGGCCCTTGGCTTCGATCTCCTGCTTGAGCCTGATCAGCGCGATCTCACGGGTGCGGTCTTCCACCGTCGCGTTGATCAGGCGGTTCTCGGCTTCGAGGATCACGTTCTGCTTTTCCAGCGCCTCGGTTTCGAGGTTGAACGCCGCGAGGTTTTTCAGCTTCTCCGTGGCCGCGACCTGCTTTTCAATCTCGGCGGTGAGCCGGGCCACGCCTTCCTTGTTGGCGTCGGCGGTCTTGCCGTAAGCGTCCTGCGCCTCTTTGAGCGCCTTAAAATGCGCTTCCAGGTCGGCCACCGCGCGGCCGCCCTGCACCGAGGCATCGGCCCGGGATTGCGCTGCCTCAACCGCGCGCGCGGTGTCGCGGCGGAGCTTGCCGATCCGGTCTTCAACGTCCTGCCCGGCACCCTTGATACCGGACAGGCCGGCGCCGGTGGTGTTCGGCGTGTCCTGGCCGACGCCCTTGGACTCCTGCACCGCGAACCACTGGTCGAAGGCCATCCGGCGCCGCTGGTTCAGTTCGGCCTGGTAGTCGGGACGGCTGGCCGAGAACTGGTCGGCGGCCGCATCGCCGGCGCCGCGGATCCGCTGGCCATAATCCCCCACGCTCGCGCCGCCACCTTCGAGCCGCCCGAACTCCACCATGCCGCCGGTCGACCCGAGCTGACGGGCAAGCCAGGGCGCCTTCTCGGCGAGCTTGGCATTGAGGTAGTTGACGCCACGCTCGGTGGCCGCGATGGCCGCATTCATGCCATCGGTGAAGAGCCTGCCTAGCAGCTCGGGCAGGGAGCGGAAGGCTTCGACGAACATCGCAGCCCCTCGCACGCCCACGCCCGCCACGTCATCCATCATGCCGCGTGCGCTGGCCACCCAGTCTCCCATCCGGGTGGTGAGCTGATCGAAGGCCGGACCGATCTTGTCGAGGTTCTTGATCAGGCCGTAGAGCCCGAAGGTGACCATGTTGAGGGTGATTTCGTTCTTCGCCGCCCAATCCAGAAGGTCGACGGCGGTGTTGGCGAAGAAGGCCCGCATCTTGAGTTTTGCACGCTCGGACGCATCGGCCAGCTCGTCCAGGCGCTTGATGGTGTGCTCTTCGATCATGGCACCAGCACCAGCGGCTTTTACGCCCATGACATCCGCGCCATCGGCGATATCCCTGAGCATCGGCAGCATCCGCGCGCCGGCCTTGCCGAAGAACTCCACGGCGGCGGCCGAGCGCTTGGCCGGGTCTTCCAGGGCAAGAATGGCCGCCGCCACGTCCTGCATCAGCTCCTCGGTGGGCCGCAGCTTGCCCTGGACGTCGAGGTTTTTGACACCGATGCGGTCCAGCGCCTCGATCATCTCCCTGGAACCGTCGGCCGCCTCGCCCATCTTCTGCGAGAACTTGGAGAAGCCGGTTTCGAGCTGCTCCATTTTCACGCCGGCCTGGACCGCCGCGAACTGGGCGCCCTGCAGGAACTTCGCGGTGGTGCCCAGCTGCTCGGCCAGTTCGTCGAGGTTCGCGGCCGCTTCGAGCGCGGACTTGCCCATGTCCAGGAGGCGGGTGGCAGCCTCGGCCAGGTACAGGGCAAGATGTGCCTTGATCGCCGTGCCGACCGAGACCAAGCCCTTTTCCATGCGCGCAAGCGCGGCATCCATCGATCCGGTCTGACGCTCGATCTGTTCGAGGGCTCTTTGGGCCGCCCGGCCGCCGTCGACCGCCTTAGAACTGTCGATGATCAGCCGGATGATCTTGGTTTCTTCGGCCATCGATCACCGCCTGCCGCGGGCACGGTCGGCGCCGGCCTTTGCCGCCGCAGCCTGTTTTAGGACATCGTCCTGAACGAACGCATCGTCGATCGACGCGACGATCTCGGTAAAATCGTCCAGGCCGTCCCCCCGGTAACCACGACGGTTACCTTCTTTCCTGATGCTCTCTCGCGGGATCGGCTGGGGCAGCTTTAGACCTCCGGCCATGCTCAGGCTCAGCGCCAGGTAAGTGCGATCGCGGGAGAGATAAGTAAAAGACTGCCAATAAGGCTCCGCCTCCACCGTCAGCACTGGCCGGGACAGCAGGCGCCTAAAAGCCCAGTCGTCGCCGCGCGCGGCCCGGTCCTGCCAGTCCTTCACCGCGGCACCGTGCTGGCTGTCCCAGCCGATCAGTTTTTTGCTTCGTCCGCGACCGCCTCGATGCGCTGGCCGCGGAAGTTCTTGGTCTCGTAGACGATGGCATCGACCGCGGCGTAGGCATCGTCGGCCGCCAGCAGGAAAGCCTCGCCGGCCTCGACGCTATAGGGCACCTCGATCCCCTGGCTGGTGATGCCGTGCCAGTCTCGGACCAGCAGTTCGGCATACTTGCGCGCCAGGAAAGCCCTGACCCGCTCGTTCGTGGCCCGGGCATTACTCAGCCGGCGCAGTTCGGCGGCAATCTTCTCGCTCTGCGCCCTCCACTGCGGGTTGGCGTCCGATGCCGCCCGAACGATCAGGGTGCGCCCGCCTGGCAGGCCGAGCTCCGTGCCGTCGCGTTCCAGATCGCGGTTGCGCTGCAGGTCTTCGATATTGTCGAACGCATAGCCGCTCATGCTGCATCCCTCCTCGTCAGGCCCTTTTCGATCCAGTCCTCGGCCGACTGGCCGTCGGGCACGTCTTCGACCACCTGCCCTTTGAGGTAGATGATCTTCTGCTCGGGCCCGCCTTCGCCCTGCGGGACAAAGACATGGAAGAACACCAGAACGAGATATCGTTCCATGGGCATGCTCCTCAGGCGACCAGACGGGTGAGTTTGATGGCGGCGGTATCGGTCGCGTAGTACTTCGCCAGGAAGTTCAGCGTGACCATGTGGTCGCCGGTGGCGCCGGGATCGTTGACGTCGG
>CANJHI010000262.1 GCA_947474005.1 Alphaproteobacteria bacterium | reverse complement strand
AAGTTGATCTATCGACCTTGGCCATCTCTGGGGGACCGGTGCACCTGGAACCAGGCCGCGTACTCATAAAATCGACGGCACCAATCGATGTCCGCTTGTCCCCGAGAGCGACGCAAAAGCGGACGTTGCCTGACTTCCGAAATGGGCCAACAGCGGTCATCGCGTCGCAATGAAAAGCGCCCTGAAAGCGCGCTCCAAATAATCATCTATGGCTGCGCGACGAAAGCCATCGAAAGCGTGTTCTCGTAGCCGACATCACTGCGTGGGGCGCACATTCTTTTGCCTTCTCCGCCAAAGCGGTCTCGCTTCGCTCTCGAGATTGCAAGTCGCGGAACGCCTGCTCTGCGATGTGCAGGTCAATGCTAATTGGTTCACGATCATTGGGCAGAGGATACGGCTGCGAGATTATCCGTGACATCGTTCAGCGACGCCTGAGCCAGTCGGATTTCGAGAAACTCGTTGGCGAGGCCGCGAGTTCAGAGGCCTCACCATTGTCGGACATAGGCCTTCATGAAGCTGCCCGTGCCTTCTGGAAAGCGTTGGCTGATGGTTAGTCCCGCGGCGCAGCAGGTCAATGTCTGCTTTGGGTCAGGCGCGTTGTTCTGAGGGCGCCTCGATCACTTCCGTTCTACCCCCACGAACAGACATCGCCGGAAGCCAGAGGGGGGGGGTCGGTTTCGTGCCAAACCCAGAAGTCGGTAGCAGTCGCGACTGGGGGCCCCAATCCGCGAAAACTCCTCAAATTCCGGGTTCTGCGGCGGGGGAGACACGGATGACGGCGTTTCCTAAGATGCGATCCGGCCAGGTTCTAGGGACGCCCCGATGAGGCCGGGGGATTTGCGGACGTTGGGGGCTTCTTGACCGGCGAGCGCGTGACGAGGCGTTTGGCAGCAATTCTGGCGGCGGATGTCGTCGGTTAGCGACGATCGCCGGGCAGGGGATCTTATGAACAATTTGCAAAAGATGATGCGGCGCGCCGTACCCGAGCGCGCGGGGCTCCCCAACTGGGCCGAGAAGCTCGCCATGGGCGGGATCAGGAATAGCGACCAGCAAGTGATACGGCGCCAGCGCATGGTCAACATCTTTGCGTACGCGTCGGGTTTCAATGCTCTGTCGCAGGTCGCCGTGCTCGGGGTCTACCAATTCGAGCGTCTCGTGGTATCGCATGCGATTTTCACCGCGCTCGCGCTCGCCATGATGAGCATCCCGCGCCTGCACAGATTTTCCCCGAATCTTGGCGCCCACGTGCTGACCTTTCTCTCCCTCGTCGCGATCACGCTAGCGACTTGGTTCTATGGCCGCGACGCGCAGATCTATGTCTATTTCACCTTGTCGGGCATGCTGCTGTTCATCTTCGGCATCGACAATTGGCGCCATTGCGCAGCATGGTTCGTCATCCTGGCAACCGCAATGGTCGCCTGCCTGGCGCTGATGCCGCCCGTGGGCGTCATGCCCGTAACGGCGGCCCAGCGCGACATGCTTTCCGTCCAGGCCTACCTCAACACGTTCGCCGTCATGGGGCTGGTGACGTACTTCGCGCTGGCCTCGTTGCGGAGACAAGAAGTCGAGCTCCAGGTGCAATACGAGCGCTCCGCTGCCCTGATTAATACCGTGTTTCCGCCATCGATCGTTCAGCGCCTGACTTCTGGGGAGGAGGATCGCATCGCCGACAGGATTAACGGGCTGTCCGTCCTGTTTGCCGACTTGGTGGGGTTTACGACGGCATCGCGCAACCTTCCACCCGAGCAGATCATCGACTGGCTGGATGGAATGGTGCGTCGCTTCGATCAGCTGGCGGCCGAGCACGGCGTCGACAAGATCAAAACGATCGGTGACTGTTACATGGCGGTGGGTGGAATTAGGGGCAAGCCGGAGGAGCAGGCCGCAGCGCTCGGCCGCTTTGCCCTGGCGATGATGGCGGCCCAGGCCGAGACGCCGCCGCTCGGCAGCACGAAACTTGCCCTTCGGATCGGACTGCACATCGGCAGCGCCACCGCAGGCGTCATCGGCGATACTAGGTTTTCGTATGATGTCTGGGGCGATGCCGTTAACGTGGCGTCGCGGCTTGAGTCGCATGGACTTCCGGGAATCATCCAGGTGTCGGACGAATTTCGGACGGCCGCAGGCGCCGACTTTTCCTATACGGAGCGCGCCAACGTAGAAATTCGTGGCATTGGCCCGATGCGAACCTGGCTTCTAAAGGCGGCATGAGCGCGTTTGAGAAATCATTTCAATTCGAGCCGGACGTATCCGCGGAGTCTAGACGAATGCTGTGAGACTGCTCTCACGACAGCAAGCTGACTGACACCTATAGAGCACTTGGCCGAAAGACAAAATCGAGTAGAAGGCAGATTGGCACTGGGTCGGTTTGGTACGAGGCGCGAGCGCGGCCGTCATGTCCGCTTCGGGTCATTGGCGTCGGTTTCGTGATGTCAGCGGTATGTCCGCTCTGCCCTCAGGAGCGGACATGCGTGGGGCTCGGCGGCACGTCTGAAATGGGCAAAAAGCGACCGTGAGCAGACTGCGATAAGCTAGCGCCGCGGCGTCCTTCCGCGGATGCGGTCGAAGCCCTGCTTGATCGCGGCGAAGCGCCTGTCGATCGTGGCTTCGTGCTCGGTGTCGGTGAAGATGTAGGGCCAGTCATTTTCGATGGCCTCGCGAACCAGTTCGCCGACATAGAGCGGATCGATGCCAAATTCGTTGATCCGCTCCTGGAGTGCCTTGATAATATCGGCGATCGGTCCTTCCGTCGGCGGACTGCCGATCTTCTCGACGATCCGCTGCGGCACGTTGCGACGAAAATTAAAGATCTGAGTGCGGACAACGCCCGGACAGAGGACGGATACCCCGATTTTCCGCGGCGCGAGCGCCTGACGCAGTCCTTCGGACAGAGCCACCACTCCATGTTTGGTCACATCATACTGCGGACTTCCTCCAGCGATCAGCCCGAAGACGGACGCCGTGGAAACAACTTGCCCTCCTTCGCCGTGCGCCTCGATCAGCGGACCGAAAATCTCGATGCCCCAAATCACCGACATCAGATTGACGTCGAGAACCCAATTCCAACCCGCATCTGTCCAATGACCATAACCCCGGCCGCCGGCGACCCCCGCATTGTTGACCAGAATATGGACTTTTCCGTAGCGCGACACGGTGGCATCCGCTGCGGCTTGGAGGTCTGCTTTAAGCGATACATCCGCTCTCACGCCGTCAACGTCGGCGTTGGTAAGTTTCAATTTCGCGACAGCCGTTGCCAACGCCTCTTCCTCGATGTCGCATAACATGACATTCACCCCGGCGTGCGACAGCGCCGTGGCGATCCCTAATCCGATACCTGATGCTGCTCCGGTGACGAAGGCTGTCCGTCCGGTAAGGTCTTGCATGTGCGTGTTTCCGTTGCTTTTGCAATTGGCCTTGGCAGATACCTATCCGGGTTCGCCTTCCATCCGCAAACAGTAAGTCCTTGCGCACCTGCCCCGTCATCCAGGACACTCGCGGCATGAACGACATCACCACCGGCAACGAACTTTCCGAGCGCATTTCCGCAGCCGCCCTCGAGATCGAGGACAAGGTCATCGCATGGCGGCGCGACATTCACGAGAACCCTGAGCTTTCCTATCAGGAGACGCGCACCGCCGCGCTCGCCGCCGAGCACCTGAAGAAGCTCGGCTACGAGGTGAGGACAGGCGTCGGCATCACCGGCGTCGTGGGCGTGCTGAAAGGCGGCAAGCCCGGCGGCGTCGTGGCGCTGCGTGCCGACATGGATGCGCTGCCCGTCGAGGAGCGTGTCGACTTGCCCTTCGCTTCCAAGGCCAAGGCGCAGTATCTCGGACAGACCGTGCCGGTGATGCATGCCTGCGGCCACGATTGCCACGTCGCCATCCTGATGGGCGTGGCCGAGATCCTGGCCGGCATGAAGGACGAGATCCCGGGCACGGTGAAGCTGATCTTCCAGCCCAACGAGGAAGGCTCCAACGATGGCCGCCCGAGCGGCGCCCAGGCGATGATCGCCGACGGCTGCATGCAGAACCCGGCGCCGTCCGCCGTGTTCGGCCTGCACGTCACCTCGGGCATCCGCTCAGGCGTGATTGCGCTCCGTCCCGGCGGGCTGATGGCGAGCGCAGATCGCCTCAAGATCGACGTCGAGGGCCGCCAGACGCACGCCTCGCAGCCGTGGCGCGGCATCGATCCCGTCGTCACCTCGGCGCAGATCATCCTGGCGTTGCAGACCATCGTCAGCCGCCAGCTCGATCCCACCATCACGCCGGCGGTAATCTCGGTCTCGACCATCCATGGCGGCGTGCGCAACAACATCCTGCCCGACCAGGTCGTCATGGAGGGCACCATCCGCGCCCACGATGAGGGCGTGCGCGCCGAGATCTGGAAGCGCATCGACAAGACCGCCACCGCCATCGCCGATGCCGCCGGCGCCAAGGCCACCGTCACGGTCTTCGAGGGCGTGCCGGTGACCTACAACGATCCGCCGCTCACCGACTGGGGCACCAACAGCCTGAAGAACGGTCTCGATACCCAGCGCGTCACCGAGGTGCGCCCGGTGATGGGCGCCGAGGATTTCTCGTATCTCGCCCAGGTCGTGCCGGGCATGTTCTTCTTCCTGGGCATCGTGCCACCGGACGTCGACCCGCTGCAGGCGCCGGCCAACCATTCGCCGCTCTTCCGCGTCCACGAGCCCGCGCTCAAGTACGGCGTACGCGCTCTCAGCTATCTCGCGATCGACTATCTGAAGCGGAAGTAGCTACGGGCATATCATCAGCTCGGCGCGATCTTCGGATGGACGACGTTGCGACAAGCCGAAGGCTACACGCGACGCGCCAACCAAGAGCGAATTGCCTTGGAAGCAATGCCGCTACTGATGCCTCGCGGCCGTGAACAAAACGGGCGTTGATTGTCGCACCTTATCCCCATGTGCCGCTGGTGCGACAGACACGGGGGTCCAAGTGCTTGATCTTCAATGACGTTGGAAAGGAATGGTGCCCCGAGACGGAATCGAACCGCCGACCCCATCATTACGAATGACGTGCTCTACCAGCTGAGCTATCGGGGCACGGCGGCGGGTTTAAGGGAAAGCCGGCGGCGGCGCAAGACGGCGTTTCGGGCCCAATCCGGGCGCCCTT
>CANJHI010000261.1 GCA_947474005.1 Alphaproteobacteria bacterium | reverse complement strand
TCGGCGTTCAACGACACCCTCACGGGTGGTGCCGGCGTCGACAACGTCAACGCCGGTGCTGGCGACGACACCATCCTGGGTGTCGTCGGCGCGGACACGATCAACGGCGGCGCCGGGACGGATACCATCCGCCTCACCGCGACCTCGGCGGCCCTGAACGCCATGACCAACGCGAGGCTGATCAACGTCGAGGCGATGGACGCCTCGGCGGCAGCCGCTGGCGTGACGGTGAGCCTGGCCAACCAGACGGAAGGCTTCAGGTTTACTGGTTCTGCCTTTGCCGACACCTTCACAGGCACAGGGGCTGCCGATATTTTCGTCGGCGTCGTCGGCGCTGACACGATCAACGGCGGTGCCGGGACGGATACGATCCTACTCACGGCGACATCTGCTGCACTGAATTCAATGTTGGACACTAACCTGATCGCCGTCGAGGTGATTGACCTCTCGACTGCAACTGCAGGAGTAGTGGTTAGCCTGGCCACTCAGACTGAGGCTTTCCTGATCGCAGGTTCAGCATTCGATGATACGATCAGCGGAGGTCTTGGTGCCGACG
Organism: Alphaproteobacteria bacterium; assembly: GCA_947474005.1. Taxonomy (GTDB): domain Bacteria; phylum Pseudomonadota; class Alphaproteobacteria; order Reyranellales; family Reyranellaceae; genus Reyranella. The sequence goes on along the minus strand of CANJHI010000261.1, from coordinate 4,628 downwards.
TAATCAGCGGTGGCGCAGGCAATGATGTGATTGATGGCGTGGCTGGGGCGGACACGATCAACGGCGGCGCCGGGATCGATACGATCCGCCTGACGGCGACCTCTGCTGCCCTGAACGCCATGACGAACGCCCAGCTCACCAATGTCGAGGCGATCGATGCCTCGACGGCGGCTGGGGGCGTGGTGGTGAGCCTGGCTGTCCAGACCGAGGGCTTCACGCTCACGGGCTCGGGCTTTGCCGATACCCTTACCGGTGGCAGTGGGGTCGATATCCTCAACGGTGGCGCCGGCGTCGACACCCTCAATGGCGGTGGCGGAAACGACACCCTCAATGGCGGCCTCGGCAACGACGTCATGACCGGCGGTGCGGGAAGCGACATCTTCCAGTTCAGCTCGGCGATCGGCGGTGGCGGAAATATCGACCGGATCACCGACTATAACGCGCCGACAGATGTCATCAATCTGTCGTCAGCAATCTTCACCGGCCTGGCACTTGGACAGCTTGCAGCTGGTTCTTTCAATCTGAACGCAGCCACGGGAACTGGTTCGCATATCGTCTACAACACGACGACCGGTGCCTTGTTCTTCGACACCAACGGTGCGGCGGCCGGCGGAGCGACCCAGTTCGGCACGCTGACCACCCCGACGGGAACCATCAACAATCTGGAGTTCTTTATCGTCTAAGAACTACCACGCGATGAAGCGGGGGCTCTAGAGATCTTGGTCTGTCATGTGTGAAAGACAGTCCAGGAGAGCTAGAGCCCCTTCGCTTTGCGCCAAAGGAAATCTTTTGTTTGCCTGAATAATGCCGTGTTCCAGGATTAAAAAAATCACATAGGGCAAGGTATGTTCGACGTGCTGTCGACACATATCGTGCCTAGAATTCGTGAGTTTTTCCGTGCCGGGAGGCGTGCGGCATAACTTGGCCTGAGAAGCAATGCCAACGGGAACGGCGATCACCGTCCGATATTCGGACGAAGCGCAGATTTACCCAGAAAATGAACTCGGATTAAAGATATGCTCGATCTTGTGCGCTGGTTTGGCCGAAAAGTCGTTCAGAGTATGCGTCGACGTCGGCCGGAACCTGTGTTGAAAGACAGCGGCGGCGAGGACTTCCGCATCAAGGAACTACCAGCGTCGGCGCTGGGGGCGGCGTTTTGGCATTGGTCCCGCGACGTCATGGTCGGTCTTGCGGTGATCAGCGGCATCATCAATCTTCTCGCTTTAACCGGGTCCTTTTATATGCTGCAGGTCTACGATCGGGTGCTCGGATCCCGTTCGTTGCCGACGCTCGTGGGACTTACGCTGCTCATGCTGATGCTCTACGCGCTCTACGGCGGTCTCGACGCCGTGCGATCGCAGGTTATGGCGCGGCTGGGCGGTCGTATCGACCGTCAACTCCGGAGCACGGTGCTTTCCGCGGTCCTGCGATTGCCATTGCGCTCCCCCCTGCCTGGAGACAGCCTTCAGCCTGTTCGAGACCTCGACCAGGTCCGCGCGGTCATGAGCGGAGGGGGGCCAGCGGCACTTTTCGATATGCCGTGGGTGCCAGTCTACCTGGCCCTGATCTTCAGCCTTCATCCTTACCTTGGAGTAATTGCTACCCTTGGCGTCGTGGTGATGCTGGGGGTAACCCTGCTGACGGAGCGGCGCGCCCACGCACCTGCGCGAGCCGTCGCGAAAAGTGGCGGCGAGAGGCAGGCGTTTCTGGATGTCGCCCGCCGGAACCTCGAGGTGATCCGTGCCCACGGACTTGAGCCGGCCTTTCTACGGCGCTGGGCCACCGTCAGCGAACAGCACATGGATGACCTGGTGCGCAGCGTCGAGGGACCGGGACCGTTGGTTTCTTTTTCGCGCATATTTCGAATGTCGCTGCAATCCCTGATCCTTGCCGTGGGGGCCTACGTGGTTATCAGGGGAGAGGCCACTGGCGGCATCATTATAGCCTCGTCGATCATCACGGGGCGTGCCCTTTCGCCGATCGAATCGGCGATTGCAAACTGGCGAGGCATGGTCGCGGCACGGCAGGCCTATGGCCGTATCGTGAAGGTGTTGCAGACAGGTCAAACCCGAGAGCCTGCCAATGTGCTGCCTCCACCACACTCGCACCTTTCGGTAGATGCGCTTAGCTTGGCACCTCCCGGTGTGTCCAGAGTGGTCGTCCAGAACGTAACGTTCGAACTAAAAGCCGGAGACGGACTTGGGGTGATCGGACCCTCCGCGTCCGGCAAGTCGAGCCTGGCGAGGGCGCTGGTTGGAGTTTGGCTCCCCTACCGTGGGACTGTACGACTAGATGGCGCGACCCTCGACCACTGGAGCCCCGAGCAACTCGGTCCGCATATTGGATTTTTGCCGCAGGGTGTCGAGATTTTCGACGGCACCATTGCTGAAAACATAGCACGCCTCGAAGTCCAGCCGGATCCAGCCAAGATCGTCGCTGCTGCCCAGGAGGCAGGTATTCACGAGATGATTCTTGCCATGCCGGAAGACTACAGCACCCGGGTGGGCTTGGCGGGAGCGGCGCTATCCGCAGGCCAGAAGCAGCGGCTGGCGCTGGCCAGGGCGCTGTATGGCAATCCCTTCCTGATCGTGCTTGACGAGCCAAACTCAAATCTCGATGCGGATGGCGACGCCGCCCTCGGAAGGGCGCTGGCGCGGGTGCGGGAGCGTGGCGGGATCGTCATCGTCGTTGCTCATCGGCCGTCGGCAATCGGCGCGTTGAATAAATTGATGGTCATGGCTGGGGGCCAGGTTCAGGCCTTCGGAGAAAAGGAAGAGGTACTCGCCCGGATGACGCAAAAAGCGGCCGCCCCCAATCTGAGCTTGGTGGCGCCGCAGTCTCAAGGAAAGGGAGCGCTTCAATGAGCATGGATGAGTCGCCGCGTGACTGGAAGCCCGACGAGGTCATACGAAAGCGCCTGAATCTAGGGCTGTTGATATGCGCCTTCACGGTTTTTGGACTTGGAGGCTTCGCGGCCGCCTACGAGATTGCCGGAGCCGTCATGGCCGGCGGCAATGTCGTCGTGGAGGGTTCGGCCAAGCGTGTGCAGCACCCGACAGGTGGCGTCGTCGGGCAAATCCTCGTCAAGGACGGGATGGTTGTTCGCGAGGGGGACGTCGTGCTTCGGCTCGACGAGACCGTGACACGATCGAACCTCATGCTGCTCCTCAAGCAACTGGACGAGTTGGAGGTGCGTCAGCTGCGGCTCAAGGCCGAGCGCGACGGCCGGGATGATTTCGACATGCCGGCGGCCCTCGCGTCGCGCGTCGACAATGTCGAGTTTGCCGATACGCTTGCCGCCGAGTACCGTCTTTTTTCGAGCAGACGTACCGCCAGGTCAGGCATCAAAGCACAGTTGCGCGAGCGAATTGCGCAGCTCGAGCAAGAGATCGCGGGCCTGACCATTCAGGGCGAAGCGAAAGCCCGTGAGATCGGCTTTGTCCGGCATGAGCTCGAGGGATCGAAAGTTCTCTGGGATAAGAATCTCTACCCGATTACCAAGTATACCTCGATCCAGCGAGACGCTGCCAGGCTGGAAGGCGAACGAGGCCAACTCATCTCGCAGGGAGCGCAGTCGCGTGGTAAGATTGCGGAAATTGCTCTGCAGATTGAGCAGATTGACCAGGACCTTCAGTCCGAGGTGATGCGCGATCTGCGAGAGTTGCAGGGCAAGCTTGCGGAACTCGGCGAGAGAAAGGTGGCGGCGGAAGATCAGCTCAAGCGGGTCGAGCTGCGAGCCCCGCAGGCCGGTGTCGTGCATCAGCTGACGGCCTTTACGGTCGGAGGCGTCATCCAGGCCGGCGAGACGATCATGCAGATCGTTCCTCAGGAAGAGGAGCTCGTGGTCGAGGCCAAGCTTTCGCCAACAGACATCGACATGGTCCATGTAGGGCAGGTCGCCTACGTACGGTTCAGCGCCTTCAACCAGAGAACGACGCCGGAGATAGAGGGGCGCGTGGAAAGGGTGTCGGCTGACCTGTCGCGCGACCAGAATCAGCCGGCGCAAGCCTATTACACGGTTCGGATTGCCCTCACGAAGGCTGGTCTATCCCAGCTGAACGGCGTTTCTCTGGTGCCCGGGATGCCTGCGGAGGTCCATCTGAGCACCGGAGACCGGACCATGCTCTCGTACCTCGTCAAGCCCCTTCATGACCAGCTGGCAAGGGCCTTCCGCGAGCGCTAGCGGGCGCTAGCCTTGATACTTGGCGGCAATAGGTACCTTCGACGTCCCTACCAAGAACTGGATTATATGCAATGTTGACGATCGAGAGCTTCGGGGCGACCAAACTAGACCAGCTGGGCAACCAGTTCTTTCTGCACGACGCGGGTGGGGCCGGCCCGTCGCTGAAGTACCAGGGCGTGGCGTGGGTCGAGGGCCAGTTCGGGGCGTGGAAGCCGATCGGAGCGGAGCAGGCCGGGAGCGGGTACCAGGTTGCGTGGAAGAACGGCACGGCCGACCAGTACGTGGTGTGGAACCTCGACGGCAACGGTAACTATCTCGGCAACGCCACCGGCTACGTGGCGGGCTCGGACGCCTCGCTGCAGGTTCTGGAGACGGCGTTCCAGCAGGACCTGAACGGCAGCGGCCAGATCGGCCTGACGGCGACGACGCTGGAGGCGTTTGGGGC
>CANJHI010000260.1 GCA_947474005.1 Alphaproteobacteria bacterium | reverse complement strand
TCGTCGAGGGACTCAACAACAAGATCCGCGTCCTGCAGCGACGAGCCTACGGATTGCGTGACGAAGAATATCTCCGTCTCAAGGTCCTCACCTGCATGCTGCCCGCCCTATGATCCCCCAAAATCACCCACTCGATTCCCGGAAGAGCCTAACAACCTTACAGAAAGCCCTTACAGGAAAACCGGCGGCGTCCCGCCCAGCAACACGTGGCCCACCGCCTCGTAGTGGGCGCCGCGCGACTGGATCTGCTGGCTGAGCGTGTGCATGTCGCGGAAGCGGCGCTCGAAGGGACTGCCGGGGAAAATGCCGTCGACGCCGCAGGCCTTGTAGACATAGTCCGCCGTCTCGATGGCGGTATGGATGGCATGGGTGCAGCCCAGCCGCACGCGGGCGCGGGCGGGAATGTCCATCGGCGCCTCAGGGCTCGCGCGCTCGTAGAGCGAGCCGATGATTTCCAGCAGATAGGCTCGCGCCGCGCCCAACCGCGCTTCGGCGCGCGCCACGTCGGCCTGCACGGTCGGGCTGTCGGCCATGCGGCCGAGATTGCGCGGCGCCTTCTTCGTCGCAAGCTCGACCAGCGCCTCGAGCATGGCGCGGGCGATGCCGAAGGCCACCGCCGCCACGCCCACGGCATAGAGGCCGGCGTGGGTGAAGGAATAGAGCGGGCCGGTCTCGCGCCGCAGCGCCGGATCCTCGCGCTGGCTCGAATAGGCCTCGGGGATGAACACGTCGTCGAACGTGTAGGAGTCCGACGCCGTGCCGCGCAGCCCGATGGTGTTCCAGGTGTCGAGCAGCGTCGCCTGCTCGGCCCGGCACAGCAGGATGCGCTGACCCGGCCGGCCGTAGCTGTTGAGGCGCAGCTTGCCGTCGGCCTCCTCGACCAGCCCGTGCGCGCCCATCCAGTTGGCGGCGCGGCAGCCACTGGCGAAATCCCAGCGGCCCGTCATGCGATAGCCGCCGGGTACCGCCGTGGCGCGCGCCTCGTTGGGCGGGCCCCAGCTCACGACGGTGTGCGGGTCGCGCCAGATTTCCCGTGCGATATCGAGCGCGATATAGGCCCCCACGAGCGCCGAGCTGTTGCCGACGAACAGGTTCCAGGCGACCGAGGCATCGTGGCGCGCCACCTCTTCGATCGCGGCGAGATATTGGCCCGGAGTCACTTCATCGCCGCCGGCCGAGCGCGGCAGCAGCAGCCGGAACAGCCGCGCCCCATGCAACGACGACAGCAGCACGGGCGGCAGGCGGCGCGTCCGCTCGATCCCATCGGCGGCGGCCGCGATGTCGGGCCCCAGCGAGCGCGCGCGCGCCGTGGGGTCACTTAGAAGATGGTCGGCGCGCTCGAGGCGGTCCATGCGCAGCCCTTTCGACGATGGTGCCGGGGCATTGCGGGCCACGCCGGGACGAGAGTCAATGCAGCGGGGAAACGGCGAGCCGAGGAGCGAGAAGCGCCCTTACGGGCCCGTGGTGATACGCCCCGAGCCCGAGGTCTGGCTGCGCAGGGTCGCGGGACGGCTCAGCAGACGCACATTGCCTGAACCGGAAATCCTGACGTCGGCGACGTCCTGAGGCACTGCCTCCAGGTTGCCGCTGCCGGAGATATCAACGGTGAGCTGCTTGGTGGCGAGGTCGGCCAGCCGCGCGCGACCCGATCCGGCGATCGACACCGTCACCTGATCGGTCGTGCCCTGGGCGCGGAGACTGCCGCTGCCGCTGATGCGCACCGCCAGCGCGGGCTGGGCAACTTTGTCCATGACGACATGGCCGGAGCCGGAAATCGACACGCCCTTGAAGACGCGTCCCGGCAGGGTGATGTCGACGTCACCCGATCCGAACAGTCGCACACAGTCTGAACTGATCCTGCCGCCGTTGATCCTGACGTTGGCAACGGCATCGGCCGGTCCGCGCACGATCACCTCGGCGCCGTCGCCCGATCGATAATGCACGTTGGCGGGCAAGGCGATATCCACCGTGTCGCCGCCGTCCCACATCCAGCGGCGTTCCGGCCGGCCAGTGCCGGGTTTGTCGCCGGCCTTGGTATCGTCACCGCGGCACGACGGGCCGAAGGCGGACTCCCGGCCGACGAAGCGGCGGAGTTCGTCGCCGCTGAGCACGTAGGCGAGCGAGAGGGCGGCAATGCCGATGCCCAATCCACCGGCGGCGACCCAGGCGATCTTGCTGGTCATGCGAACCTCCGATCAGGCGGCCAGGTCGGCTTTGTTGAGCAGCGTGTAGTGCAGGCGCGCGTACCTGCCGAGCAGGCGCACCACGTGGTCGAGCGCCAGTAGCAGGAGCGCGCTGCCGCCGATGCCGACGCCGAGCAGCCCGATCCCGGCGAGCGCCCGCGGCAGCGACGGCAGCACGAGGAAGCCGTGGCTCCAGTGGAAGAGGTTTGTCAGCACCGCGAGGCCCGCGATGCAGAGCGCGATGAGCGCGATCCCGCCCAGCAGGGTGAACAGCGCCAGGATGCCCAGCAGCGGCAGGAGAAACACGAAATCCACCGCGACCAGGGCGAGGAAGCCGAACAGCGCGGCGAAGAAATTGGCCGGCGTGCGCGCCGTTTCCCAGCGACGCAAGCCCGCCTCGGCGCGCAGTTCGCGGGCCAGCCGCATCGGATCGCCCAAAGCCGCCGCGATCTCCTCCTCGCCGCGGCCCGCCGCCCTGCCGTCGGCGAAGTGGGTCGCATAATCGGCGATCACTTCGTCGATCTCCGCCAGCGGCAGGCCAGCGAGGCGGCGGCGCAAGGTGTCGAGAAATTCTGCCTTGGTCATGTCACACCTCCAACGATCTTCGCGGACGCCGCCGCGGGCCTGTCGTCGGCCAAAACCTTCGCCACGGATCCGGCGAAGGCGTTCCATTCCGTCTTCTGCTCTGCCAGCGACGCGCGGCCGGCCCTGGTGAGCTGGTAGTACTTGCGCGGCGGGCCGCTGCTCGATTCCTCGAGATAGGACGTCACCAGCCCGTCGTTCTGCAGGCGCCGCATGAGCGGGTAGATCGTGCCCTCCCCCATGCCGATGTCGTGCGCCAGGCGGCTGGCGATGTCGTAGGCATAGCCGGCGCGGCGCGCGAGCAGCGCCAGGACGCACATCTCGAGGACGCCTTTTCTGAGCTGGACCTGCAGGGGCTCGGTCACTCGGGTTTCCACTCCAGTACAAACTACAGCATGGTACCTTGCATAGAAAGATAGTGTACTGTCCGGTCATTGTCCAGAGGCCCGAAGGAAGTAAAGGTTTAGTCCCCTGCCCGTCAGCGCCACGCGCCTCGTCGCCCTTCGGACTTTGTGACATGGTCGTTGTCATTGGCTGGGATCGCGGTTCGCCCGCTCCGTAGGGAAAATGTCGTGAATCTCAAATACTTCCTCGGCGCCGGCTACTTTCGAACGATCGAAGCCGTGGTTTCATTGCCGGCCTTTCCCCTGACCCGGTACTTTCCGCGCGGCGTCTTCTGGATGTTCGACATTCAACGCTTTCTGGAGACGCGCTCGCTCGGCGTCCTGTTCGATGTGGGTGCCAACGTGGGCCAGACGCTGAAGACGCTGCTGCGTCATGCGCCCGATGCGAAAATCTACGGCTTCGAGCCGGCGGTGGAGACCTTTCGAGTTCTCCAGGCCAACTTCGGGGATCGCCGGAACGTCGATCTGCGCAACGTGGCGCTCGGCGCCCATCCGGACAGGCGGGTGTTGCAGCTGAGCGAGGACTCCCAACTCAACACCCTGATGCCGCGCGACACGCAAGGCGTCTGCGGTGCCACCCAGATGACCGAAGTCGCCACCATCGACGACATCGTGGCAGCCGAGGACATCTCCCACCTGGATCTTCTCAAGATCGACGTCCAGGGGTGGGAAATGGAGGTGCTGCGCGGGGCCGGCAAGCTGATTGCCGAGCACAACCTGATCTTCATCTATACCGAAGTGGCCTTCCGCTCCGACGCCACCGAGATGCAGCAGTTCGGCGAGCTGCACGACCACCTCGAGCGCAACGGCTTCGCCCTCTGTGGCTTCTATGAAGGCATGAAGTTCGGACCGCGCAAGGAGTTCCTGGGCTTTTCAAACGCGCTCTACATCCATCCGGCGGCGCGCCTCAAATGGACCGGTATCGGCATGGAGTGAACGGCCGGCTGCAGGGCTGCGTGCAATACCTTGCGCGCCAGGAGGCAATGGGCGATGCCCCGCCTGGAAGCTCAGAGCGTTGCCGCCAGTTTTTCGATCTCGTTGAGCGCGGACTCCATCTGCCGCTCGTCGCCCGAGCCGATGGCGCGGAGGCCGCGGTCGATCGCCGAACGCCATTCCGGGCTCCACGTCGGATGATTCTCCGATCTCATCGGCACGGTGCCAAGTTGGTAGATGCGCCGCGCCAGATTTTCGGCCTTCGCCCAGTGATCCTTCGCTTCCAAACCCACCCTCCTCGCTGAGGCCAAAAAGCAGCGCAGGACAACAAAAGGCCCGCATCGGATAACCGAGCGGGCCTCGCTCAGTTGACCGGTTGGCCCTGCTTCATTCCGTGGCCGCTGAAGGAGCGTGTTTGCAGCGTCGGGAAGCCGTTGGCATCGATGTCGGCCAGGAGCTTGTCCTTGCGGGCCTGCATGCGGATGCCGAGGTCGTCGACCGGCAGACCGGCCGCCTTGGCCTGGGCGAACAGCCCCTCGGAACGCTTCTCCTCCTCCTCGACATGATGCTCGATCATCTCGGAGAGCACGTGCACCTTGGCATCGTAGAACGCGTCGGACGGCGAGCCCTCGATCAGCTCCGCGAGCAGGGCCTTGGCGCCATCGTGCTCGACATAGGCCTCGTCGAGGACGTCCTTCTCCACCTCGCCCTTGCAGGCGGGGTAGAAAATCTCCTCCTCGATCGCGGTGTGGACGCAGAGTTCGGTGCATATCTCTTCCACCAGCTTGCGCTTGCTGGCGGCGCCCTTGGCGGATTCGAACTTCTCGAACAGGCCGGCCACCTTGCGGTGATCGGCCTTCAGGAGAGCGACGGCATCCATGTTTTTGCTGGCCATGATGCTCTCCTTCAGCGCCAGAACAAGGCGAGCAGGATGATGATGGGAATGGGAACACCGACTAGCCAGAGCAGGATGGAACGGCCCATGTGACTCTCCTGGGTTGGGTTGGACGACGAAAAACGAGGACTAGGAACGACCGTCGCGGTTGGCGCCGCCTTCGATGGCCGTGAGACCGGCGGCAAGGGCGCCCAGCAGCATCGAGGCGACGAGCCAGAAGGAAAGCTGCAGGGCGGCCCTGCGCGCCGCGTCGAGCGCCGCACGCGCCTCCATTTCGACCGCC
>CANJHI010000259.1 GCA_947474005.1 Alphaproteobacteria bacterium | reverse complement strand
GGTCGACCAGGCGCACGCCGATGCGGTCTTCGAGGGCGGCGAGCGCGCGCGTCACGGCGGGCGGCGAGCGCCGCAGCCTTGTCGCGGCGCGGACCAGGCTACCCTCCTCCACGATGCGCACGAAGATGCCGAGTTCGTCGAGGCGATCCATCTAATTATTCCGATATATGGAATTATGACTTTACCATTCATGCTCTATTCGGCGCAATCGCCAGGACCTACCTTCGCCGGGCCACAGCGAGGAGGTCGGAACATGCTGACGGGAAGTTGCCTCTGCGGCGGCGTCGCCTACGAGGCCGACGCCCCCCTGGAGCGCATCGTGCACTGCCATTGCCAGACTTGCCGCAAGGCCCACGGCACCGCCTTCTCGTCGGTCACCGCGGTGCCGCGCGAAAAATTCCGCTGGGTGCGCGGCCAGGAACAGCTCGGCGCCTTTGAATCCTCGCCCGGCAAGTTCCGCCGCTTTTGCACCAAGTGCGGCTCGCATGTCATGGCCGAGCGCGTCGCCCAGCCCACCGTGCTGCTGCGGCTGGGCTGCCTCGATACCAAGATCGTCGACCGGCCGCAGGTCCATATCTGGCGATCCGACGCGGCTCCCTGGTACGATCCCAAGCTGCAGTTCCCCGAGAAGCCGGAGGGGCTCACATGAGCCCGCAGGATGGCGCCACAGCGTATCTCTCGTTTCATCGCGACGAGTTGGCGGCACAGGCCTTGGGCGGCCCGGGGCCGAAGAGCGCGCGCATGCGGCCCTTCATGCCCGACCAGCATCGTGAATTCTTCACGTTGCTGCCCTACCTGTTCGTCGCCGCGGCAGACGAGCGGGGCTGGCCGGTGGCGTCGGTGCTGGTCGGCGCACCCGGCTTCGTGCAGTCACCCGATCCGGTGACGCTGCGCGTCGACAGCGTCGCCGACACAGGCGATCCGGCGGCGGTGGGCCTCACCGTAGGTCGCGACGTCGCCCTGCTCGGCCTCGATCTCACGACGCGGCGGCGCAATCGCGCCAACGGCCAGGTCGCCGCGGTCGATGGCCAGGGTCTTTCGGTGCACGTCACCCAGAGTTTTGGCAACTGCGCACAATATATCCAGACACGCCGGCCGACGGCAGCGACGCGAATGCCAGAGCCGGTCGAGCACTTCGACAGGCTGGATGACGGGGCGCGGGCGCTGGTCGCGGCATCGGACACTTTCTTCGTGGCCAGCCGGTCCAGGCTGGAGGTCGGCAGCGACGGCGGCCTCGACATGTCGCATCGCGGCGGGCGGCCGGGCTTCGTCGGTGTGCACGGCGACACGCTGGCCATCCCCGACTTCCGCGGCAACCGCTTCTACAACACGCTCGGCAACCTGCTGGGCGATCCTCGGGCCGGCCTGCTATTCATCGACTTCGCCACGGGCGAGCTGTTGCAGCTGCAAGGCCGGGCGGAGATCGACTGGACTCCCGGCGGTGCGGGCCCTCCGGGCGCAGAACGGCTGTGGCGCTTCAGGATCGAGCGCGGCTGGCGGCGGCGCGACGCCTTCCCCTTCGCCTGGACCTTCGGCGACTACGCGCCGACGACGCTCAAGACAGGCGTGTGGTGACCCCTCGGCGCAGCCGCGACACCATCGCCTCGAGGGCGAGGACGTAGGAATCGACGCCGAAGCCCGCGATCATGCCGATGGCGGCCTCCGAGGTGACCGAGCCGTAGCCGCGCTTCTCGATATTGGTGATGTGGATCTCGATCGCCGGCGCGCGGATCGAGCGCAGGCAGTCGCGTAGCGCGTGTCCAGCATGAAGAAAGCCGGCCGGGTTGAACAGGATGCCGTCGATCTTGGCGCGGTCGGCCTTGTAGATGGCCGACACCGCCTCGCCTTCGGTGTTGGTGTACAGGATGTCGAGCGACACGCCGAGCGCGCGTGCCTGCCGCCGGAGCAGATTGTCCAGTTCCTTGGCCGTCGTCGTGCCGTACAGTTCGGGCTGGCGCGTGCCCAGGTATTCCATGTTGGCGCCCTGAATAAGCAGCAACTTCATCACGTCCCCAAAGATACGCGACGCGGCACCCTCCCCAAGGCCCGCATCGGTTGTCCCGGAGAAACTTATAACAATTTGCTGACGAACCGAAAGGCACTATCGCGGAAGGGTCGTCGTCCCCATCAGAGCCTGATCGATCGAGCGTGCGCACTGGCGGCCTTCGCGGATCGCCCAGACGACCAGCGACTGGCCACGACGCATGTCGCCGGCGGCGAATAGTTTGGGCACCGAGGTCTGGTAATCGACGACGTTGGCCGCAATGTTGCCACGCGGATCGAGCGCCACGCCGGCCTGCTCGATCATGCCGGGCTTGCGCGGGCCCAGGAAGCCCATGGCCAGCAGCACCAGATCGGCCTTGAGCTTGAAGGCGCTGCCCGCGACCTCCTGCATGGCCATCCGCCCGTCGGAATTCTTCACCCATTCGATGCGGGCGCATTCCAGCGCTTCGATCCTGCCGTCCTTGCCGACTGCTTTCTTCGTGAGCACCGCGAAGTCGCGCTCGACGCCCTCCTCGTGGCTCGACGAGGTGCGCATCTTGAGCGGCCAGTCCGGCCAAGTCAGCGCCTTGTCCTCGTGTTCCGGCGGCTGCGGCATGACCTCGAGCTGGGTCACCGAGGCGGCGCCCTGGCGGTTCGATGTGCCGACGCAGTCCGAGCCGGTGTCGCCGCCGCCGATCACGATGACATGCTTGCCCTTGGCCGTGAGCGTGCCGCGCGGGGCGGCACGCGCCTCGTCGTCGCCGGCGACGCGTTTGTTCTGCTGGACCAGGAAATCCATGGCGTAGTGGATGCCGTCGAGCTCGCGGCCCGGCACTTCGAGGTCGCGCGGCAGCTCGGCGCCGCCGGTCAATGCCACGGCGTCGTAGCCTTCGAGCAGCGACTTGATCGAGAGCGTAGCACCCACTTCGACGCCGGTGCGGAATTCGACGCCCTCGGCCTCCATCTGGCGCACGCGCCGGTCGATCAGCCGCTTCTCCATCTTGAAGTCGGGAATGCCGTAGCGCAGCAGGCCGCCCACGCGGTCGGCCTTCTCGAACAGCGCCACCGAATGGCCGGCGCGTGCGAGCTGCTGGGCGCAGGCCATGCCGGCGGGACCCGAGCCCACGACGGCGACGCGCTTGCCGGTCTTCTTCGCCGCCAGGAGCGGGGCAATCCAGCCCTCCTCCCAACCGCGATCGACGATGGCGCACTCGATCGATTTGATGGTGACGGGGTTGTCGTCGATGTTGAGCGTGCAGGCGGCCTCGCACGGCGCCGGGCAGATGCGGCCGGTGAATTCCGGGAAGTTGTTGGTCGAGTGCAGCATCTCGAGCGCGTCCTGCCAGCGGTCGCGGCGCACGAGATCGTTCCAGTCCGGGATCAGGTTGTTGACCGGACAGCCGTTGTGACAGAACGGAATGCCGCAATCCATGCAACGCGCGCCCTGCTTGCCGATCTCGGCCGGCGGCAGCGGCAGCACGAATTCCTTCCAGTTCTTGAGCCGCTTCTCGACCTTCTCGTAAGGCCGGTCCTTGCGCTCGATTTCCAGAAACCCAGTGGGCAGACCCATTTACGCTACTCCGCAGCGACGGCCTTTGCCGTCGCCCTTTCCTGCGCCTGCAGCAGCGCGCGCTTGTAGTCGCGCGGCATCACCTTGACGAAACCTTTCAGCGCGTTGCCCCAGTCTTCCAGGAGTTCCCGGGCGCGGGCGCTGCCGGTGTGCAGATGGTGGCGCTCGACCAGGATGCGCAGGCGCTCGGCGTCGAAGCGCAGCACGTCGCCCATGCCGCTGTCCTCGACGTCGTGGGCACGCTGCCGCGGCCGGCCCGGATCTTCAGTGGCCAAGGTGTCGGCCGGGCCCACCTTCTCGAGATCGACCATCGCCGGATTGCACAGCACATCGAAGCGAGCATTGGGATCGTAGACATAGGCCACGCCGCCCGACATGCCGGCCGCGAAGTTGCGCCCGGTATCGCCCAGCACGACGACGACGCCGCCGGTCATGTACTCGCAGCCGTGGTCGCCCGTGCCCTCGACGACGCAGACCGCGCCCGAGTTGCGCACCGCGAAGCGCTCGCCCGCGACGCCCTCGAAATAGGCTTCGCCGGCAATGGCGCCGTACAGCACGGTGTTGCCGACGATGATGTTGTGCAGCGGATCGCGCGTGCAGCCCTTGGGCTGGCGGACCACGACGCGGCCGCCCGACAGGCCCTTGCCGACATAGTCGTTGGCATCTCCCGCCAGCTCGATCGACACACCACGCGCCAGGAAAGCGCCGAAGCTCTGGCCGGCGGTGCCGGTGAGCTTCACCGAGATCGTGCCATCGGGGAGGCCGGCATGGCCGGTGCGCCGGGCGACTTCGCCCGACAGCATGGCGCCCACCGTGCGGTTGACGTTGGTGACCGGCTGCTCGATCCGCACCGGCTGGTTGTTGTCGAGCGCCGGCTGTGCGGCTTCGATCAGCAGGTGGTCGAGCGCCTTGTCGAGGCCGTGATCCTGGCGCTCGCTGTTGCAGATCGCGACCCCGGGCCGGGCCGGCATCTGGTGCAACAGCTTGGTGAGGTCGACGCCGCCCGCCTTCCAGTGGTCGAGCGCGCGGTGCATGTTGAGACGATCGACCCGGCCGGTCATCTCGCCGAGCGTGCGAAAGCCCAGCCGCGCCATGATCTCGCGCAGCTCCTCGGCCACGAAGAAGAAGTAGTTGATGACGTGCTCGGGCTGGCCGGTGAAGCGCTTGCGCAGCACCGGGTCCTGCGTCGCCACGCCGACCGGGCAGGTGTTGAGATGGCACTTGCGCATCATGATGCAGCCGGCAGCGATCAGCGGCGCCGTGGCGAAGCCGAATTCGTCGGCGCCCAGCAGCGCGCCGATGGCGACGTCGCGTCCCGTGCGCAGGCCTCCATCCACCTGAACGGCAATACGTCCGCGCAGCCCATTCAGCACAAGCGTCTGCTGCGTTTCGGCAAGGCCGATTTCCCACGGCGAACCGGCATGCGTGAGCGAGGTCAGTGGCGAGGCGCCGGTGCCGCCCTCGAAGCCCGAGATGGTGACGTGATCGGCGCGCGCCTTGCTGACGCCGGCCGCAACCGTGCCGACGCCGACCTCGGACACCAGCTTCACCGAGACGCGGGCCTTGGGGTTCACGTTCTTGAGGTCGTGGATGAGCTGCGCCAGATCCTCGATCGAATAGATGTCGTGATGCGGCGGCGGCGAGATCAGGCCGACACCGGGCGTCGAGCGCCGGACGCGGGCGATGTTCTCGTCGACCTTGTGGCCGGGAAGCTGGCCGCCCTCGCCGGGCTTGGCGCCCTGCGCCATCTTGATCTGTAAATCGTCGGCATTGACGAGATATTCCGCCGTGACGCCGAAGCGGCCCTACGCCACCTGCTTGATGGCCGAGCGCATCGAATCGCCGTTGGGCATACACTCTTTCCCACAAACACCGTCCCCGCCTTGGAGC
>CANJHI010000258.1 GCA_947474005.1 Alphaproteobacteria bacterium | reverse complement strand
TAGGGCGGGGCATCGAACACGCCCGACGGCCGGCGGCACCACAGCAGCGTGCCGGGCGTGCGCGCCGCGAACCGGCCCATCAGATGGGCGGCAAAACCGAGGGCGGCGCCATCGTGGGCGGCGACGCGGCCGGACGGAGACGGCCCGGCCTCGACCTCGTGCAGGGCGCCGGTCAGCAGCCCACCTTCGGGCAGCAGGGCGTCGATGGCGGACAGGCCGAGCGGCACGGCGGTCTTGCCGGCGTGCTGAATGCTGTGGGCACGCTCCAGCCGGCGAACCTTTTCGCGCAGGCTCGTCGGGGCGGAAGCAACGACATCGTTAGCGGCGGCCCGGAGAGCCGCTTGGGAAACGACAGGAGGAGCAAAAGCACTCGGGGAAATGACCGACATCGCCCCCTCAAAAGGCTGGGTGATTGGGGATAAGTTGTTCTCTTTTTGTTCTATTTAGATTCACCGGGAGAGTCAACGGGAGTCCGTGCTGGCACAGCGCCTGCTTTCTGGATGAAGCTGCCGTCCCGCTCCGGAGGCCGAATGACCCTTCGATTTTCCATCCGATTTCCCCTCGCTGCCCTGCTCGGGGCCGCCTTTGCCCTGCTGGCTGGGCCTGCCCTGGCGCGCTGCTCGCAGAACCTGGTGCAGCTCGGATCGGGTGTTCAGGTGGCGTCGCTCGATGGCTTCAAATTCGCGGCCGACACCTCGCCCAACCGTGTCGTGGTCACCTTCGTCGGCCATGCCAGTTTCCAGATCGACACGCCGCAGGGCGTGCGCGCCATCACCGACTACAACGGCGTCAACGGCTTCGGCCGCCGTCCCGACATCGTCACCATGAACAACGCCCACGACACGCATTTCACCGACACGCCGGAGGACGGCATCACCTACGTGCTGCGCGGCTGGCCGAGCCAGCCCGGCGAGAGCGAGGCCAAGCACGAGGTCACGCTGAAGGACATGAAGGTGTGGAACGTGCCGACCAACGCCCGCGACTGGGGCGGCGGGCGGGCCCGCATCAACGGCAACTCGATCTTCATCTACGCCGTGGGTGACCTCTGCATCGCCCATCTCGGCCATCTGCACCATCGCCTGACCAAGGAACACCTCGAGGAACTCGGCCGCATCGACGTGCTGATGGTGCCGATCGACGGCTCCTACACCATGGGCATGCCGCTGATGGTCGACGTGATCCGCCAGATCCAGCCCCGTGTCGTGCTGCCCATGCACTACTGGGGGCGCAGCCAGCTCGAGCGCTTCGAGGGCCTGATGGCGACGCTCGACGCCGACTTCGTCTGGCCCGACCGGCGCTCGATCGAGATCGTGAAAGAGCAGCTGCCGGAGAAGCTGACGGTGATCGCCGTCGGCGGCGAAGGCGGCGGCTGAGCGGCGCGCAAAGGGGACACGGGTCTGTCACTTTTGGCGGAGCGCCAAACTGTCCAGAAATCGCGATAAGCCTGATCCGGCGGGACTTTCCCGCTTCTCGCGACACGCTTTACTGGACACGCCTCTCGCGCGCCGTGTCCAGAAATCATCAAGTGCCTGATCCGGCGGCGTTATTCGCTCGTCACTCGAGGCAGTGCCAGCGCAGCGGGACTGTCCACAAATGGGCCTGCAGGCAGGCGTGCCGGCATGAAAAAGGCCGGCGCAATCCAAGCGCCAGCCTATCAAAATTTATAGCATTTTCCTGCTGAACCTGCAACTTTTTCTTCAGGCCCCACCCCAGAATCGCTGGAGCGCGGTCGCGTCGCCGTTGAACAGGTTGCGATCGCAGTGGCTGACGCCGCGCACGATGCTGGTCTGGCCGTAGGCCGGCCGGCCCGCACTCTCGTCGCCGGCATACTGCCAGAGCCGCCAGCCCTTGGCCTCCCAGGCGACCGGCACCTCGGGCGAGTCGTGGTAGTCGGCGACCCACAGGCCGCAGCGCGCGAGGATCGACTGCGGCGTGACCCGGGCGCCGAGGCTGAGGCCGGAGTTCGGCAGCGGATCGCCATTGGCCCAGGCCGGATGGACGTAGACCACCGGCAGCCGGCCCGTCGCGTCGGCCACCGCCTTCACGAATTCCTCGGCCTGGTCGAGCCGCATGGAGTTCCGCGGATTGGGCTCATTGAGCTCGAGGTCGAGGGCGAGCAGGGTCCGGGGGCCGGGCCGCGACACGGACAGGTAAAACGCCGCCTGCTTGGCACCCGAGGATTGCCCCGTGCCGAAGTGATAGGTACCCCACAGCAACCCCGCCGCCTCGGCCTGCGGGCGTCTCGTGTTGCACGTCGGGTCGACATAGTCGCCGCCTTCGGTCGCCTTGTGGATGACGCCGAGGATGTTGCTCTGACGCACCAGCCGGAAGTCTGAGACATTCACGAATCGACTGAGGTCGATCACCGCGTCCAGCCCCAGCGTCGCCCGATCCGGCGGCGGCGGCGCGATCGGGTACGGGTGGGGCGCCATGGACGCCTGCTGGGAGCTGCAGGCTGCCGCCGTTGAAGCCGCGAGGCCTGAGAGAATGTGTCTGCGAGAAATCATGTTCCGACAGTAAGACGTTCAGCGCGCGCGGCAAGCCGGACCGTTTTGAAAATATCGTGGCCTGTCACAGCACCCGGCACAACGACGTTCACCAACAGGCCACTCCGGCGTTCTAGCCGAGTGTCGCCAGCAGGCGTTCGGCGGCCTTGAGGTCCAAGGTATTCGGGCTTTCTGTGAACTGCTCGAATACGGCCTGGAGAAGCGTTCGCGCTCTTTGGAATTCTCCCTTTCTGTCCAACAGGGTTGCCAGGTCGATCGCGGTGCGTAGCTCCCAAGTGAGCGAGGTCTGGCGACGGCTCCAGTCGAGCGACTGCAGGAAGCACTTCTCCGCATCGTCGGCGCTGGATTGTGGCATTGAGAGAAGAACGCCGCCTTTTACGCGCAGCAATTCCGGCATGTAGGAGAGGTCTCCGTTTACCTCGACCCGCGTGATCGTCTCGTCGATCAGGGCGATACCTTCCGCGAAACGACCTAGCGCCGCGAAGCCTTGAGCGAGCGAGATGCTGAAATCCGTCGTCAGCAGTTCGTAATGAGCGGCGCGGAGTTCTGCGAGGCAGCTCTGCAGGCTCTCGACTCCACTTTTGGCGTCGCCTCGGCGGATGGCAAGTTCCCCTTTGAAGCCGCGTCCGGCCATAACGCTGGGACGCAAGGAATGTGAGTCGCCATGGATAATCAGCCAATCTGCGTGTTCTTGGGCCGCATCGAGGTCACCAGTTCCAAGGAACACGGGGACGGCCATCGTCAAGGCCACGGCAAGCGTCACTGGATGGTCCATACCCGCAACGTCGTCAATGGTCTGGCGTGCGCGTTTCAGGGCTTGAGCCGCATGGCCCTGTAGCCACAGGGTTCTGGCCAGATAGGCGCGGGAAAAACTGTAGTGATCGAAGCCGTGAAAGAGCGTGCTGCTTCGCTGCGCGCCCGGCCCTTGTCGCAATGCCGATTCGAGCTCCGACCGGGAGCGGCTGAGATCTCCCATGTAGCTGAGGGAGATGCCCAGGAGACAATGGGCCAAGGCACCGGCGGACAAATCCTTGAGCCTCGAAGCAACAGCCGAGCCGAGTTCGGCGTAGTGCAGGCCAGTTCTGAAATCGCCCAGACGATGATGAAAGAGGTGCAGTCGGCCGAGCAGCTGCAGCTGACTGGCAGCGTCTCCGCGACTTTCGGCGATCGTGAGACTTCTTGTTAGGGCCATGCGCGCGGCTTCGCTGTTGCCGCGCGTGAACATCAGCGACAATGCCAATGCTGTTTGAAGCTGCATCTCCTCCGGCCCGGCGCTCGTGGCATGGTCCAGGGCGAGAATCGCGCGCTCCGACCAGCGATGACACTCGGTGAGCAATGACATCGCCAGGAAAACGGGCGCGGCGGCGGAAGCAAGTCCGACGCCGATCCCGGCATTGCCGGTCGGGCCAAAGCACCATTCCAGGGCCGCACGTACATTGCCAAGTGCAGCGAGATGGGGCGCCCGTTCCGCCGCGCTCGACAAGGTCGGCCACTGAGTTCCGCTCTGCTCCAGCCATCGCCGGTAATAGGTTGCGTGGCGCGCGGCGAGCTCGGCGTCGTCGCAGCCTCTGTCGAGCGCATAGGCGCGCGTGGTCTCCAGCAGCCGGTAACGCATCATGGCGCCGACGGGACGGGTCGCGACCATCGACTTGGCGACGAGGCTGTCGATGGCGCCGAGAACGAGACCCTGGTCGGCCGCGGGGGTCGTCACGACGGCGAGTGCTGCCTCGAGCGTAAAGTCGCCGACGAATACGGCGAGCTGTTGCAACACTTCCCGTTCCAGCTTGGTGAGCAGCCCGTAGCTCCAGTCGAGAGTAGCTTTCAGCGTCTGCTGCCGGGGCGGTGCGGTGCGTTGGCCGGCCCACAGCAGCGACAGCCTCTCCTCCAGCAGTGCGGCGGTCTGCTGCAGGCCATAGGCTTCGACCCGTCCGGCGGCCAGCTCGATCGAAAGCGCCACGCCGTCGAGTTTGCGGCAGATGCCCGCCACGATCGCCGCATCGGCATCGCTGAGATTGACGAAGGCGCCGCGTGCCGTCGCGCGCTCCACGAACAGTTGGGCCGCTGGAAAAGTCAGGGCGGCCGCCGCGGTGAGCGCGGAATCGTCCGGCGGACAGGCAAGCGGCCCCAATCTGTAGACGTACTCGCCCGGCACTCTCAAGGTTTCGCGGCTGGTTGCCAGGATGTGGAGCTGCGGCGCGGCGTCGAAGAGGCGCGTCGCAAGTGTTGCGGCCGCCTCGATGACATGCTCGCAATTGTCGAGGATCAGCAGCACGCGCTTGTCGTACAGGTGTGCGATCAGGCTGGCGGCGGAATCATCCGGCCGGACCGTCAATCCCAACATGGCAGCGAGCGACGTGGCCACCAGCGTCGGATCGCTTAGCGTTCCGAGATCGACGAAGTGCACCGCGCCCGCGAAAGCCTCGATCAGATCGTGACCGACCGCGACCGCCACCGTGGTTTTGCCGATACCGCCGGCGCCGACGATGGTGACGAAGCGCGTGGCGGCGATTTGGGACGATAGTGCCTTAACCTCATCAGCCCGCCCGACCATGTGGGGCAGGGGATTTGGCACGTTGGCCCGCCGATAAGCGGGGGCGTTAGGTGCGGGCCCAGAGTTTTGATTGCCCGCCTCATCCTTTGCGCGATGCGTGATCGGCGCGACGAAGCAGTAGCCTCGCCCGGCAAGGGTGCTGATGTAGCGTGCGCCGTCGGTCCCGTCGCCGAGGGCCTTGCGCAGGCCGGCGACATGGAACCGCAGGCTGCTTTCGCCGACCGTGGCGTCGGGCCAGACCTCGGTCATCAGCTCCGCCTTGCTGACTGCCTGATTGGGCCGGGAGATCAGGGCGACCAGAACGTCGAAGGCGCGCGCCGCCAGGGGCACGGCGAAGTCTTCCCTCACCAGGAGTCTCTCGCTCGCGACCAGGCTGAAAGGGCCAAACGACAGGACGTCTC
>CANJHI010000257.1 GCA_947474005.1 Alphaproteobacteria bacterium | reverse complement strand
TTGGCGCCGCGGCCGGCACCGGCATCGGCCTGTTGGCGGGCGGCAGCTTCGGCGCCGTGGTCGGCGCCGGCCTGGTCGGCGGCGCCGTCGGCTATCTCGGCGGCACCGCCATCGGCAACAGCAAGTGAGCGGGAGAGCCATCATGACCTCGAGGCTCCTCCTCGCCGCCGGCGCGCTGCTGCTCGCGTCCACGGCCGCCCAGGCCCAGATCGCCCCCACGAACTTCGACCAGGCGGCCTACATTACCTGCAAGGAAGCGCACGCCATGCAGCCCGAGCCGCGCAAGATGCTGGCGACCTACCTCGCCAACCATGCCGCGGCCTATCGCGGCGTGGTGATCCCCGACGGCGAGCAGGGCGCGCAGCTTGCGCATCTGGTGCGCGGCGGCTGCACCCTGTCGCCCGACGCCTACCTGTTCACGGTGATCGATCGCGCCATCCTGGCTGAGCTGCCGAAGCTGCCCAAGCGCAAGTAGCGCGCGGGCAGCTTCGGCTCGCTCAGGTCATCTTGATCATGACGTGCCTGGCATAGGCCGGGCGCGTCGCCAGGCGCTCGTGCCAGGCCTTCAAGTTCTTGAACTCGGGGCGCTCGATATCGAGCGCGAACCAGCGATAGACGAAGCAGCCGACCGGGATGTCGCCCATGGTGAAGTGCGAACCGGCGACATAGGGGCGCTCGGCAAGGTGCGCGTCGAGCCTGGCCCACAGCTTGCCGGTGTCGACGACGGCCTCGTTGATCGCGGCCATGTCGCGCTTCTCCGGCGGCGTCCTGATCAGGCCCCAGAAGATCGTGGTCATGCCGCGGGAGATGGTGCTGAGCTGCCAGTCCATCCAGCGGTCGGCCTCGCTGCGCGCGCCGGGATCGTTGGTCCATAGCGAGCCCGCGGCATACCTGGCGGCGAGATAGCGCACCGCTGAATTGCTCTCCCAGACGATGCGTCCGCCGTCGTCGATGGTCGGCACGATGCCGTTGGGGTTCATCTTCAGGTACCACGGCTGGTCGTTGCCGCCGAACGCGCCACCCACATCCTCGCGCTCGTACTTCACGCCGCATTCGTCGGCAGCCCACAGCACCTTCTGCACGTTGATTGAATTGGCACGGCCCCAGATCTTCATATCTTTCGCTCCTAAATGCTCGTCGTCCCGAGCGTAGCCGAGGGACCTTGTCTTCCCGATTTGATGTCTCCGGTGGAGAGAAGGTCCCTCGGCTACGCTCGGGATGACGGGGCTAAACTAATGCGCCGCGGCCCAGTTGTCGCCGACGCCGGTGTCGACGACCAGCGGGACCGAGAGCTTGGCGGCACCCTCCATCACGGCGCGCGCCACGTCCCTGGTCTTGTCGAGTTCCTTCTCGGGCACCTCGAACAGCAGTTCATCGTGCACCTGCAGCAGCATCTTTGCCTTGAGCTTGGCCCCGGCCAGTGCGGCCGGCACGCGGATCATCGCCTTCTTGATGATGTCGGCAGCCCCTCCCTGGAGGGGAGCATTGATCGCCGCGCGCTCGGCGAAGGCGCGCATGCCCTGGGCCTTCTCGTTGATGTACTTGAGATGGATCTTGCGGCCGAACGGCGTCAGCACATAGCCGTGCTTGCGCGCATACTCCTTGGTCCGCTCCATGTAGTCGCGGATGCCGGGATAACGCTGGAAGTACTTGGCGATGTACTCCTTGGCCTCCTGCTGGCCGATGCCGAGCTGGTTGGCGAGGCCGAAGGCCGAGATGCCGTAGATGATGCCGAAATTGATCGCCTTGGCGCGCCGCCGCACCAGCGGGTCCATGCCCTTGACCGGCACGCCGAACATGTCCGATGCGGTGATGGCATGGATATCGTCGCCGCGTGCAAAGGCTTCCTTGAGCGAGGCGATGTCGGCCACATGCGCCAGCAACCTCAACTCGATTTGGGAATAGTCGGCGCTGAGCAACTTGTGGCCCTTCTCGGCGATGAAGGCCTGGCGGATCTTGCGGCCCTCCTCGGAGCGCACCGGGATGTTCTGCAGGTTGGGATCGGTCGAGGCGAGCCGGCCGGTGGCGGCGCCGGTCATGTGATACGAGGTGTGCACGCGGCCGGTCTTGGCGTCGACCTGGCGCACTAGCGCGTCGGTGTAGGTGCCCTTCAGCTTGGCGAGCTGGCGGTGTTCCAGGATTTTTACCGGCAGCGGATGGCCTTGCGTGGCGAGATCGTCGAGCACCGAAGCATCGGTCGCCCACGATCCGTTCTTGTTGCGCTTGCCGCCCGGCAGCTTCTGCTCGTCGAACAGGATCTCGCCCAGCTGCTTGGGGGAGCCGACATTGAACTCGCGGCCGGCGATCTTGTGGATCTCGATCTCGAGTTCGCCCAGGCGCTTCTCGAAATCGTTGCTGAGGTTTTTCAGCTTCAGCGCATCGACTTTTATGCCGGCTGACTCCATGCCCAGCAGCACCGGGATCAGCGGCCGCTCGATGGTCTCGTACATCGTGGTCATATGCTCGGGCACCAGCCGCGGCTTCAGGTGCGCCCACAGCTGCATGGTGACATCGGCATCCTCGGCCGCGTAATCGCGCGCCTTGTCGAGCGGCACCTGGTCGAAGCTCACCTGCTTGGCGCCGCTGCCCGCCACGTCCGAGAACTTGATGGTCTTCTGCCCCAGGTGCAGCTCGGCCAGCTCGTCCATGCCGTGGTTGTTCTTGCCGGCGTCGAGCACGAAGGAAATCAGCATCGTGTCGTCGACCGGGGCGATCTCGACGCCATAGCGCTGGAACACGGCCATGTCGTACTTGATGTTCTGGCCAACTTTTAGCACCGCGGGATCTTCCAGCAGCGGCTTGAGGGCCGCGACCGCCTTCTTGAGTGCGATCTGGCCTTCAAGAAGTTTGCCGCCGTCCTTGTCGCCACCGTCGCCGGCGAGATCGAGCGCGCCTTGCGCCGCGCCGCCGGGAGTCCGATGCGCAAGCGGCAGGTAGGCGGCGCGCCGCTTCGTCGAGTTGACGTCGCCCCACGGCCCTTCGAGCAGCGCCAGCGAGACGCCAACGAGCCCCGCATTGTTGGCGTCAAGCGCGTCGGTCTCGCAGTCGAAGGCCACGGTGCCGGCCTTGGTGGCCTCCGCGATCCATTCGGCGAGCTGTGCCTCGCCCTGGATCAGCTCGTAGTCGGCGGCGGTGAAGGGCTGGTTCGATTTGGCGCGCGCCGCCGGTGCGGGCTTCGGGACGGCGGGTTCGTCCTTCTTCACGGGCGGCGCGCTCGCGGACGGAGCCACCGGCGCCGTCGCCTCGCCCAGTTCGCTCGTGAAGCGCTGCAGCAGAGTCCTGAAGCCCTGTTGCTCCAGCCAGGGCAGCAGCACGTTGGGATCGGGCTTCCGCTTGTCGAAGGCTTCGGGCTCGGCGGGTGTCGGCACATCGTCCCGCAGCGTCACCAATTGCTTGGAGATACGGATCAAGTCGGCATTGTTCTCCAGCGATTCGCGCCGCTTGGGCTGCTTGATCTCGCTCGTGCGCTTGAGCAACGTCTCGAGGTCGCCGTACTCGTTGATGAGCTGGGCTGCGGTCTTCACGCCGATGCCGGGCGCGCCCGGCACGTTGTCGGTCGAGTCGCCCGCCAGCGCCTGCACGTCGACGACCTTGTCGGGCGTCACGCCAAATTTCTCGAACACCGCCTCGGGTCCGAGCTTGATCTTCTTGATCGGGTCCATCAGCTCGACGCCGGGCCGGACGAGCTGCATCAGGTCCTTGTCCGACGACACGATGGTGCAGGTGCCTCCGGCCTCGACGGCCATGCGGGCGTAGGTCGCGATCAGGTCGTCGGCCTCATAGCCGTCGAGCTCGCACACCGTGACGTTGAACGCCCGGGCGGCCTCGCGGATCAGCGGGAATTGCGGGATCAGGTCTTCCGGCGGATCGGGCCGGTTGGCCTTGTACTTGTCGTAGATCTTGTTGCGGAAGGTGACGCTGCCGGCATCGAGGATCATGGCGATGTGGTCGATCTCCGGATTATCGAGAAGATCGGCCACCAGCATGCGGCAGAAGCCGAACACGGCGTTGATCGGCGTGCCGTCGGGCCGGTTCATCGGCGGCAGGGCGTGATAGGCGCGGAAGAGATAGCCCGAGCCGTCGATCAGGTAGAGGTTGCGGATCGGCTTGTCGCCGCCGTCCGCCGCGTTCGCAGGAGCCTTGGATTTCGCCATGCCCAAGGCCTAGCACGACGGGGGAGGGGGAGGGGAGGCCGGTGTCGCGTGAAAGGCGACAAAAACAAAATCGGTTCCGGAACTTTTTGGACCGGCCTTGGCGAGGCGCAAGCCCTTGATGCAGCGTTGGAATCGCCGGCCGGCCGGGGTCCGGGCCCGTCGCATGAAAGGCGACATTTTCAAAATCCGTTTCGGAGCTTTTGCACCACCAGGTCGGCGGTCCGCTCGAGCATGCGATTTTCGGAGGCGAGCTGAAGCTCGGCCAGCTCGCGGCGTTCGGCACGGTCCTCGGCGCGGTGCCGCGCCCGGTCGAGGCGGTTCATCACATACATGGCCAGCTGGGTGTTGCGGCGCTCCACCGAGGCCACCTCGTTGCCGCGATAGAGGATCGGCCGCCGCTCGACGTGGTTGGCGCGCAGGATGAGATCGTCCTCCATCATCGAAATGCGCTCCTCGACGACCCTGTCGTAGCGGTCGGCGAAACGCGGATGGTCGGCGCGCCAGCGCTGCACGGTGCGTGGCGTGATCCCGGTACGGGCGGCCGCCTCCGCAACCTTGCCGCAGCGCCTGAACTGGCGCAGGAAATAGGCCTGCTGCTGCGGCAGGCTGCGCTTCTTCGTGGCGGCGGGAAGGGTCGTGACAGTGGGCGTTTCGGGGTCCATTTCGCCTCGCTTCGAATGGGCAGGATAGGATATATAGGGATTATCCGCCTAAAATCAAGTACGAAACAAGAACATTTCTGCACCTCAGCCCGCCGGTGATGCGCTGGTCTACGCAAGAGCTATCAAGCATGGCACGGTGAGGCGGCCATGATGGCTTTGTTCGCTTCAAGGAAAGACCGTTGAGAATGATATCGAGGCGTTTGTTCATCGCCGGGCTTTCCTCCCTGGGCTTACTGGTCATCGCGTCGGCCGCCTCGGCCCAGGATGTCCGCGTCATGGACTCGGCCCCGAAAGCGAGTGCTGTGATCGAGGGCCGCAGCAGCGAGTTCTTTGTCCGCTTCGATCGGCCGGTCGATCACATCCACTCGCAACTCGCCATCACCCGCAACGGGCAGGTGGTCGAAAAGCTCGCCCCGCGCCTCGAGTCGGCGCCGGAGGTGTTGTTTGCCCGGGCGCCCACGCTGCCGGCGGGCGACTACGATCTCAATTGGCGGGTGAAGACGATGACCGGCGTCGAGGTCACCCAGGGCAACATTCCCTTCACGGTGAAAGCCTAGTGTCCTAATTTGAGCGGGCGGCCCGCTTTTGCCACCACATCCCTGCGGCGAACTGAAGTGGTCCCGGTTGTCTGAACAGATTTTCCGCGTCGATAAGTGGAGCGTCTGCCGAGGTTAGGCTGCCACGCGGATTGGCAACAATGTGTAGTAGGCTTGATCTGGTGTTGTGCCGTCAAGGC
>CANJHI010000256.1 GCA_947474005.1 Alphaproteobacteria bacterium | reverse complement strand
GGCGCGGTGTAGAAGATGTTCACCTGGTGCTTGTCGATCACCTGCCAGAAGCGGCTGGAGTCGGGATAGTTGGGCACGCCCTCGAACATCAGGGTCGTGGCGCCGTTGGCGAGCGGTCCGTAGACGATGTAGCTGTGACCGGTCACCCAGCCCACGTCGGCGGTGCACCAGTAGACGTCGCCGTCGTGGTAGTCGAACACGTACTGGTGCGTCATCGACGCGAACACGATGTAGCCGCCCGTGGTGTGCAGCACACCCTTGGGCTTTCCGGTGGAGCCCGACGTGTAGAGAATGAACAGCGGATCCTCCGCGCCCATCGGCTCGGGCTTGCAGTCGGCCGGCACCTTGGCGGCAATCTCGTGCCACCACACGTCGCGGCCGGCATCCCAGGCGACCTTGCCGCCGGTGTGCTTGACCACCAGCACCTTCTTGACGCCGGGGCTCTTGTTCACCGCCTCGTCGCAATTGGCTTTGAGCGGCACATGCTTTCCAGCGCGCAGGCCCTCGTCGGCGGTGATGACGATGTTGCTCTCGCAATCCTGGATTCGGTTGGCCAGGCTGTCGGGCGAGAAGCCGCCGAACACCACTGAATGGATGGCGCCGATGCGCGTGCAGGCGAGCATGGCGTAGGCCGCCTCGGGGATCATGGGCAGGTAGATCGTGATGCGATCGCCCTTCTTGGCGCCCAGTTCTTTCAGCGCATTGGCCATGCGGCAGACTTCGGCGTGCAGCTCACGGTAGGTGATCTTCTTCGACTTGGCCGGATCGTCG
This sequence comes from Alphaproteobacteria bacterium, assembly GCA_947474005.1. GTDB lineage: Bacteria > Pseudomonadota > Alphaproteobacteria > Reyranellales > Reyranellaceae > Reyranella. The sequence continues at coordinate 4,796 of CANJHI010000256.1, read as the reverse complement.
CCTTCCCAGATGATCGCGGTCTGGTCGGCGCGCTTGGCCAAATGGCGGTCGATGCAGTTGGCCGAGACATTCAGCACGCCGTCGTGGAACCAGCGGATGCGGACGTCGCCGGTGTAGTCGACATCGCGCACGGCACCGGGGCTGAAGGGCTTGATCCAGTCGACGCGCTTGCCGTGCTCGCCCCAGAAGGTGGCCGGCTCCCTGGTCGAGGCTTCGTACATCGCCTTGTACTTGGTGCCATCGACATAGGCGCGCTTCGCCCAGTCGGCACTGACGGCGATCACCTCATCGGCCATGGATTTCCTCCCGCTTGGCTTATTGCCTTGAATTACTGCGGTTTTACCGCGCTCCCGCCGGGGTCGGCAATTCGACTTTGGCCGCGGTCACTCGCCATGCCAGGTCGTGAAATCCTCGATCGGCGCGCGTTCGGTGATCAGGCAGTTGGGCACCGCATCGGGGTCGGCATAACCCAGCGCCAGGCCGCAGATCACGACCTGATCCTCGGGGATATCGAGTTCGCGCCGAACGACATGCTGGTAGCGGCTGAAGGCCGCCTGCGGGCAGGTATGCAGGCCCTTCTCGCGGGCGAGCAGCATGAGCTGGTCGAGGAAGATGCCGCAGTCGATCCACTGGCCATCGCCCATGCGGCGTTCGACGCACAGGATCATGCCGACCGGCGCGTCGAAGAAGTCGTAGTTCTTGCGGAACTGCTTCAGCATGCCGGCGGCGTCACCGCGCGGCACATCGAGCAGCGTATAGAGCTGCTTGCCGACCAGCTTGCGGCGGGCGTCATAGACCGGCGTGAATTCCCTAGGGTAGATGTCGTACTCGCTGCCCGGGCCGTTATCGCCGTCGTCCATCGCCTTCAGGATCGCCGCCGACAGGCGATGCCGCGCCTTGCCCATCGTGATGTGGAGCTTCCACGGCTGCAGGTTGCCGTTGGACGCCGCGCGATTGGCCGTGGTCACGATCCACTCGATGTCGGCCTTCGATACCGGGTCCGGCTTGAAGACGCGCATGGAGCGGCGGGAGTTGATGGCTTCGGATACGCGCATGAAAAGTCAGCTCCGATTGAAATGGCGCCGCAGGAAGTCGAAGAGCTTACGCCGGGCCTGCGCATTTTGCTGCTCGGTGAAGAAATGCGTACCGCTCTGCACGATGAAGGTCTCGACCTCCTTGCCGTGGCTCCTGAGCGCTTCCTCCATGGCCAGCGTCTGCGCCACCGGCACGTTCTCGTCCTGGTCGCCGTGGACCAGCAACACCGGTGCGTCGATCTGCGCCACCCGCAGGATAGGCGAACGTACCGGCAGACCTTCTGGCCCGCACAGATCGTCGAGGTAGTCGCGGATATAGGGATTGGCGTCGCGCCAGCGCGCCAGATCGGTCGGGGCGAAGAACGAGGCGACGGCCTTGATCGGCGGCTTGTGGGCGGCGGCCAGCAAAGCCACCTGACCGCCCATCGAGGCGCCGACCAATGCCAGGCGCTCGCGGTCGACCAGCGGTCGCCTGGCCAGCCAGTCGATCGCCGCCAACACGTCGAGCGGCTGGCGCAGGCCCTGGTCGCTTTCGCCCTCCGAGCCCAGCCAGCCGCGCAGCGACAGCGCGAGTGCGGCGTAGCCGTTGGCCGAGGCCGCCCGCGCCAGCCCCACCATGGTGTGGGCGTGGCCAGCGAAGCCGTGCAGCAGGATCAATGCCGGGTAGGGCGGCTGGCCCGCCTGCGGCTTGAAGAAGTAGCCGCCCAGGGTGACGCCATGGCCGGGCACGCGTACCTGCTCGGCGTCGGCGAGGTCGGGCAGCTCATCCCAGCGGTGGACGACTTCGATCGGCACGCCGTCGGGATCGCGGAAGCCGACCGAGTAGTAACCTGGTGCGAAGTAGTCGAGTTCCTGGGGGGGCTGCAGGATCTGGGCGCCGGCGTCGCGCAGCTCGGCATGGACCTGATCGACCTGGGCACGGCTCTCGGCCGACACGGCGAGCCAGAGCGCGCCGGGCCCATAGGAGACGCCGTCCTTGGCCTGGCGCATGACGAAATGGTCGTAGCCGCGCGACCACATTACGCGGTCGGGGTTCGCCCAGACGCGGCGGAAGCCCAGCATCGGCAGCCACAGCCGGTGGAACGCCACCGAGCGAGCGAGGTCGCTCACCTCGATCGCGGCACCGGCGAACGACGAGCGAGGCCGCATCAGGACGACTGAAGTCCGAGCGCGTGCAGCTCGTCGCGCCGGAGATGCTCTTCGCCGGCGAGGAAGAACTCGTCGAGTTGCGGCGGCTTGACCGCCGTGCCGGCCAGCATGGCATGTGCCTGGCCGCGATGGTGGGTTTGGTGCTGGAACAGGTGTTCCAGGATCGACGCGACAGATGATGCGGGCGGCGTGCGGTTCGGGCGGGGCAGGACAAGTCCTTCCGCCAGCGTCGCGTCGGTCTGGCGCTCGCAGAAGGCGAGCAGCCGCCGGTCGCTGGCGATCTGCACGTCATGGAGCGAGGCCGCGTGGGCGAAATCCGGCACGGGATCATGGTAGCGCTTGAGCACTGTCGGATCGCGCAGGAGCGCGTCGATGTAATAGGTATCGACCCACAGGATGTGGTTCAGCGTCGCGCGCAGCGAGGGGAAGAAGCTCGTGCGGGGGGCGGCGAACTCGGCCGGCGACAGCGCCATGCAGGCCGAGAGGAACCGGTGATTCGACCAGATATTGTTGCGGGCCATGGCGACGAAATGGCCGGCAAGCCCCCCTCCTTGAGTGGGCGTCGCCATGGTTGATCTGCTCCCGCCTATGCTCAGGCCGCCTGGGCCAGATTGCGCAGCACGTAGTGCAGCACACCGCCGTTCTTGAAGTACTCGACCTCCTCGGCGGTATCGATGCGGCACTTGAGGACGATCTTCTCGCTCGTGCCGTCGCGGCGATGGATGGTGAGCGGCACGTCCATGCCGACCTTCAGCCCGCCGTCGATGCCACCGACGTCGAAACTCTCGGTGCCCGTGAGGTTGAGCGTCTTGCGCGTCATGCCGTCCTTGAACTGCAGCGGCAGCACGCCCATGCCGACCAGGTTGGAACGGTGGATACGCTCGAAGGTCTCGCAAACCACGGCCTTCACGCCCAGCAGGTTGACGCCCTTGGCGGCCCAGTCGCGCGAGCTGCCGGTGCCGTATTCCTTGCCGGCGATCAGGATCTGGGGCGTGTGCTCTTTCCTGTAGCGCATCGCCACGTCGTAGATCGGCTCGGCCTGGTCGGACTGCCAGTGATGGGTGAAGCCGCCTTCGACGCCCGGCACCATCTCGTTCTTGAGCCGGATGTTGGCGAAGGTGCCGCGCATCATGACTTCGTGATTGCCGCGACGCGTGCCGTATTGGTTGAAGTCCTTCGGCGCCACGCCCTCGGCCTGCAGGTAGGATCCGGCCGGGCTGTCCTTGCGGATCGAACCGGCGGGCGAGATGTGGTCGGTCGTGATCGAATCGCCGAACTGGCCGAGCGGACGCGCGCCCGAGATGTTGGTGATCGCGCCCGGCGTCTTGCCCATGCCGTCGAAGTACGGCGGGTTGCGCACGTAGGTCGATTTGTCGTCCCAGGCGTAGGTCAGGCTGGGCTTGGTCTTGATGCTGCGCCAGAAGCGGTCGCCCTTGAAGACGTCGGCGTAGCGCTTCTTGAACGCCTTGACGGTGACGAACTTGTCGACGGCCTTCGACACTTCCATGTTCGAGGGCCAGAGGTCCTTCAGGTAGACCGGCTTGCCGCCCTTGCCGATGCCGATCGGATCCTTGGTGATGTCGATCTTCATCGAGCCCGCGAGTGCGTAGATCACCACCAGCATCGGCGACGCGAGGTAATTGGCGCGGGTCAGCGGATTGACGCGGCCTTCGAAGTTGCGGTTGCCCGACAGCACCGAGCAGACCACCAGGTCGCCGTCGCCGATCGCCTTGGTGACGGGATCGGGCAGCGGGCCGGAGTTGCCGATGCACGAGGTGCAGCCGTAGCCCACCAGGTTGTAGCCGATCTTGTTCAGGTCCTTCTGCAGGCCCGAGGCCTCGAGATACTCGGTCACGACCTGCGAGCCCGGCGCCAGCGAGGTCTTCACCCACGGCTTGACCTTGAGGCCGTGCTTGACCGCGTTGCGCGCGATCAGGCCGGCACCCAGCATGACGTAGGGGTTGGACGTGTTGGTGCAGGAGGTGATGGCCGCGATCACCACGTCGCCGTGGCCGAGATCGTAGTCGGTGCCTTCGCACTTGATGCGCTGGCCGGCATCCTTGCGGTCGAATTCCTTCTCCATGTTGGCGACGAACTGCTGCGCCGCTTCCGACAGCGGCACGCGGTCCTGCGGGCGCTTCGGCCCGGCGAGGCTCGGCACGACGTCGCCGAGATCGAGCGACAGCGTGTCGGTGAAGATCGGATCGGCCGCCTTCTTGTTGCGCCACAGACCCTGCTTCTTGGCGTAGGCCTCGGTGAGCTTGGCCGCGGCGCCGCGGTTGGTGGTCTTGAGGTAGCCCAGCGTGATGGCGTCGACCGGGAAGAAGCCGCAGGTGGCGCCGTACTCCGGCGCCATGTTGGCGATGGTGGCACGGTTGGCGAGCGGCATTTCGTCGAGGCCCTCGCCGTAGAATTCCACGAACTTGCTGACCACGCCCTTCTTGCGCAGCATCTGCGTGACGGTGAGCACGAGGTCGGTCGCTGTGGCACCTTCCGGCAGCTTGCCGGTGAGCTTGAAGCCCACGACATCGGGAATCACCATCGGCTGCGGCTGGCCCAGCATGGCGGCCTCGGCCTCGATGCCACCAACGCCCCAGCCGAGGACCGAGAGGC
>CANJHI010000255.1 GCA_947474005.1 Alphaproteobacteria bacterium | reverse complement strand
TACACTCTTTCCCACGACGCTCTTCCGATTATATTGGGTTTGGCGCCGGTCTGGGCGTTGGCCGTCATGACGCCGCCCGACATGCCGACAAGAAGCGCCGCTGCCGACAGCAGGCGGCCGAATTTGCCTTTGGTCATGGGTTTTCCTCCTAATTTCACTAGCGGTGCTGAAATTCCTCCCGTCGTCGATGCAAAGCAACGCAGCGGTCGATACAGTTTGCGCATGGATATCGATCTCAAGCTGCTGCAGTACGCCGTCGTTCTGGCTAAACACCGGCATTTTGGCCGGGCGGCGGCAGCGCTGCACATCAGCCAGCCCACCCTCAGCCGCAACATCGCTGCCCTCGAAAAGCAGCTCGGCATGCGTGTCTTCGAACGGTCGCGCCGCGATGTCATGGCGACGCCGGTGGGCGACGACGTGCTCAGGATGGCCGACGAGTTGGTCTCCCGTGCCGAGGCGATTTCCAGCAGCCTGCAGATGGTGCGCGACGGCCGGAGCGGCCGCCTGCGCGTGGCCGCCGGCGTCTATGTCCATGACATCGCGGTCCGGCCGGCGGCGATTGAATTGATCAAGGCAAGCCCGTCGGTTCGTCTCGAGCTGCTGGAACGCGAATGGACGGCGGCGCTTGCGATGCTGGTGATGGATCGCGTCGACTTCGCCGTCCTCGACGTCAGCGCCCTGCGCGGCGTGCCGTCGCTGCGCGTCGAGCCGCTCGGCAAGCTGCAGGGGGTCTATTACTGCCGCGCCGGCCATCCGCTGCTGAAGAAGACGGCGCGGCGGCCGGAGGACGTGCGGCCCTATCCGTTCGTCTTCTCCAGCATGTCGCGCGAAAAGATCGGCCTCCTCGAGGATATAGATTCCGGCTTTACCGTTGATTCGACGACGGGCGACATCCTGCCGTCGATCGCCGTCTCGTCGTTCAGCCTGGGCCTAGAGATCGTGGCCGGCACCGATGCGATCAGTCTCGGGCATATCAGCCAACTGAAGGATGGAATCGCCGCCGGTCGGCTGGCGCTTCTCGATCTGCCATGGCGGACCCGGCCGCCGGTGGCGGAGCTCGGTATCGCCTACAAGCGCGATCGCACCTTGCCGCCGGTGGGACGCACGCTCATCAACCTCATCCGCAAGCGCGTCCGCGCCGTCGAGCGGAGCTGAGGCGAGCGGGACTCGGCTTACATCGCTGCCGGCAATTCCTTCAGTGTCTGCTTCGCGATCGGAGTCATTTCGGCGCAGAAGGCCTTCTTGTCCTTCTTGGCTTCGGCTTCCATTGCGTCGTAGGCCTTGTCGAGCTTGCGGTCGGCGATATCGAGCTGCTTCTCTGCCCATGCGATCCAGTACTCGAGCCGCTTTTCCTGGTCCTTGGTAAGGTCGAGGTCGCAGACCTCGATGGCGACATCGACGACGTAAAGGCCGAGCACCATCTTCTGTGCATCTTCCTTCGTCAGCGTTTGAGCCGAGGCCACCAACGGCAGCAAGAGGGCCGCGAGCGGGGCGAGGAAACGGATCATTGAGAACTCCCGGCAGAGAAGACAAACAATCGGCAGGCGCGTGTCCGGCCCGGGTGGTGTCGCTTCTGACTCAAAGCGGATGTCATCGCCATCAAAATTGTGAAAGCCGATCACTGGCAGAGTTCAGTCGATATGCATGTACAGCTGCGGGACCGAGCACGGGGCGAGGGGTTAGAAAGTGAGACAAATCAATGCGTTAGACGGCCAAAACTATTGTGGCAAAAATGCAACATTTGTTGGACGGACCCGTCGACCTTCGCCACTATGGGGCCACTGGCGGTTTGGCATTATTCCAAGGGAGAGTTCATGGCTTTGAGAACAGGGCGCTGCATCCCCTCAAACGTACAAGCGCTTCTCAAGGCGACGACCTATTCATTCATGGTGCTGGCCGCCCTGACTCTGTTCGGGACGGCGGGTGTTCTTTCTCCCGCAAGTGCCCAGGTCAAGGCACCCGCGAAGTCGAAGCTGAAACCTGCCGCCAAGGCCGACCCGACGGATAGCGTTGCCGATCAGCTCAATGCCAAATGGCAGCAGGAGAACGGCGCGTACGCCGGTTTCACGCAGGCAGCACCCGCCGCGATCCCGGTCTCATATGCCACCCCCGCCGTCGCAGGCGATTGGGGTGACCGCTTGGTCTCGCGCGCCATGGACTACCTGGGCACGCCCTATCGCTACGGCGGCACCTCGCCGAGCACCGGCTTCGATTGCAGCGGCTTCGTCTACTATCTCTACGGCGCGGTCTTCGGGCAGCGGATCCCGCGTATGCCGCACGAGATGGTGCGCGAGGGCACGCCCGTCGCGCGCAGCGACCTCAAGCGGGGAGACCTCGTCCTCTTCGGCTACCGCGGCACCTTCACCCACATCGGTATCTATGCCGGCAACGACCAGTTCGTTCACGCCACGCATCGCGGTTCGCCCGTCATGGTGACTCACCTGGACTCCGACTACTACCGCCAGCGCTACCTGACGGCGGTGAGGCTGTCCCCGCAGTAACAGCGCTGGCGGCGTCATGCTTTAGCCTCTCATCTGCGTCCAGTTTGCCGACGCAGGTAGGAATTTAGACCTTGATTCTATAGGACATTGATCCTATATATCCGATTGATGATCGGCTTGCCCTTTCTTTGGCTTGTTTCCCAATACTCCCCGTAGACCAACGAGAAATGGCGAAGTCGATCTCCCGAATGCCCGCTTTCGGCGGACATTTGAGAGTGGTGATAGGATCGGAAAAAGCCAACAAACCGAAGACCTTGGCCCTGGTTTGGCAAGACGGCGCCGGAGCGGGGTTGAGTTTTTTGTTTTTCCGCCACTGTGGCGGACTCTCAACCCTTGGCGCGATCGTCTCACTTCCGCGCCTTGTAGGTAAGCCAGGCGACGATGGCGTCGATGTCGGCGTCGCTCAGATTGTCTTGATCGAAGGCGGGCATCTTCTGCTCGGGCCAGGTCCGCACCGACGACGGATTGCGCAGGTACTTCTTGAGGATCGCCGGCTGGAAATAGTCGACGGGATTCATCGGCCGGGCGAGGTCCGGACCCTGTTCGCCTTCTCCCTCGCCGTTGAAGCGGTGGCAGGCCATGCAGACGGCCACGAAGCGGTCGAGACCGCGCCGGATCGGATCGCCGGCGGAAACGTCGGCGGCCACGGCGAGGCCCGGCCAGCGCTTGAAGGGGCTGTCGGTGACCGTGAGGGTGGCGAGATGATAGGCCCAGTACTCGCTGCTGATCTCGGCGCGCGTTCCGCCGCGCCAGACGATGTAGAAGGGACCGGCGCTGCCCTTCGTGGTGCCCGGGATCGCGGGCCAGGGTGCTGCCGGATCCTCGATCGCGAGGAAAGCCTCCGGGCCGGAAGGCGGCGTGGCCATGAGCAGGTCGGCCGGAATGCTGATCGAGAAATTGTCGTAGGCGCGCGCCTGCACATGATCGTCGTTTCCGATGCCTGCGCCTTTCAGGAGGTCGGCAACCGCGATGGCGCGATAGGTCATCGGCCGCCGGTAGACCGGATCGTAGGCAATGGCGACGGTCTGCAGCCGGCGGTCGGCCAGAAGCTCGGCCCGGGAAAGGGTCCGGGACGCGCTCCTGTCGGTAACGGTGAGCGACGGCGTCTGGGCCTGCGATTCGCCGCCGATGAAGCAGCCGAGACCCGCCACCAGAGCAAGCGCCAGCAGGAGCACCCGCACTGCTCAGCCCTTCAGGCGCTGCCCGCCGATCCGGTGGTCCTTCAGGATCTCGGGCCGGAAGGCGAGGCCGTGGCCCGGCCGTTCGGGCGGAGACATGGTGCCGTCCTTCGACGGCAGCACCGGCTCGATCCAGAGGTCGTCGTTCCAGTCCATGTATTCGAGATAGTTGGCGTTGGGGATCGAGGCCATCACGTGGACCATGGTCTCGTGAAAGAGATGCGGGGCGATGCGGATGCCCCACGGCTCGGCCGCTGCCGCGATCTTGCGCAGTTCACTATAACCGCCGCGCATCGGGTCGGGCTGCAGGATCGGCGTGCTGGGATGCTCGAAGAAGGGCCGGAGGTCGTTGCGGCCAAAATGGCTCTCGCCGCCCACGATGCGTGTCTTCAAGGCGGCGGCGATGCGGCGGTAGCCGGCGAAGTCTTCGGCGACCACCGGTTCCTCCAGCCAGTAGGGATCGAACTCGTCGATGCGGTGGCCGGCCTGGATCGCAGTGTCGGCGTCCCAGCCCATGTTGACGTCAATCATGATTTCGATGCCGCCGCCCATCGCCTCGCGCATCGCCTTCACGTTCTCGACGTCCTCGCGCCACGGCCGGATGTGCGCCACCTGCATCTTGATGGCTTTCAAGCCCTGGGCGGTGAATTCCTTGGCGCGGGCGATCATGCCGTCGCGGCCGAGGCCACGGAAACAGCCCGAGCCGTAGGCGGGGACTTCGGTGCGCGCCGCACCCCAGAGGCGGAACAGCGGCAGGCTGGCGCGCTTGCCGACGATGTCCCACAGCGCCATGTCGACGGCGCTCTGCGCGAACACGGTGACGCCCATGCGGCCCAGCCAGAAGTTGCTCTTGTAGAGCGTCTGCCAGATCGCCTCGACCTCGGTCGCGTCGCGGCCGATCACATGGGGTGCAATCAGTTCCTTCACGCAGGCGTCGAGCGTGTGCAGTCCGCCGCGCAACGGCATCAGGTAGCTCATGCCGATGAGGCCGCCCTGGGTCTCGATCTCGAGCACGAAGATGTCGCGCTTGGTCTCGATCTTCAGCCCGGCTGCCGGCGGCTTGCCGTGCCAAGGCACTTCCAGAAGGGTCGTACGCAGCTCGGTGATGGTCGTGGCGGTGGTCATAAGGCGTATCTCCCGATTGCTTGCCCAACTATGATGCCGCCCTCATGACCCAGTCCAACCGCATCTATCTCTTCGACACCACCCTGCGAGACGGCGCCCAGACGCAGGGCGTGGATTTCACCGTGGCCGACAAGGTCGCGATCGCGCGCGAGCTCGACCTGCTCGGCATCGACTACATCGAAGGCGGCTGGCCGGGCGCCAACCCGACCGACGACCGCTTCTTCGCCGATCCGCCCGAATTCAAGAACGCGAAGTTCACCGCCTTCGGCATGACCCGCCGGGCCGGCCGCAGCGCCGCCAACGATCCCGGCCTTGCCGCCATCCTGCAGACCAAGGCGCGCAACGTCTGCATGGTCGGCAAGACCTGGGACTTCCACGTCGACGTGGCGCTCGAAGTCGAACGTACCGAATATCTAGAAATGATCGGCGATTCGCTGGCCTATGCGAAGACCAGGAGGGAAGAGGTGTTGTTCGACGCCGAACATTTCTTCGACGGCTACAAGGCCAATCCCGACTATGCGATGGCCTGTCTCGCCGCCGCCGACAAGGCGGGCGCCCGCTGGCTGGTGCTGTGTGACACCAATGGCGGGACGCTGCCGCACGAGATCGAACGCATCGTGGGCGAGGTCGTGAAAAAGATCCCGGGCGAGCGCCTTGGCATCCACACCCACAACGACACCGAGAATGCCGTCGCCAACACGTTGGCCGCCGTGCGCGCCGGCGTGCGCCAGGTCCAGGGCACGATCAATGGCCTGGGCGAGCGTTGCGGCAACGCCAACATGATCGCGCTCATTCCCAACCTCGTGCTCAAGAT
>CANJHI010000254.1 GCA_947474005.1 Alphaproteobacteria bacterium | reverse complement strand
CGCCCCCCGCCATGTCTGGGTTTTTTCTTCCTGATGGGCAGATCGAGATTGTTGTTCCTGTTTTTTATATCGAGGAGGACTCGAAAATCTGCAGCTCATTCCGAGATCGATGCCTGGGCGGCGCGCCGCGAGAAATTGTCGCGCCGGAACAGTCGACGCGTGGTTCCACGGTGGTTCCAACGCCTCCTACCGTCACTCAACTTTGCGCTTCGATGCTCAATATCACAGATGCAAAAAAGCCCCGCATTTGCGGGGCTTCTTTGCTCTCCAGTCGATGGTGGGCGCAGTAGGGCTCGAACCTACGACCCGCTGATTAAGAGTCAGCTGCTCTACCAACTGAGCTATGCGCCCGGCATCGGGGCATCGCTGGAAGGGGCGGGTATTAGCAAGGCAGCCGGGGCTTGTCGATAGGCCCGAGTCGGGGAATTTAGTGCAGCAGCTGGGCGTCGCGGTAGACGTTGACCCCGATCATCAGGCCGCAGGCGAACATCACCGACACCATGGCGGTGCCGCCATTGCTGACGAGCGGCAAGGGCACGCCCACCACCGGCAGCAGGCCCATCACCATCGCGGTGTTGATGAAGACGTAGAGGAACATCATCGCCGTGACGCCGAGCGCCACCAGCCGGCCGAAATGGTGCTGGCTGCGCAGCGCGATCGAGAAGCCCCAGATCAGCACCAGGCCGAACAACGCAAGCAGCACCAGGGCGCCCATCATCCCCCATTCCTCGACGAAGGTGGTGAAGATGAAGTCGGTCTGCTTCTCGGGCAGGAAATTGAGCGAGGATTGCGTGCCCTTGAGGAAGCCCTTGCCGAACAGGCCGCCCGAGCCGATGGCGATCTTGGATTGGGTGATGTGGTAGCCCGCCCCCAGCGGGTCGCGATCGGGGTCGAGGAAGGTGAGCACGCGCTTGCGCTGGTACTCGTGCATCACCGACCAGGCGATCGGCAGGCAGGCGACGGAACCCACGATGGCCACCAGGAACATCCAGAGCCGGACACCCGCCACGAACAGCAGCGCCGCACCGCCCAGCAGCACCATCATCGCGGTGCCGAGGTCGGGCTGGACCATCACCAGCGCGACCGGCGCCAGGATCACCAGCAGCGGCGGCAAGGTGTAGAGGAAGCGCGCCGCCTGCTCGCGGCTGAGCCCGTGGTAGTAGCGCGCCAGCACCAGAATCACCGCCACCTTTGCGATCTCCGAGGGCTGGATCTGCATCGGCCCGATCACCAGCCAGCGCTGCGCACCCATGCCGATCTTGCCGATCACATCGACCGCGACCAGCAGCAGCATCGAAACGATGTAGATCGGCCAGGCCAGCGCCAGCCAGACCTTGGGGTGGATGAGCGCTACCGTCAGCATGAGCACGAAGGCGGCGCCGTAGCGCACGGCATGCCGGCTCGCCCACGGCTCGAAGCGGCCGCCGGCCGCGGAGTAGAGCGCCAGCACGCCGACGCCGGCGATTGCGGTCAGAACGAGCACCAGGCCCCAGTTGATGCGCCAGATCCGTTCGGCGAAGCCGACCGGCGCCGGTGCATCGAGCGCCAGGCTCATCGCGACGCCATCTTGCGGTAGCGGTCGCTGCGCCGCGACGGATCGCGCTTCATGGTCTCGACCAGCATGTCGCGGCCGATCGGACCCGCGGTCGTGCCGCCGGCCTGGCCATGCTCGACGATGACGGCGCAGGCATAGCGCGGATTGTCGACCGGACCGAAGCAGACGAACAGCGCGTGATGACGCAGGTGCCAGGGCAGCGAGGCCTGGGTGATGCCCATGTCGCGCTCGCGCTCGGTGATGCGCTTGACCTGGGCGGTGCCGGTCTTGCCGGCAAAGGCGAGCGACGGGTCGAGCACCTTGCCGTTGGCATCGCGGCGAAGCTGATTGGCGGTGCCGATACCGGCATTGACGACCTGGTTCATGCCGTCGCGGATCATCGCCAGGTGCTGCGGATTGAGCCGCAGCGACGGTGCCGTGGGCTTGGTAACCGGCGCCGGCGGGCCCAACTCCTCGCGCGGCGTCGCCTTGGCCAGCAGCAGGTTGGGCTGGACCTCGTAGCCGCCGTTGGCGATGCGGGCCGTCATGATGGCGAGCTGCAGCGGCGTGCAGGTCATGTAGCCCTGGCCGATGCCGAGGTTGAAGGTGTCGCCGTGCTGCCACGCCTTGCCGACCTTCTCCTGCTTCCAGGCGCGGGTCGGCTGGTTGCCCGCCGACTCGCCCGGCAGGCCGAGCTCGCTCTGCTTGCCGAAGCCCAGGCGCGCCGCCATGTCGCTGATACGGTCGACGCCGGCGCGCCGCGCCGCCTCGTAGAAGAAGCAGTCGCACGACGAGGCAATCGCCTCGACGACATTGGTCGAGCCGTGACCGCCCTTCAGCCAGCAATGGAACTTGATGTTGCCGAGCTCGAGGGAGCCCAGGCAGGGCAGCCGCGTCCACGGGTCGATTGCCTTGGACTCGAGGGCGGCCAGCGCCGTCACCATCTTGTAGGTCGAGCCCGGCGGATAGACGCCGGCGATCGCCTTGTTGTGGAGCGGCCTCTCCGGATTGTCGAGCAGGTCACGCCATTCGGCCTGGGTGATGCCGCGGGCAAAAGTGCTGGGGTCGAAACCCGGCGTCGAGGCCATGACGAGCACGTCGCCGGTGATCACGTCGAGCACCACCACCGAGCCCGACTGGTGCTCCTTCATCTTCTCGGCGGCGAAGCGCTGCAGGTCGAGATCGATGGTGAGCAGCGCGTTCGAGCCCGGCTGGCCCTCGGTGCGGTCGAGCTCGCGCACGACGCGGCCCACCGCGTTGACCTCGACCTGGACGGCGCCGGCACGGCCGCGCAGGTCGTCCTCGAGCGAACGCTCGACGCCCTTCTTGCCGAAGCGGATCGTCGCGAGCTGCAGCACCGGGTCGTCGCGGCCGGCAAGATCCTCGTCGGAGACGCGGCCGGTGTAGCCCACGATGTGGCTCATCAGCTCGCCCTCGGGATAGTCGCGCGACTGGCCGAGGTCGATGAACACGCCCGGCAGGTCGGGCGCATTGAATTCGATGCGGGCGACCTCCTCCCAGCCGAGATTCTCGCGCACCACCACCGGCTGGGCGTTGCGGCTGCGCCTTAGTTCGCGCAGCAGCCGGGTCTTCTCCGCCTCGCCCAGGGAAAAGATCTGGTCGAGCCGCTCGACCAGCACGTCGGCGCCGCGACCGCGGTCCGATGTCGCCATGGCGCGGAAGTTGTTGCGATTGACGGCGAGCGGCTGGCCGGTGCGGTCGAAGATCAGCCCGCGCGACGGCGGCAGCAGCCGTAGATTGATGCGGTTCTCCTCGGCCAGTGTGGCGAAGCGCTGGGTCTCGAGGACCTGGAGCTGGTAGAGCCGGCCGGCCAGCGCGCCCAGCAGGACGCCCTGCACGCCGCCCAACAGCAGCGCGCGCCGAGTGAACAGCCCGCTGCGTTCGCCGTCGCCCTTGCGGAAGGGCTTCAAGACCGAGACCTCATGACCCGGGCCTCATGAAGTGGTCTCTCCCGGCCGCGCCGTGCCGCGCGAGGCGTCGGGCACGTTCAGCGGGTCGCGCGCACGGACGCGGGCGAGCAGCGGAGCGAGCAGCGGATAGATCACGATCACCACGGCATATTGCATCAACGCAGGCAGCGGATCGATGGCCGTCCAGGTCCACAGCGCGGTGAAGAACCAGACCAGCACCACGAAGCCCAGGGCGAGCAGGCAGAAGCCGAACCACTGGAAGAGGAACGGCACGCCCACGAGGTAGCGGCGGTTGTTCACCACCGCGGCCCGGATCAGCACGAAGCCCAGCGCGCTCACGCCGACGGGCGCGCCGGGCCCGCCCAGCAGCAGGTCGAGCAGGATGCCCATGACCAACAGCAGCGGCCCGGGCAGCCGCTCCGGCGTGGCCAGGCTGAACTGGAAGACGACCAGCGCCGGCAACAGCGGCAGCGCCCCCGAAAGATAAGGCGCCCGCAGCGGCGCGAGCGTCAGCAGGACGAAGAACAGCAGGGTGGCGCCGGGCAGCGCGTAGCGGCCCCAGCGGTCGAGCATGGCGAGGAGGCCATCGGATCTCATGGGTTGGCTCTCATGAGGCAGTCCTCATGTCAGCGGATCCTGACGCCGGCTGGCGGCGCCGACGGCGCGGCCGGGCCGCTGCCACCGCCCACCAGCCCGGAAACGCCGTAGTCGACGACGCGCACGAACTCGAGCCGGGAGAAGTCGGCGAACGGGCGGACGCGGACGCTGCCCTCGCCGGTCTCGACCACTTCGCCGACCGGGATGCCGACGGGGAAGCTGCCGCCGTGGCCCGAGGTCACGATGCGGTCGCCGCGCTGAACGCCGGCCACGCTCTGCAGCAGCGTGAGGCGAAGCTGCGGGGAATTGTCGCCGGCCAGGATGGCGCGCTCGCGGGTGCGCTCGATCAGCACCGGCAGGCGCGAATTGACGTCGGTGACGAACAGCACGCGCGCGCTGTTCTCGCCGACCTCGGCGATGCGGCCGGCCAGGCCCTCGCCGGTCACCACCGCCTGGCCCGACGCGACGCCGGCCTTGCGCCCGACATTGAGCAGCGCGCCGCGTACATAGGCGCTGACGCTGTCGCCCACGATGCGGGCGGTGATGAAGGAGGCTTCCGGCCCCTCGCGGAAATTGGCGAGGCCGCGCATGCGTTCGTTTTCGTTCTCCAGGCGCCGCGCCGCCGTCTGCCAGGCGAGCAGCCGCACGTTCTCCTCGCGCAGGCGGGCGTTTTCTTCGCGCAGCGAAGCGAATTCCTTGAGGTCGGCGATGACGCGGTTGGCGGCGGCCACGGGGCGGGCGATGGCTTCCAGTACGGGGCTGGCGAGGTCGAGGGCCAGGACGCGGGCGTGCTCGACCAGGACGGTGTCGGCCTTGCCGACCAGCATGGCGCCGAACGCGGCGATCACGAGCAGGCCGAGAGCAAAGCGCTGCACGGCTGTGCGCACTTGGCTCGCGGCTACCTCGAAGTCGTCCCGGATCGCCATATCCTGCCCATTCTACCCCAAAGCGGGCGGGGCGCGGCCTGTTAGTACATCGACGACAGCACGCCACGCAGGCGGCCGATGTTCTCCACGGCATGGCCGGTGCCGAGCGCCACGCACAGCAACGGGTCCTCGGCCACCGAGACCGGCAGGCCGGTGGCCTGGCGCAGCACGGTATCCATGTTGGCCAGTATGGCGCCGCCACCGGTCAGCACGATGCCCTTGTCGACGATGTCGGCGGCCAGTTCCGGCGCGGTGTTCTCCAGTGCCACCTTGACGGCCTCGACGATGGCGCTGACCGGCTCCTGCAGGCTCTCGGAGATCTGCCGCTCAGTGATGATCAGTTCCTTGGGGACCCCGTTCATCAGATCGCGGCCCTTGATCTCCATGGTCCGGCCCTCGCCGTCTTCCGGCGGACAGGCCGAGGCGATGGCCTTCTTGATACGCTCGGCCGAGCTCTCGCCGACCAGCAGATTATGATTGCGGCGGATGTAGGCGATGATCGCCTCGTCCATCTTGTCGCCACCGACGCGCACCGAGCGCGGATAGACGATGCCGCCCAGCGACAGGACGGCGACCTCGGTCGTGCCGCCGCCGATATCGACCACCATCGAGCCGGTCGGCTCGGTGACCGGCAGGCCGGCGCCGATCGCCGCCGCCATCGGCTCCTCGATCAGCCAGACCTT
>CANJHI010000253.1 GCA_947474005.1 Alphaproteobacteria bacterium | reverse complement strand
GACGGCGGTACAGGTTCCATCGCTGCAAGAAGTTCAGGCCGCGCGACCCTCGTAGCGATGCTGCGGGCCGGGGCGCTGCCGGCGCAGGACGGTCACCTGATATCGCAGGGCGACAAGTTCGAGTTCCAGGGTGAGGCGATTACGAAACCGGAACGAGAGCGGGGAACCGAGGGCGGACAGAAGCGTGAGCATGCCGATGACGGTTTGACTGCGGCACAAGAAGCACTACACTTCCTCTATATCTTCGACTTTTGAGCAGGCACGGAGCTGACTTCGGTCCCAACAAGCGCAAGATGTCCGCGTGTTTGGGCAGCTTCTGTCCCGCTTAGGGTTCATGCCAAACCAACATTTCTTTTGCTGCCATCGCCGGTCTAAAGCCCGACAGTCCACGCTGGAAGCCGAGGTATTCATTCGATGAAGACGATATTGGCGGCCTACGCGGCGGCAGCGGCGACAATGCTGGCCATGGATGCGGTCTGGCTGAGCGTTGCCGTGGACCTGCTTTATCGGCCGCTGCTGGGCGACATCCTGTTGCCGGGGTTCCGGCCTGTCCCGGCGATCCTGTTCTATGTGCTCTATGTCGCGGGTATCGTGATCTTTGCCATCAAGCCCGCGCTCGTGACCGGGCGCTGGTCGGAAGCGGCGGGCAAGGGCGCGCTGTTCGGCTTCTTTTGCTACGCCACCTACGATCTCACCAATCAGGCGACGTTGAAGACCTGGCCGGTAACGGTGACGATCGTCGATATGGGCTGGGGCACGTTCCTGACCGCTTGCACGGCGACCGTGGGATACCTCGCGGCATCAAGGCTTGGGCGGCGGGGCTGACTGCGCCAGCGCGCTCGAATAGCGCAACGCCGCAAACGCGATCAGGGCTGCCACCGACCAGACGCTGAGCGAGACGAAGTTCGCATACTCGGCCGGTGAGAAAAGCGTGCTCGCGGCGACCGCCTTGTCGTGCAACAGCACGAACCCGGCCAGCGCCAGCCCGACGATCCCCAGCATGACGAAGCGTTCGGATTGGCGCAGCGACATGCCGGCGATCATCGCGCAGGGGCAGAGAAACAACTCCACTCCTGACGCAGCACCCAGGGCCTGGGCGCTTGCCAATGTGTTGACAATGCCGACCAGCGGCAGCATCGCGCGACCGGCGAGTGACGACAGGCGCGTGATGGCGGGCACAGCCAAGAAGAAGGGCGTCGAGAAAAAGGTGACATAGGACGCGCCGTGGTCGTTGCCGACCAGCCAGTGGATCGACAGCGGAAAGAACGGCTGATTGATTGCGACGACAACGGCAATAAGGTTGCTGGCGGCGGCGACCGGGTCATCGGAATGGATGTAAGCCGCAAGACGCTGGACGATCCTACGCATTTCGTGGGCCGGGGAAGAACGCACTGACGCGCTTTTGGTAGTCCGCAAAAGCCGCCCCACGTGACTTCAACATATGCGCCTCGAGCGGCGGAATGCCCGACACATGGACGAGCAGCCAGTAGATCATCGCGGGGCCGGTGAGCGCGATCAGGCCGTAGAGGTTGTCGGCAGGCAGGCCGACCGCGATCACGGGATAGGAAAGCCATGCTAGCCACTCGAAGAAATAGTTGGGATGGCGCGAGTAGCGCCACAGACCGATCTCGCAAACCGCACCTTTTGCGCTGGGCGATCCTGCAAACCGGGCCAGTTGCGCGTCGGCTGCTGCTTCGCCGAGAACTGCAACGGCCAGGATTGCGAGGCCAAGTGCATCACCCCAGCCGAGCGGCGCGGTGTTGCGGGCGGCGGCGAGAACGCAGATCACCAGCACGAGCGCCGCCGCCGCCTGGACCTGCAGGAAAAGGAACAGGCGGAATACGAAATTCTCACCCCATTCCTCGCGCAAGGCCTTGTAGCGAGGGTCGTCGCCGCCTCGTAGCGTGCGCCGCATTATATGAATGGCGAGCCGCACCGACCAAGCGAGCACGCAGGCGGCGACCAGCATCTGCCGCGCTGTCAGTCCCTCCTGTCCTGCAATCGGGGCAAGAGCGGCAGCGGCGCCTACCACGCCCACGGCGAACGACCAGATCGCGTCGATCCAGCCGGACTGGCCGGTCCGAAGCTGCACGGCCCATGCGACCGTCATGATCAGCGCCAGCGCCACGGCGGCAGAACAGATAACGACGACGATCATCCCGTCTCCTGATGGAAATCTACCTGCCCTTCATACGCGTATCTCGGCAAACAGATTGATGTCCGCTTCTCTAATCGAACGATTGGGGCAAGCGCTTTCAGACTATTCACCATCACAGTGTCGATATGGCTCGCGGGCTCGTGCTTCTTTTTGGATTCGGCGCCAGGGCACTTCCATCATGGGATTCGAGCACGAGGAAGAACAATCTTTGGTGTGGCCCTGCCGTCTTACAGACAGTAGGTCCGAGGGGACATACGCACTCACCTCATCCATCATCCCGCAACGGTCGGCATTCGACCGCTTGGGGGAACTCGGGAAATGGTCGAGTTTGTCGGGCCGCTTCTGGTCGACGCAGAGGTGCGATCTGCCACCCCATTTCCAATCTTCGGAGCGGACCGTGATTGCGGCGCGTAGGATCTTGTCGCGTAACCGAGGGTCCATTCCACGGGCCGGTTAGGTTCGATTCCCAGTATTCAATTAGCATTTACTAGCCAAGTATTCACCGGTCGGCCGCAATGGCGCCACATCCGAGGCGGCCGTTCCGGCGTATGCCGAAAGATCCCACCCTGGAGTGGACCATGTCGCGATCACGCCTCCTCCTTTGCGTTCACCTGTTGTTGGCGGGGGCTGGCGGCGCGTTCGCGCAGACCCAGCACTTCGCCGACCCCACCGCTTCCTCGCGGGCACGCTGCGCGCAGCTGGTCGAATTCTGGGACCGCCACAGCGGTGGCAAAGGCGAGGGCAGCGGCGGCATGGACATGCCGTGCAAGTCCGCCGTCGCCGATTGCTCGGCGGGCCACACCGAAGCGGGCATCCGTACCCTGGAGGACTTGTTGCGACGCAACGGCCACACAGTGCCGCCGCCGTGAACGGCCCATGATCCACCGCCGCGCCGTCCTGCGTGTTCCCCTGCTCTTCCCGGGGGTGCTCGTGCCGCCCCTCACTGCCGCATGGAGCCAGACCCTGGTTGTGCCCTCCCCGTTCATCGACGATCTCTCCAATCCCACTGGTCTGTCGGCGCTGGGCACTCGCTGGCAGCTCGTCACCGACCAGGTGATGGGTGGCGTTTCACAAGGCACGCTGGCGCGCGAGGAGGTGGCGGGACGGGCGGCTCTGGTCATGCGCGGCGACGTGCGGCTGGAGAACAATGGCGGTTTCGTCCAGATGGCGCTCGATCTCGGACGACCCGACGCCGCGGGCAGTCGCCCGCTCGATGCCAGGAACTGGCAGGGACTCGAGATCGATGTGTGCGGCGCCCCGCAGACCTACAGCCTGCACTTGCGCACCACCGACCTCGAGCGGCCGTGGCAGTCGTACCGGCAGGGCTTCCCGTCGCAGCCGGAATGGCGCCGCCTGCGGCTGCCTTTCGCGGATTTCAGACCCTATCGCACCGTGGCGCCGCTCGACCTGTCGCAGCTGCGCCGGCTGGGCATCGTGGCCATCGGCCACGCCTTTACGGCTGACCTCGCCGTGGGTGGCGTTCGCTTCTACGGCTGAGCCCTGCGGCAGGCGACAGGCGGCCGCGTCCGCGTCCAAGGGCCGTTCCGGGAACAGTTGGATCAAGAACAAGGATTGAGTCTGGTGATCTCCACACGGCTGGCAAGTGGTGGCGGCGATTCCGCATTGCTCTGTCAGGCCGAGGAACACCCTCAGCGTCGTACCGGAGCGACCGACGCCCGCCCGGATGCGACCTCGATGAAAACATCGATCACCTGGCCGGGACGCAGACCATCGACCGGCGGATCGACGGCGTAGACGACCTGCAACACCCGCGTATCGACGCGGTCGCTGCTCAATCCTGAAAGCGTGCGCTTGGCCTTGACCAGCGGCTCGGCGCGCACATAGCGCAAGGCGATCCGTCGCTCCGGCGCGCCACGGGGCAGACCGACGGCGTCGGCGCCCGACGCAAATCGCGGGACATCGGCTTCGTCGATATCGACCCGCACGTGGAGGGGATCGAGCCGGCCCAGCAGAATCGGCGGTGTCGATCCGCCGATGGTCGCGAATTCGCCCGGGCGGATGTTTACCGCAAGGACCGTTCCGTCCGACGGCGCCCTTACGGTGCGTTGATCGAGCTCGGCTTCGGCAAAAGCCAGTGCCGCTTTCGCCTGAGCGACGGCCGCCTCCTCGATACGAAGGGTCGGGCCGCTGTTCTGGGGATCTACAAGCGCGAACTCGGCCTCGGCGCGTGCCAGCCGGGCCTTGACCTCGGCGACGCGCCCCTCGGCAACACGCAGCAGATTCCGCCGACGTACCATCTCGCGTTCGGTGATCGACGACCCGCTCTGCAGCCGATCGGCGATCCGGACGAGATCGTTGGCTTCGTCCAGATCCGCCTCCGCCGAAACCGCGATGCCACGTGCGACCGCGACGTCCGCGGCGAGTACGGCCGCCCGCTGCCGGGTCTGGGCGAGGCGCGCTTCGGCGACGCTGAGATCGCGTTGGCGCTGAACCACGGTGACGGCCGGCAGCGCGGAATCGATGACAAAGAGCACATCTCCCGCCTTCACCTTGCTGCCGTCGATCACGTGCACTTCCGTGACCACGCCGGGAAACCGGGTCGCCACCGAGACTTCACGGCTGGCGGGTTCGACCGTGCCGAGTGCGCCGATGACCGCCGGCGCGGTGGCGGTCGATGGCAGGGAAGGCGAGGCTGCTGGGGAAAGTCCCTCCGCCCGCGCCGTCGGCGGCATGCTGCGGGGCGCGACTGTCGCGGCCGGGGTATTGGAATTCACGATCGATGCCAGCGCGGCAACGAGGGCGACACCGGCAAGCGCCGGCAAGCCGTACATGAGGAGACGGGAGCGGGCGGCCATCAATGCATCTCTTCGAAGGGGCGCTTCTCGGTCCGGACGACCCTGCCATCGGCCATGAAGGCAATCCGGTCCGCAAACTGGAAAATCCGGTCATCGTGGGTGACGATGATCGCCGCACGATCGGGTCGAACGGCCAGGGTGCGCAGAATGTTCATCACGGCATGTCCTGAGGCGCCGTCGAGCGAGGCGGTCGGCTCGTCGCAGACGATGAGCTTCGGATCGTGGACCAGCGCGCGCGCGATCGCCACCCGCTGCTGTTGGCCGCCCGAAAGCTCGCGCGGAAACTTCTTCAGGCTCTCGGCGAGCCCCAGCCGATCGAGCAGTTCGCTCGCCCGGCGGCGGGCACGGCCCGTGGCCATGCCATGCACGATCAGGGGTACCGCCGCGTTCTCGGCGGCATCGAGCGCGGGGAGCAAATTGAACTGCTGGAAAACGAAACCCACGGTCTCGCCGCGGAAGCGGCTGAGCGCCCGGCCGCTGAGAGCCTTGAGGTCCGCGCCGAAAACGGTAGCGTCTCCCTCGTCGGCACGAAGCATCGCGGACAGGATGGAGATCAACGTGGTCTTGCCGCACCCCGAAGGCCCGACAAGGAAAGTCATCTCTCCAGCGTGGGCATCGAAGTCCGTACGGTTGAGCACGATTTCGCTCGTCGCTCCTCGGCCGAAGCGCTTGCAAAGTCCCCGGGCGACCACTGCGCTCAAGATCTCAGCCCCGGAAGGTGATGGCGGGATCGAGCGCGAAAACACGTCGCAGACTCACCACGGTGGCGAG
>CANJHI010000252.1 GCA_947474005.1 Alphaproteobacteria bacterium | reverse complement strand
CCGAGCCAGGCGTGCACCGAGCACTATAAACCTATCCTGGCCCCTGAAACCCGCTCCGGTGCTTGCCGCGCCTCGAAACCGATGAAAAAACGTGCAGGTCTCGCTTGGAGAACTCAGTCCGACAGGCTGCTAGAGCGTGATGACTTCAGGTTCGACACGCAGGAACCCCGTCGTCTCGACCGGAGCACCGAAGGTGCGGAGCGGAGAGACGACGGGATTTCTTTTTTCCTCAGCCGACTCGACCTGACTTCATCACACCCTAGGCGAGCAAATGGTGGCCTGAGGCGCTGGTGAAGTCGATCTGGACGACGATGTCCTGGTAGTCGTGGTCGCCGGTAAGCGGGCGGTCCTCGAAGCCCCAGGTGTTGAGGCCGTAGTTGTAGATCGCCGTCACGTTGCCGACGTTGCCCTGGGAGAAGGCCCAGTAGATGTCGTTGGTGGTCACGTTGGTGTACTTCAACGCGAGGTAATCGCCCTGGTCCACACCCGTGATCTCGACCTGGGTGAAGTTGCCCCAGCCGGGACCATTGATGACCGTGCCGCCGTCCTTGAGGTGGTAGTCGCGCCCTGCCGCCGCCGCCTCGTAGCCCGCCTGGCCCGGCGCCACGCCGCCGATGGTGCCGTTGAGATCGTCGACCCTGTAGATCTCGAGCTTCGCGTCGTCGCCGCCGTTCTGCCGGATGCGCAGGATCGCATCCTGGTCCGAGGCACCGCCCGCCGTCTGGGCGACCGCCACGGGACGCGCCAGCGTGATGCCGCCCCGTGCGTCGCTGAACTGGAGGAAGCCATAGTCGTTGGTCAGGAGCTGCTGATACAGCGCGAGCTCCTGACCGCCCGCCGAGACGCCCAATGTGGCGCCGGCCAGCACGCTAATCTCGTAGGGCACCGACTTGGCGCCGCCGTCGAACAGGGCCACGAGGGCGCTGTCGAAGTTGTCGCCCTGCACCACCTGGCCGGCCAGCCGGCTGGTCCAGCCGAGTGAGTCGTTGCCACCCATCGTCACGGCGTCCGTCCCGTCGACATGCACGACGGTGGCGCCGGAATAGTTGCTCTGCACCAGCAGCGTCTGCGCCACCTGGGCCGTCCCGCCAGTGTCGTCGACGATGTCGATCACGGCATATGACGTGTCGCTCACATGGTTGTTGGTTTGCGTATTGGCGATCGCCGACAGGGTCCGCGCCAGCACCAGGCCGTTGGGCGAGCCCAGGCCCGAGGCGAAGTCGTAGCCCCGCCCCGCCTCGTAGCCGATGTCCGTCGGCGTGATCGGGTCCGTCGGCGTGCTATTGTCCGTCGAGGTCGTATAATAGTGCGCGCCCGCCCCGTTGTAGAAGCTCGACGTGTTGTTGCCCACGGTGACGTCGTTGAAGGCGGCCGGGGCGATGGCGCTGGCGATGTACAGCAGGTCGTTCATGTAGCCGAGGTTGGGCAGCCCCTGGTCGTTGAACACGGTGTCGATCTGGGCGATCAGCGAGGCCCACAGTGGCGTCGCCGCGCTGGTGCCTTCCTCTCGCGCGT
The DNA here is from genome assembly GCA_947474005.1 of Alphaproteobacteria bacterium. Taxonomy (GTDB): domain Bacteria; phylum Pseudomonadota; class Alphaproteobacteria; order Reyranellales; family Reyranellaceae; genus Reyranella. Next base: position 4,405 of record CANJHI010000252.1, on the reverse strand, counting down.
AGGTCGACGTCGACCAGTCGGATTGGGGCACCTTGTAATCCGTGTTGCCGCCGGCCTGCGCGGCGACGTCGGGCAGGCCGCGTCCCTCGTGGGTCAGGCCATAGGCCGCCTGGTAGGACGGGGTCAGCTGGCCGGAGTCGAGGCCGCCGGCGCCGGAAAAATTGCCGAAATAGCTGGAATCGTTGGCGTTGGGATTGGTGAAGGCAGTTCCAGTGACATAGTACTGGTTCCAGACCATCTCCGAGAACCACTGCTTGGGATTGTCCACGGCGGGCACCGAGGTGAGGCCGCCCTGCACCAGCGTCCACAGCGTGGCGGGAGTCTGCAGCAGCGCGTCGTGCCAGGTGGTGCTGAGTGTGTTGTCCCCGCTGGCGGCGTGGTTGGTGCTGACCGACGTGCCGCCCACCATGAGATTGTACGGGCTGTTTTCCGCCAGGGCGGTGTTGGCGACGCCACTGCCCATGCGGCGGCCCGAGCCGACGTCGCCGTTGGCGACCAACAGGGTGATGTTGGCGAGCGCCGCGTCGATGAACATCTGCTGGAAGGTCCAGGCGAAGGCGGTCCCGGGGGCGGGGTTGTTCGCGTCCATGCCCCACGACGACGAGACGATCTGCGGCTTGTAGGTGGTGTCGAAGATCGCCGACTGGTAGGCGGTGAAGGTGGACGATTGGGCTTTGCCGTCGTGGCCCGAGCCGGCATACAGCACCTGCCTGCTCTGCGGCGCGACGGCGCCCACGACGGACATGTCGAGCACGCGTTCACCGTTGTCGAGATCGCTCCCGCTCAATGTGCCGCCGGCCTGCACGCCCCTCACGACGACGTGCGGATCGGTGAGGCCTGCCTGCGTGAGATAGTCGTTCAGGTAATGGGAAAGGTCGTGCGTCAGCGAGGGCGAGGCGTCTCCCAGCCCCGGTTCGATCAGCCCGATGGTGGGAAAGTTCAGCGTGTCGTCCGAATCGGTCAGCGGGAAATGGTAGAGCGCCGCGATCTCGTTGGGAAAGAGTACCGACCTATCGGTGGTCCAGTTGCCCCGGCTCTGCGCCCCTTGCTGCAACTCGACGCCGCTGCCCGCCGGCGGCGTGGAGGGCATGACGGGCGTTATGAAGTTCACATCGTGGGTGACCGGGTGGAGGTCGATACCGGTCGTGAGGACGACGCTACCCGCGATATCGAACACCAGCCCCTGCACGGCCGGCCCGAGGGCGGGGTTGAACGCGAGCGCGCCTCGCCAGCTCAGGTAGGGACTGCCGGACTCGTCGTGGGTGACGATGGCATCCGCGCCCAGCAGCGTGCTGAAATTGCTCTCGTTGACCTCGACCCAGATGGTGCGCGAGTCCTGGCTCGAGATGTAGCCCGGCGAGCTGGCCTGGGTGACATGAAGAGTCGCAAGGGCGTTCTGGACGTTCGTGTAGTCCTGGGTGCTGGCGCCGTAGGTCGACCAGGGCGAGCCGCCGTCGGCGTTCAGCGACGCCAGCGCCGCCTGCCGCTCGGCCCAGTTGAGCGTGAGCAGCCCGCCGGTCGCCGTCGGATCGATGCCGCCGGACCGTTCGAGGACCAGGCCGACGTTCAGGTGGAATTTGAAGTCCGCCGGGAAGTCGGTGTCCGGGGTCAGCGTCCCCGCCACGCCCGCGGTATTGTAGCTGTTGTAATTGAGGAAAGTGGCGGCTGTGGTCGGATTTTCGATGGTCATGGTCAAAGATATCGCACTTCAAATGCGGAAATAATTACGTGGATGGGAAATTGTCGGCAGTGGTCGGTCCACGCCCTAGGCGATCAACTGGTGGCCTGAGGTGCCCGCCCCGAAAGCGTCGAGAAAGGTCGAATTCGGAATGCTCGTCGTCGTCATGAAGCCCTCACGCTGCCGCACGCATTCCTCCTAAATAAAGTATTGGCACTGAGAGTGCAATAGATTCTCCCGGTCGCGAAAAAGGCCGCTCCGGGCAAGTGACCGGGCGGCCCGCGCAGTGGATGCACATCGTGGCGACGATAGCAGAAATATAGGATGATTCCGTCCAAACCTGCAACTATCCTATTTCAATCCTGCCATGCGCATTCCGCCGGGCTGCTGGCAGTGCCTGCACCTACGTCCCTCCGCTAGCGCGTGATGACATTAGGTTTATCCGTCGTCCCGACTCGCGCGGAGTAATCTCCGCGCTGAAGCGCGTAGCGCGAAGTGGAGGGACCTTTTCTCCACAATAAGCTGCCTCCGGTAGAGAGAAGGCCCCTCGGCTACGCTCGGGGCAACGAGTGTTGAGATCATCTTCAACTCACCAACCGATTCCGCCTGAGCCCATCCCGCCCTAGAGCAGATCGGCGACGGCGTTCCAGTAGCGGCGGATGGCGGCGAGATGGGCGGAGAGAGACTTGCCCTCGATGCGCCGGAGGTGGCCTCGGCCGGAATAGGTGCCGAGCGTGAGATCGGTGACGCCGCAGGATTTCCAGAATTTCACCGTGTCGCGCCAGGCGGCTTCGTCGCCGATGCCCGCCGTCACCCTCGTGTCGATGCCGATGTCGGCGGGATCGCGGCCGGCCGCCTCGGCATAGGCGCGCATCTTGTCGATGGCGGCCTTGGCCTCGTCGCCCGGTCCGTAGTTGAGCGGCATCCAGCCGTCGCCCCATTGGGCGACACGGCGCAGCGTGGCGTCGGCATGGCCGCCGAACCAGACGGGAATCGAAAGCCGCGTGGGCAGCGGATTGATCCCGGCATCCTCGATCGTGTGATACTTGCCCTTGAAGGTGACGTGGGGTTCGGCCCACAGCGCCTTCATGACGGCGACCTGCTCTTCCGAGCGGCGGCCGCGGTCGCGAAACGATTCGTTCAGCCCGACGAATTCCACCTCGTTCCAGCCGACGCCGATGCCGAGGCGAAAGCGCCCGCCGCACAGGACATCCAGGCAGGCGGCCTGCTTGGCGACCAGCACGGCCTGGCGCTGGGCAAGGATCAACACCTGCGTGGAAAAGCCGATCTCGCGGGTACAGCCTGCCAGAAAGCCGAAGAGCACGAAGGGATCCTGGAACACGTCCGCCGACGTGTTGCGATCGCCCCACCCCGGCCGGCTCGCGACGTTCACGCCCAGCACGTGATCCGGCACCGACAGATCGCGGTAGCCGATCTCCTCCGCCGCCTGGGCGAACTCGCGGATCGCAGCAGGATCGCCGCCGACCTCGGCGTCGATGACGGGCAGTGCAACGCCAAGCTTCATGTGAGACAGGCCCCTGTTCGTTCGCGACTGAGTTCTCCTCCCCCGTCTTACGGGGGAGGTGGCCCGCAGGGCCGGAGGGGGAAGGCAACACCGAGACTGTTGCTTTCCCCCTCCCTGCCCTCCCCCGTAAAACGGGGGAGGAGAAGAATTCGAAAGCTAGTCCAACTTGATCTTCAGGGTCTTCAGTTTCTTGCCCCAGAAGGCGTGTTCGTCGGCGATGTAGCGGGCCCACTCGGCGCGGGTGCGCTCGGGCGGCGCCTCGACGCCATCCTTGGCGAGCGCCCTGGCCCACTTCTCGTCCTTCATGGCGCGCTGGGCGTTGCGGGCGACCGTGTCGAGCAGCGCATCGGGCGTACCGGCCGGCGCGAACAGGCCGTGCCAGCCGTTGATCACCGCGTCGATCCCCTGCTCCTTCAGCGTCGGCACGTCGGGCAGCGACGAGAGCCGGTGATCGCCGGTCACGGCCAGCGCCTTCAGGTTGCCCACCTTCACCTGCGGCACGGCCGGCGGCAGGGAGGAGAAATTCATGGTGACGATGCCGCTCATCACGTCGGCCAGGGCAGGGCCGGTGCCCTTGTAGGGCACGTGGGTGACGTCGATGCCGGCGGCCTCGGTGAACAGCGCGCCCGCCAGGTGGTTGCCGCTGCCGATGCCCGCCGAAGAATACGTCAGCTTCCCGGGCTCGCGCCGGGCCAGCGCCACCAGCTCCGCGGCCGTGTTGGCCGGCACCTTCGGGTTGGCGACCAGCACATATTGATAATCCGTGGTCTGGCAGATCGGCAGGAGCGTGGTGAGCGTGTCGATCATGCCCTTCTGGACCCACGGATTGACCACGATGGTCTGCGCCGAAGTGTAGGACAGCGTGTAGCCATCCGGCCGGGCGGCGGCGACGACGCGCAGGCCGAGGCTGCCGTTGGCGCCGCCCTTGTTGTCCACGATGATCTGCTGGCCGAGGATCGGCGACATCAGCGCCGCCAGCTCGCGCGCGTTGATGTCGTTGCTGCCGCCCGGGGCGTAGCCCACGACAAACGTGACCGGGCCGGTGGGCCAGGCGGCTTGTGCGCTGAGCGATGACGGGAGGACGGCGGCGCTCAGACCGAGAGCGACCGCGTGGCGGCGGGTGAAGACGGTCACTTTTGACTCCCTGTTCTCACCGGCATTCCCGCGTGAGAGTGGGCGAGCGTGAACGCTAGCACTTCGAT
>CANJHI010000251.1 GCA_947474005.1 Alphaproteobacteria bacterium | reverse complement strand
GCGTTTGGCGGCCTTTCTCGGTCCGAGGCATTCTTGACCCGGACGGAAGCCGGGCCTATATCGCGACTTATGACGACGCCTTGCGCATCACCTAGTCCCCGCCGCCGCCGTGCAACCATGGCACGGGCGCGCTTTGGCGTGTAGATTTCGTCCCCGTGCCGCTGGATTTTGGCAACGGCATCTTGATCCTTCCTCCCGTTGCCCGAAGTCCAGATAGGCAAAGCCGCTCGCAAAGCGGCCTGAAGTCGTTATCGTTTATTTACATCGAGGCTTGAACTGAAGGGCATAAGGCCATGGCTACCAAGGCGAAAGTCGGCGTACTCGGTGCTTCCGGCTATACCGGCTCCGAACTGGTGCGGATGCTCCTGCGCCACCCGCGCGCCGACATCGCGCTGCTGACGGCCGAGCGCAGCGCCGGCAAGCCGATGCGCGAGGTGTTTCCGCAGTTCTCGCCCTATGAGCTGCCGACTTTGGTCGCACTCGACGGTCTCGACTGGAAGGCGCTGGCGCTGGACGTCGTGTTTTGCGCGCTGCCGCATGCGACCACGCAAAAAGTGCTGAAGGAGCTTCTGACCGCAGCGCCAGCGACCAAGGTGGTCGATCTGTCGGCCGATTTCCGGCTGGCCGACACCGCCGCCTATGCCAAGTGGTACGGCCACGAACATCATGCGCCTGAATTGCAGAAAGAAGCAGTCTACGGCCTCGTCGAAATTCATCGGCGCGATATCAAAAAGGCGCGGCTGGTCGCCAATCCGGGCTGTTACACAAGTTGCGCGCAACTGCCGCTGACGCCGCTGATCAAGGCGAAAGCCATCGACCTCGACGAGATCGTCATCGACGCCAAGTCGGGCATGACCGGCGCGGGCCGGGCGGCCAAGGAAGCCATGCTGTTCTCGGAAGTGTCGGAGGGCTTCAACGCCTATGGCGTCGGCAAGCACCGGCACATGGCCGAACTCGACCAGGAATTCTCGGCCGCCGCCGGGCGCGACGTGACGGTGACCTTCACGCCGCATCTGGTGCCGATGAACCGGGGCATCCTTTCGACCATTTATGTTCGCGGCAAACGGGGCCGGACGCCGCAGGAGCTTCATGAGATACTTTTAAAGTTCTACGCGAAGGAGCCTTTCGTTCATGTGCTTCCCTTTGGTGAGACGCCGCACACAAGGCATGTGCGCGGGTCCAATATGACCATGATCGGCGTCGTCGCCGACCGCATCGAGGGCCGGGCCATCATCGTCTCGGCGTTGGATAATCTGGTCAAAGGTGCGTCCGGCCAGGCAATCCAGAACATGAACCTGATCATGGGCTACCCGGAACCGATGGGTATCGATCAGGTCGCGCTGTTTCCCTAGAATCGGCGCTTGGACTAAGGTCTCCCGGTCCTTGCCGGGAGACCTTCATGTTCGAGGTCGTAAACCAGCCGCCGCCGCTCGAGCCCTATAATCTGTTCGCCAGTGACATCGTGCTGCGCGAGGCGGTGCGGCGCGAGCAGGCCGAATGGGCTGAAGGCGGTCTCAACGCGCTCGGCGTTACGCTTGGCAAACCCGAAACCGTCCAACTTGGCTTCGACGCCAACAAAAACCCGCCAGTTCTGCGCACGCTCGACCGCTATGGCCACCGGCTCGACGAGGTCGAGTTTCATCCCGCCTGGCACGAATTGCTCGGGCTTGCCTTGCGCGCCGGCCTGCATTCGAGTCCGTGGGCGCATCCGCAAGCCGGCGCGCATGTCGCGCGCGCCGCCGGCACTTATATGCTCAACCAGATAGAGAGCGGCGTTTATTGTCCGGTCGCCATGACCTATGGCTCGGTGCCGACCTTACGCCAAACGCCGGAGGTCGCTGCGCATTGGCTGCCGAAGATTTATGGGCGCGATTACGACAAACGCTTCGTACCGTTGAAGGATAAAACGGCCGCGCTTGTCGGCATGGGCATGACCGAGAACCAGGGCGGCTCCGACCTGCGCACCAATACGACGCGCGCCGAACCGGCCGGCGATGGCTCGTATCGCCTGCACGGTCACAAATGGTTCATGTCGGCGCCGATGTGCGACGCTTTTCTGGTGCTGGCGCAGTCCGCCAGGGGCCTGAGCTGTTTCCTGCTGCCGCGCTGGACGCCGGATGGAGAGCGCAATGGCATCCACATTGTCCGGCTCAAGGACAAGCTCGGCAACAAGTCGAATGCCTCCCCCGAGGTCGAGTTCCATGGCGCCTGGGCCGAGCGGGTCGGCACAGAAGGCGCGGGCGTTCGCACCATCATCGAGATGGTGAACCTGACGCGCCTCGACTGCGCCATCGCCTCGGCCGGCCAGTCGCGCATCGCGCTCAGCCAGGCGCTGCATCACATCCGTAACCGCTCGGTCTTTCAGCGAAGGCTCGCCGACCAGCCGGCGATGCGCGCCGTCGCCGCCGACATGGCGCTGGAGCTCGAGGCGCAGGCGGCCCTGGTGTTCCGCCTGGTCCGCGCCGCCGAGCATGCCGCCCACGATCCGCGCGAGGCGGCCTATGCGCGCCTGCTGACGCCCGCCGTGAAGTTCCTGGTCTGCAAGAGCACGCCGCAGCTCGTCTACGAATCGCTCGAATGCCTGGGCGGCAACGGCTACACCGAGGACCTGCCGCTGGCGCGCTACTTCCGCGAATCGCCGCTCAACGCCGTCTGGGAAGGCTCGGGCAACGTCATGGCGCTCGACGTGCTGCGCGCCGCCGGACGCCATCCGGAGGCGGCAACCGACACGCTCTCGCGCCTCGTGCGCACCGCCGACCAGGCCTTCAAGGCCGGTCCGCTGGCGCAAACGCTGGAGCAGACGTTGAAGTCCGGCGCCGCCGAACGCCGCGCGCGCTTCCTGTGCGAGAGCCTGGCCAAGATCGCCGCCGTGGCCGCGCTGGTCGAGGCGGGCTCGCCGTTCGCCGCGCTCTATGCCGAGACGCGGCTGGGCGGCTCGCCCTTCGCGCAGTTCGGCAGCGCCGATCTCGGCGACAGCGAGACGGCGCTGATCGACCGCGCGCTGGCGGCGTGACCTCCCGCATGCTTGGCCGTACCCGGGCACGCCGGTAGACTTGTCCTCCTGTCGTTTCACCCCCCTCAAAGAGTCCGGATATCGAGATGAAAAAGATCTTCACGGCGTGCCTCGGCACCGAGACCAATACGTTCGCCTCGATCCCGACCGGGCATGGCCTGTTCGAGGAGACCTGCCTGTTCCGCAAGGGCAGCTACGGCAAGAACGTCCCGATGTTCGGCGCGCCGCTCGCCGTCTGGCGCGCCCGCTCCGAGGCCAAGGGCTGGCAGGTGGTCGAGAGCCTCTGCGCCTTCGCCCAGCCGGCCGGCAAGACCGTGAAGAAGGTCTACGAGGCGTTCCGCGACGAGATCATCACGGACCTGAAGGCCGCCATGCCGGTCGACGCTGTGTTCCTCTCGATGCACGGCGCCATGGTGGCCGAGGGCTATGACGACTGCGAAAGCGACCTGCTCGCCCATGTGCGCAAGGTCGTGGGGCCGGACGTTCCCGTCGGCGTCGAGCTCGATCTCCACTGCAACATCGGCGAAGGCACGATGCGCGACGCCACGGCGCTGGTCCTGTTCAAGGAATATCCGCATGTCGACGTGTCGGACCGCGCCGACGACCTGTTCAACGTCATGGAAGGCGCCATCGAAGGCCGCACCAGGCCGGTGATGGCCACCTGGGACTGCCGCATGATCGGCGTGTTCCACACCACGCGCCAGCCGATGCGCGGCTTCGTCGACAAGCTCATGTCCATGGAAGGCAAGGACGGCGTGCTCTCGCTCTCCGTCGCCCACGGCTTCCCGTGGTCCGACATCAAGGAGATGAGCAGCCGTATCATTGCCGTCACCGACGGCGACAAGGCCAGGGCCGAGAAGCTGGCGAAGGAGCTGGGCCAGGAGTTCTTCGCCATGCGCGAGGCCACCCAGCCGCCCTATGTGACCTTGGAGGCCGCCATGGCGCGGGTCAGCTCGCACAACCTGCCCAAGCCCATGGTGCTGGCCGACGTGTCGGACAATGCCGGCGGCGGCGCGGCCTCGGATTCGACCTTCGTCCTGAAGGCCCTGCTCGACGGCAAGGTGAAGGACGCGGCGATCGCCATGTTCTGGGACCCCGGCGCGGTGAAGCTGGCCTTCGAGGTCGGCGAAGGCGCCGAACTGGACATCCGCCTCGGCGGCAAGCTCGGGCCGCAGTCCGGCCCGCCGGTCGATGCGCGCGCCAAGGTACTGAAGCTCGAGAAGAACGTGTTCATCCAGTTCGGCGGCGCCCGCAAGGGCACCAGCCCGATCGGCGACGCGGCCGCCCTCCAGATCGAGAGCGTCACGGTGATCGTCAACTCCACGCGCTCGCAGTGCCACAGCCTCGACTGCTTCACCAAGCTCGGCATCGATCCCTCGACCAAGAAGGTCGTCGTCGTGAAGTCGATGCAGCACTTCCATGCGGCCTATGCGCCGATCGCCAGCGAAGTGGTCTATGTCGCCGCCCCCGGCGCGCTGGTGCCGGACTGGTCGCTGCTGCCTTACACCAAGGCGGACAAGACACAGTGGCCCTTCGTCGCCAACCCGCACGCCTGAGACGGCCCGGGCTTCGAGGGCACGTACTCGGGAGCGGCGAAAAGCCCATATTTCAAGGCGTTTACAGCGCTGCGACTCATTGGTATGTTCCGCCCCGTCGCGGCCCGGGATGGCCGTTTTGTCGTTTTAGATCAACGGCTTAACGACTTCCCGCCCCGGCGCGAGGGCAGCGATCCATGAAGATTCTCACCGGCAACAGCAACAAACCGCTGTCCGAAGCCATTTCCGCCAAACTGGCCTTGCCGCTGGTCAAGGCGAACATACGCCGTTTCTCCGACAACGAGATCTTCGTCGAGATCCTGGAGAATGTCCGCGGTGAAGACGTTTTCGTCATCCAGTCGACGAGCTTCCCGGCCAACGACCATCTGATGGAACTGCTGATCACCATCGATGCGCTCCGCCGCAGCTCGGCGCGCCGCATCACCGCGGTGATCCCCTATTACGGCTATGCCCGCCAGGACCGCAGGGTCGGCTCACGCACACCGATCTCGGCCAAGCTGGTCGCCAACCTGATCACCCATGCCGGCGCCCATCGTGTGCTGACGCTCGATCTGCATGCCGGCCAGATCCAGGGCTTCTTCGACATCCCGCTCGACAATCTCTATGCCGGCCCGGTCTTCTCCAAGGACATCAAGGAGACGCTGAGCAACCGCAACCTCACCGTCGTGTCGCCCGACACCGGCGGCGTGGCCCGTGCCCGCGCCATCGCCAAGCGCATCGATGCCGACCTCGCCATCATCGACAAGCGCCGCGAGGCCGCCGGTATCAGCGAAGTCATGAACGTGATCGGCGACGTGAAGAACCGCGACTGCATCCTGATCGACGACATCGTCGATTCCGGCGGCACGCTGTGCAATGCCGCGGTCGCCTTGATGGACCAGGGCGCCACGTCGGTCTCGGCCTACATCACCCACGGCGTGCTGTCGGGCGGCGCCGTCGCCCGCATCGCGGCCTCGCCGATCGCGAAGATGGTGATCACGGATTCGATCATGCCCACCGAGGCGGTGCGGGTGTCGCCCAACATCAAGCCGCTCAGCATCGCGACGCTGATGGCCGAGGCGATGCGGCGCATCACCGACGAGGCGTCCGTTTCGAGCCTGTTCGACTAGAAATTTCAAGAGATCCGGCGATGGGCACCCCTGGAGGCCACGCCGCGATGACAGAGCAACCCAAGGAGAATTGAAATGGCAGAGACGACCAAAGTCGTCGCGAAGATGAGGGACCGGGCCGGCAAAGGGGGCGCCCGTTCCAGTCGTCGCGAAGGACTGATTCCCGCCGTGATCTACGGCGACAAGCAGCCTCCCGTGATGATCGCCGTCGAGCCGAAGACGATCGAGCGCGAGATTCACAAGGAAGGCTACTTCAATCACCGCATGAAGATCGCCGTCGATGGCACGGACTACGATGTCCTGCCGCGCGACGTGCAGGTCGATCCGGTGACGGACAAGCCTCTGCATCTCGACTTCCTGCGCGTCGGACCCGACTCGATCATCACCGTGCAGGTGCCCG
>CANJHI010000250.1 GCA_947474005.1 Alphaproteobacteria bacterium | reverse complement strand
TAGGTGACGCCCCACTGGAAGGTCTGGTAGCCGCCGAAGGAAGGGCCGGCGACGGCCACGAGGTGCTTCACGCCCAGGCTGTCGAGCAGCGCCTTCTGCGCATTGACAATGTCGACCAGGGTGATGGTTGGAAAATCGGGACCGTAGGGTTTGCCGGTCTTCGGATTGATCTGCGCCGGGTTGGTCGACCCGTAGGACGACCCCAGCATGTTGGACGACACGACGAAGAGCCTATCCGTGTCGATCGCCTTGCCCGGCCCGACCAGCCCGTCCCAGGAGCCTTCCGCGCCGTTGGCGCCGGTGCGGCCGGCCATGTGCTGGCTCGACGTGTAGCCGTGCGTCAGCAGCACGGCGTTGCGGCCGTCAGGCGCCAGGGTGCCGTAAGTCTCGTAGGCGATCGCCACGTCGGGCATGACCGTGCCGCTCTCGAGGCGAAACTCCTTCATCTTGAAGACGCGCTTTTCGATATTCACGAGGGCTCCCTGGGCGTGGGCACCGGTTGCCATGAGGAGCGGTGCGGCGGAAAGAGCGGCAAGCAGTGGACGACGCGACAGAGTCGAGGTCATTTGCTTCTCCCTGGCTGGCGAAAGAACTAGGCGCGGGCGGGCTGCAGCGGCGGCACGGCGATGGCGCGCGCCGCCAGCCGCTTGCGGTCGGCTTCGGGCCGGATGAACAGCAGGCCGATGATGCCGCCCGCCAGCAGCAGGCAGCCATTGACGGTGAAGCCGTGCTCGTAGCCGATCAGCCGCGTCGCGCCTTGCTGGATCAAGGCGCCCATGACAAGGGGGGCGAGGACGCCGGCCAGCGTCACGACAGACGTCACGATGGCGAGCATCGCCGCGCGCTGCGGCTGCGGCGTCAACTCGCTCACGATCATCGGGATCACGACGTAGATCGTGCTGCCGATCGCGGCGCCCACGACCAGACAGGCGAGCTTCAGTTCGGGTGTGGGCAGGAAGGAGATGAAGGGCAGGATGCAGCCGCCCAAAGTGACGGTCGCGGCCGCGAAGACGCCACGGCAGGCGCGGCTCGACATGCCCTTCTTCTTCAAGCGCTGCGAGATCCAGCCGCCGCTCAGCACGACCACCATGCCGAAGATCCACGGCAGGATGCTGAGATTGCCGCCCACCTTCTGGCTGTAGCCGAGGCCGTCGACCAGATAAGAGGTGAACCAGGTGAGGCCGAGCGCCAGGCCCCAGTAGCTGGCGAAGCCGGTGCAGCAGACCGCCACGATGCTTGGGCAGGTCAGCAGATAGCGGTAGGGCACGCGCTCGCCGGTGCCGGCGCCGTCGGCCACTGGAGGATCGACCAGCGTGCCTTCACGGCCGAGGAAGAACCACAGCACCGTCCACATCAGGCCGACGATGCCCAGTGCGCCGAACGCCCAGTGCCAAGTGTAGTTGACGATGATCCAGTTGAGCGCGGGCACAGCGATGATGACGCCCAGCGCCGAACCTTGCGCGATGATGGCCGTCGGCATGCCCCGCAGCGAATCGGGGAACCATTTGTAGATGGCATGAGTGGCCACGGGACTGGCCGGCCCTTCGCCGGCGCCCAGCACGATGCGGCAGGCGATCAACACTTCGAGGCTGACAGTGCCCAGCATCGGGAACTGCACCACCGACCAGACGATGGCCATGACCAGGAGCGTGTGGCGGGTCTGGACGCGGTTGGTAACGAAGCCGACCAGGATGGCGGAAACGGCGAACAGGAAGAAGAACGACGAGCCGATCAACCCGAACTGCTCGGGCGTGAGCTTCAGCTCTTCCATGATCGGCTTTGCCGCAAGGCCGACCACGACCTTGTCGGCGAAGTTGATCAGCATGAAGAGAAAGATGAGGGCGGTCATGCCCCAGGCCCCCTTGAGAGGGCGGTCCTGCTGTGTCACGCGGCGTTTCTCCCCGGCGCCCTGTCGGTCGGACGCTCGCGGCCATCAGACAGGAAGCCGGCCTGTCGCGTCAAGGAACCAGGGACGCCAGGCGCTGACGGTCGGCTTCAGGGCGAATGAAGAGCAGGCCGATCAGGCCGCCCACCAGCAGCAGACCGCCCAGGATGGTGAAACCGCGGTCGTAGCCGGCCAGTCGCGTGGCGCCATCCTGCACGATCATGCCCATGACGAAGGGGGCGATGACGCCGCCCAGGGTGACGATCGACGTCACGATGGCGAGCATGGCGGCACGCTGCGGCTGCGGCGTCAGTTCACTCACGACCATGGGAACGACGACATAGATCGTGCTGCCGATCGCCGTGCCCGCGATCAGGATCGCAAGCTTTACGGCGGGTTCGGTGGTGAAGCCGATGAAGGGCAGGATGCAGCCGCCCAGCATGACGGCGGCAGACGCGAAGATGCCGCGACAGACACGGCTCGAGACGCCGCGCGACTTCAGGTGCTGTGAGATCCAGCCGCCGCCCAGCACGACCACCATGCCGAAAACCCACGGCAGGACGCTGAGGTTGCCGCCGAGCGTCTGGCTGAAACCCAGGCCATCGACCAGGTAGGGCGTGAACCAGGTGAGGCCGAGCGCCAGCCCCCAGTAACTGGCGAAGCCCGTGCAGCAGGTCGCCATGATGCTGGGGCAGGTCAGGAGATAGCGGTAGGGCACTGACTTGCCCGCGCCCACATCCGAGGCAAGTGGCACGTCGACCAGCGTGCCTTCGCGGCCGAACAGGAACCACAGGCCCGCCCACAGAAGGCCCGCAACACCCAGCATGCCGAAGGCCAGGTGCCAGGAATGGTGGACGATGACCCAGTTGAGCACCGGCACGGCGGCGACGACGCCGATCGCCGAGCCCTGGGCGACGACGGCCGTCGGCATGGCGCGCAGCGAATCGGGAAACCACTTGTAGATCGCATGCGTCGCCACCGGATTGGCCGGGCCTTCGGCGGCACCGAGGAGAATGCGGCAGCCGATCAGCACCTCGAAGCTCACGGCGCCCAGCATCGGGAACTGCAGCATCGACCAGAACACCGCCATGAGCAGCAGCGTGTGCCGTGCCTGGACGTGGTTGGTGATGAAGCCGACAGCGACGGCGGCGAAGGGGAAGACGAAGAAGAACGCCGAGCCGATCAGTCCGAACTGTTCCGGACTGAGCTTCAGCTCGTCCATGATCGGCTTGGCGGCGAGGCCGATCACCATCTTGTCGGCGAAGTTGATGAGCATGAAGAGGAAGATCAGGGCCGTGATGCCCCAAGCTCCTTTGGCGGGCCGGTCCTGCTGCGTCATGTGCCGCATATGACAAGGCCGGCTTGTGGCGCGCAAGCATTCTGCCCGACATACTGTGGGCAAGAAAAGAAACAGCGAGACGAGGAAACGACATGACGACGAATATTGGCCGCCGTGCGGTCGTGGCTGGTCTTGCGTTTGCGGCGATGGGATCGCAGGGCGCACGGGCGCAGGCTTTTCCCGCGGGACGCGTCACGCTGGTGGTGCCGTTTCCGCCCGGTGCTTCGACCGATGTCACGATGCGTGTGATGGCGGACAAGCTTTCTCAGATGTGGAATCAGCCTGTCATGGTCGAAAACAAGGGCGGGGCCAACGGCATCATCGCTGCCGAAGCGGTCATGCGCGCCAAGCCGGACGGCTACACGCTGTTCGCCACCTCGTCGATGACGCATGCGGGCAATCCCTCGCTCTACGACAAGCTTCCCTATGACGCGATCAAGGACTTCGAGCCGATCACCCGCATGAGCTTCGTGCCGATGGTGGTGCTGGTCCACAAGGGCCTGAAGGTGAAGACACTGGCCGAGCTGACGGCGAAGCTGAAGGCGGAGCCTGGCAAGCACAACTACGGATCGGGCTCGGTATCTTCCCGGGTGGCTGCCGAACTCTACAAGATGCTGACCGGAGTCGATGCCGTCTACGTCGGCTATCGCAACAACCAGCTCGCTGCGCCCGACCTCAATGCCGGCACGATCTCGTTCATGGTGCTGGATGTGCCGAGCGGCAAGATGATCTTGAACAGCGGCTGGGCAGATCCGCTGGCGGTCACCCAGACCGAGCCGCTGGGCCAGTTGCCAGGCGTGCCGAGCGCGCCGCAGGCGGGATTGCCTGGCCTGCTCTTCACGACGTGGTCGGCCTTCTATGCGCCCAAGGGCACGCCGCGCGATATCATCCTGAAGCTCAACAGGGACATCATTGCAGCCGGCACATCGCCCGAGACCGCGGCTAAGCTCGAGGGCATGGGCAGTGCGCCGAGCTTCACCACGCCCGAGGGGCTGGCGGCGTTCACGGCCAGCGAAATCGAAGCCTGGCGCAAGGTGATCCGCGCCGCCAACATCAAGATCGAGTGACGCAAAAGAAAGGGCGCCCGCAGGCGCCCTTTCCATCGAATTGGTGAGGGGTCAGCCCTTGATGCCCTAACCCTTGATGAAGGGGCACTTGCCGTCCTTCATCGGGCGAAAGGCCTCGCTGCCAGGCACGGTGGCCAGCAGCTTGTAGATGTCGTCCTTGCCCTTGGACTCGGCCGGCGTCTTGACCTGGAACAGATACATATCGCGCTCGAGGCGGCCGTCCTCGCGCAGCTTGCCGTTCTTGGTCATGGCGTCGTTGACCGGCATCTCGCGCATCTTGGCCATCACGGCCTTCGGATCGTCGGTGCCTGCGGCCTGCACGGCCTTGAGGTAGTGGAGCGTCGAGCTGTAGACGCCGATGGTCAGCATGCTCGGCAGCTTGTCCTTCTTGGCGCGATAGCGCTTGGTCCAGGCGCGGGTCTCGTCGTTGAGATCCCAATAGAACGCCTCGGTCAGCACCAGGCCCTGGGCCACCGGCAGGGTGAGCGCCTGCACGTCGGTCGCAAACACCAGGAGGCCGGCAAGACGCTGGCCGGCCTTGGTGATGCCGAATTCGCCGGCCTGCTTGATCGCGTTGATCGTGTCCTGGCCCGCGTTGGCGAGGCCGATGACCTTGGCCTTCGAGGACTGGGCCTGCAGCAGGAACGAGGAGAAGTCCTGGGTGCTGAGCGGGTGTTTTACGCCGCCCAATACCTTGCCGCCCGATGCCACCACGACCGCCGTCACGTCGCGCTCGAGGGCATGGCCGAAGGCGTAGTCGGCAGTCAGGAAGTACCACGAATCGCCGCCGTCCTTCACGACCGCGCCGCCCGTCACCTTGGCCAGCGCATAGGTATCGTAGACCCAGTGCGCGCCGGTTTCCGAACAGGCGGGGCCCGTCAGATCGGCCGAGGCTGCGCCGGTGTTGATGTCGATGATGCCCTTTTCCTGGGCGATCTTGCGAACGGCCAGCGCCACCGAGGACGTGCCGATGCCGGTGATCATCTTGACGCCGTCGACGTCGATCCATTTGCGGGCGATCGCCGCGCCGACGTCGGGCTTGGTCTGGTGATCCGCTTGCAGGATCTCGATCGGCCGGCCGAGAACCTTGCCGCCGACGTCATCGACCGCCATCTGCATGGCCTCGACTTCGCCGGCTGTCAGGTCGCCATAGACGCCTGAAAAACCTTCCATGACGCCGATCTTCAAGGGTGCGGGCGTCTGCGCCTGCGCGATGGCCACGAGTCCCGCGGCAGTCAGGCCGACCGCGGCTGCGATCGCGCCCGCGTACCGGGCAGTTGTTCCGAATTTCATCACTCTCTAATTCCTCCTGGCAACGCTCCCCGTTGCGATCCGGGAAATGTAGCCGCCGGGCGTGCCTGACGCCAGCGCTGGAGACGCCAGCGCTGGACAGGCGCGCCAAGCTCCGATTAATTCGTTTCACCGCAAGGGGGGCGGATGGCCGAACAAGAAACGATCCTCGAAGCGACTGGGCTGACGAAGGAGTTCAAGGGGTTTGTGGCGGTAAAGAACGTGGATTTGCGCGTTCGCCGCCATACGATCCATGCCTTGATCGGGCCCAATGGCGCCGGCAAGACCACGTGCTTCAATCTCTTGACGCACTTCCTGTCGCCGACTGCCGGACGCATCCATTTCAACGGCCGTGAGATCACCGGCAGCTCGCCTGCGGCCATCGCCCGCATGGGGCTGGTCCGCTCGTTCCAGATCTCCGCCGTGTTCCCCCATCTTTCGGTCCGCGAGAACGTGCGCGTGGCACTCCAGCGCAAGCTCGGCAATTCCTTCTATTTCTGGCGTTCCCAGAAGGTGCTCGAACGGCTCGATCGGCGCGC
>CANJHI010000249.1 GCA_947474005.1 Alphaproteobacteria bacterium | reverse complement strand
TGTCGCGCACCATCAGCACCGTGGCCACCAGCGCCACCAGCTCGACGGTGAACATCACCGGGTTCTTCATCAGGTCCCGCGGATGCAGCTTGACGAAACTCGCCACCAGGGCGGGCTTCAGGATCGCCGCGTCGAACAGCGACGGCGACTTGTCACGTGTGCTCATGATGGTGCCTCTTAGAACAGCGTGCCGGCCAGCATCGCGAAGTGTTCCGCGATGGGCCCGAGGGCGAGAGCCGGCAGGAAAGTAAGACCGCCCACGATCAGGATGGCGCCGACCAGCAGGCCCACGAACAGCGGGCCGTCGGTCGGGAAGGTGCCGAGCGAGGTGGCCGATTTGCGCTTGGCCGCGAGCGATCCGGCCACCGCCAGCATCGGCACGATGAGGGCGAAGCGGCCGACGATCATCGTGACGCCGAGCGTCGAATTGTAGAACACGGTGTTTGCCGAGAGCCCCGCGAAGGCGCTGCCGTTGTTGCCGGCGGCCGAAGCGAAGGCATAGAAGATCTCGCTGAAGCCGTGCGGGCCTGCATTGGCCGGCCCGGCAAGACCCGCCGGCAGTACGGCGGCAACCGCCGTGAAGCCCAGGATGGCCAGCGGCAGGCAAAGGATCGCCAGCATGGTGAACTTGACGTCGCGCGCCTCGATCTTCTTGCCGACATACTCCGGCGTGCGCCCGACCATGAGGCCGGCCAGGAAGATCGTCAGGATGGCGAACAGCAGGACGCCGTAGAGACCGGCGCCGACGCCGCCGATGATGATCTCGCCCAGCAGGATGTTGACCAGCGGCACCATGCCGCCCAGCGGCATGAAGCTGTCATGCATGGCATTGACCGCGCCGCACGACGCCGCCGTGGTGATGACGGCAAACAGCGCCGACAGGGAGGTGCCGAAGCGCACCTCCTTGCCCTCCATGTTGCCCAGGGCATTGTCCATGCCAACCGCGGCCAGCAGCGGATTGCCGGCGGCCTCGGCCCAATAGGCGACGAAGACGCCCGCCAGGAACAGAACGCCCATCGCCGCGAAGATCGCCCAGCCCTGGCGTTCGGCGCCGACCGCGCGGCCGAATACGTTGGTCATGGCGGCACCGATCACGAAGATCGACAGCATCTGGATCAGGTTGGAAAGCGCCGTCGGGTTCTCGTAGGGGTGGGCCGAGTTGGCATTGAAGAAGCCGCCGCCATTGGTGCCCAGCATCTTGATCGAAAGTTGCGAGGCGACCGGCCCCTGCGCGATCGTTTGCTTGGCGCCCTCGAGCGTCGTCGCCTCGACATAGGCGCCGAGGTTCTGCGGCACGCCCTGCCAGACATAGAACAGGGTGAGCACGATGCAGAACGGCAGCAACACGTAGAGGGTGATGCGCACGAGGTCGGCCCAGAAGTTGCCGATTCCCTTGGCGCTGGCACGGGAAAAGCCACGGATCAGCGCCATGGCGAGCGCGATGCCGGTGGCGGCGCTCAGGAAGTTCTGAACCGCGAGGCCTGCCATCTGCGACAGGTAGCTCATGGTCGACTCGCCGCCGTAGGACTGCCAGTTGGTGTTGGTGAGGAAGCTCACCGCCGTGTTGAAGGAGAGGTCGGGAGGTATTGCGGACATGTCCTGCGGGTTGAGCGGCAGAACGCCCTGCAGGCGCAGCAGCATGTAGAGGAATACGTAGGCCACGACGTGGAAGACCAGCATGGCGCGGCAGTAGACCCACCAGCTCTGGTCCTCGTTGGGGTCGACGCCGGCCAGGCGATAGAAGCCGCGTTCGACCGGCACCAGCACGGAGGACAGCAGCGTGCGCTGCCCCCCGAGGACGCGGCCGAGATAGCCGCCGAGAGGTCGTATGAGCACGAGCAGGATCGCGACGTAGAGGGCGATCTGCACCCAGCCGTTGAAAGTCATGGCAACCTCGGAATTTCCCTTAGAATTTTTCCGGGCGCGCCAGCGCGACCGTGAGATAGACGAGCAGGATCGCGACCAGCGCGCCGCCCAGGACGTAGTCGAGAATCATTGGAGCCTCACAGCCTGTTGCACAGGCGTTCGTAGGCGATCAGCAGGCAGAACAGGACGACGCCGGCGCCGAGAAAAACGAGGTCGAGCATGGAACTCTCCTTCGCCGGCATAGAAGGGGCCTCGGGCATAGGAAATCGAGCCGGCCGACGGCGTAGCGTCATATGAATTTCATAGGATTTTTGCCTGGATCGTCGCCGGCGCTCTCTGGTCATTGACCGACCCGGCGTGCAAGGTCATATGCGCCGCTCAGTTCAGAGGTTCGGTCTTAAGAATGTCCAGTAACGGTTCGGCCTCGCCGAAGAGCGGCAGAACGGCCCCCCTCACATTGGCGGCCCTCGGGGTGGTCTACGGCGATATCGGCACCAGCCCCCTCTACACCGTGAAGGAGTGTTTCAGCGAGTTCACCGGCATCCAGCCGACACCGGAGAACATCCTCGGCATCCTGTCGCTGATCACCTGGGCGCTGATCATCGTGGTCACGCTCAAGTACGTGCTCGTCGTCATGCGGGCCGACAACCGCGGCGAGGGCGGCGTGCTTGCCCTGATGGCGCTGGTGACGCGCCGCGCCGAGCTGACGCGCCGGCAGCGCATGTTCTACATGATGCTCGGCATGGCGGGCGCCGCCCTGTTCTACGGCGACTGCCTGCTCACCCCCGCCATCTCGGTGCTGAGCGCCGTCGAGGGGCTGAACGTTGCGACACCGGCCTTCGAACCCCTGGTGGTGCCCATCGCGATCGGCATCATCGTCGGGCTGTTCGCCGTCCAGCGCTTCGGCACGGAGGGCATCGGCCGCCTGTTCGGTCCGATCATGCTGGTCTGGTTCACGCTCCTCTTCGTGCTGGGCGCGAACCAGATCGCCGCGACGCCGCAGGTGCTGGCTGCTCTGTCACCGCTGATGGCCATCGAGTTCGCCATGCATCATGGGATCGCCGCCTTCGTCGTCCTGGGAGCGGTGACGCTCGCCATCACCGGCGCCGAAGCACTCTATGCCGACATGGGTCACTTTGGCCGCGTTCCGATCCGGATCGCCTGGTACGGGCTCGTGCTGCCGTCGCTGCTGGTGAACTACTATGGCCAGGGGGCACTCCTGCTGACCGACCCGTCGGCACTGGAACATCCGTTCTTCCATCTCGCCCCGGCGTGGGCGTTGATCCCCCTGGTGATCCTGGCGACGGTCGCCACCGTGATTGCCTCGCAGGCGACGATCTCCGGTGCCTTTTCCATGGCCCAGCAGGCCACCCTCCTGGGTCTCAGCCCGCGCATGCGCATCCAGCACACCTCGGCCAGCGAGCATGGCCAGATCTACGTGCCGGCCATCAACTGGCTGCAGCTCGTGGGCGTCGTCCTGCTGGTCGTGAACTTTCGCTCCTCCACCAACCTCGCCGCCGCTTACGGCATCGCCGTCACCGGCACGATGCTGATCACGACCGTGCTCGTCATGGCGCTCGCCATCAAGGTGTGGAAGTGGAACCCGGTCGTGTCCGCCCTCGTGTTCGGCGGGTTCCTGCTGGTCGACGCGGCGCTGTTCTCGGCCAACACCCTGAAACTGCTGCAGGGCGGCTGGGTGCCGCTCGTGCTCGCCGTCGTGATCTATGCCGGCATGTGGACCTGGCTGAAGGGACGTCTGGCGGTCGCGGCGCGCGAGAGCGCGGATGCGCTTCCCGTCGAAACCCTGCTCGCCTCGATCAGCCCGGGCCGATTGCACCGGCCACAGGGCGTCGCCGTCTACATGAGCCCGTTTCCGGGCAACGTGCCCAGCAGCCTGCTGCACAATCTCAAGCACAACGAGGTGCTGCACGAGCATGTCGTGCTGCTCACTGTCGAGGTGCCCGACGAGCCCTTCGTGTCGAAGAACGATCGCGCCCAGGTCGAGCATCTCGGCAAGGGCGTGCATCGCGTCGTGCTGCGCTATGGCTTCATGGACTCGCCGGATGTGCCGCGCGACCTCGCCCTGCTCATCGACCGCGGAATCCCCTTCGAGCCGATGCGGACGTCGTATTTCATCGGCCGCAACACCTACGTGGCGTCGAGCGTGCCGCTGCTGCCGCGCTGGCAGGAGAAGCTCTTCATCGCGCTCGCCCGTTTCGCCTCGAGTGCCGGCGACTTCTTCGGCCTGCCCTCCAATCGCGTCGTCGAGATGGGCAGCCGGATCGAGGTCTGAATCTTCCCTGGCGACTGAAGACGGCGCCACGCGACGCCTATGAAATTCCGCCTATGGAATTCCTATGTGCGGCGGCGTTGGTCCCCATGGATTTCCTAAGGCGGGAGCGCGTTCCCTGCGGCCTCGATCAGGGGAGCAGCAGAATGAGTGGAATGATTGTGAAGGCGATCGCCTGCCTGGCATTGTGTACGGCGGTCTGCGTGACGGGCGCGGCGAGGGCGCAGGACAATACGCAAAGCACGCCACCGCCCGTACCGCCAGAGACTGCGCCGTCGGAGAAGGAAACCTGGAAGGCGCCGTTCGGCGGCACCTTCACCGCCACCCTCGCGGCCCTCAACGACTACTCCTATCGCGGCATCTCGCAGACCCAGCGCCAGTTCGCCGTCCAGGCCTCCGCCGCCTACGAGACCCGCACCTTCAGCGAGCAGCTCCCGCTCACCGCCTACGCCGGCGCCTGGGGCAGCAACGTCAACTTCCCCAACACCGGCGCCGCCGCCGAAATCGACATCAACGCCGGCTTCAGGCTGAAAACCCTCTCCGACAAGCTCAGCTTCGACCTCGGCTATCCTCATCCCGCTGGTCCTGGCGACGATCGATGTATCGCACAGCGTGCTCACGAACCCTGATCTGAAAGAGCCGATCGACATCATCGAGGACATGGGCGTGATCATGATCGGCTGGGGCGTCGCCCTCGAGGAGCGCGGCGAGATGCGGCGCATCTTCGGCGTCGTCAATCCGGCCAACGAGGCATGGCAGACGAGTGTCGACCATATCTGCCATCACGTCGGGATCGGCCAGTTGGTGTTCGGACTGCTGATCGAGATCTGCCTGGCGATCGTGAGATTGCCGGCCAGGATCATCGACACGGGAGACTTCGACGAGCACGTGGTCGGCGTGAGCATCTTCTTCATGATCGTTGGTGCCTTCATTCTGCTGCGCCATATCTACGCGCTCGCCAGGTCGATGGCCGATCCCGCGAGGAAGGGGCGCGCGGCAGTCTCCAGGTAGGGCACCGGTCGACGGTCGCCTTACCCATCCGCATCGCCGCGGCCCCACATTCAGGCGAACGCGAGCAGATCGACGACGATCGCCGCGACGATGAGACCCACGAAGCATGTGGTTATCAGCCAGATAATGAAGGTGAACTACAGCTTCCGGAGCGTGCCCGCTTTCCAGGCGCGATACTTGTAGCGCGTGCTGTTGATGTAGGCGCCGATCACGATCGGCAGGTATACGACGAAGCCACCGAAGGCCGTCAACAGGATCATCCCCTGCAGGAAGCTTGCGATCCCTTGGAGAGCGGGGCTGGAGCACACCGGGTCTCGCCCGTCCAGATGGCCGCAATCGTACATCAAGGCGATCAACGTGAAGGGCGGCAGCACGACGAGAAGACCCAGGATACTGTCCGACAGTACCTCGCATCGCCTGGGGTTGAGTTTCAGCATCAGGTCACCGTGAACAGGAACGCAGCATCGGCCACCAATGTAGCGGCAAGAGTGTAGCAGCAAGCGGCGGACCCGCGGAACGCCGCCCGAGTCGTGTTGCTTCATGCGTCCGTCGATGCGACGTTCCTCCCGGGGAAGCTGGGGAAATCTGAGGTAAAGATGCACCGCAATATCGTTGCCGCGTCGATCGCGGTGTCGTCGATCGTGCTGTCATTGGTGGGCGGCGTGACGGCCGCGGCGCAGAGCTACGAGGTACTAGCGGCATTGTGCAATACCCTCGCCGATCCGGAGCTGAGGCTTCGGGGCTGCGATGCCGTCATCAAGGCGGGAAAGGCAACGCCGGCGGACATGGCCATTGCCTGGGGCATTCGCGGAACGGCCTACAGCGACATGGGCCAGGTCGACCGCGCTATCCAGGACTATGACCAGTCCATCAAGTTCGAGCCCGATCTGCCTGCTACGTACATCTACCGGGGCAACGCCTACATTGCCAAAGGCCAGTACGATCGCGCGCAGCAGGACTTTG
>CANJHI010000248.1 GCA_947474005.1 Alphaproteobacteria bacterium | reverse complement strand
TTTGCCGGTGAACATTGAGAAACCCCGAGGCCGAAAAAACCCAGTTTCTCAAATCGGCATTCAAGTCGGTGACACCCCTAAAATCCGTTTTCTCCTTCTTTATCAGTGCGATACCCTACACCCTCGGCAAAATTGCCGGACAGCAGTGAAAGACGATGTATTCTTCCGCTACGCCGATGCCGAAACCGCCCACATCGTGCATTCGATCAGCTTCGATCCCCGCAGCAAGAACTACGCCCTTGTGAAGGCGCGCGACCGGACGATCTTCGTCAAGACCTTTCCCGTGATCGATTTTGCCGGCGCCCCGGCGATCACGATCGCCACCCTGCGTGATCTCACCGAACCGTTCAGCGTTGTGATGCGGGCTGCCGCAACCAGGGGCCTGATCGCGTTCATGGTGATTTCGGCGCTCGGCAGCTTCGCCTACATCAGGTTCGGCCAGCTCCGTGAGAGACTGACCGGTATGGTCGGGCGCCAGCGCAAGGAACTCGAGGAGCGTGTGGCCTTTTGCGATTCCGCCGTTGCCCGCCTGAAGGAAGTCGATCTCATCAAGCGCGGCTTTTTCACGAATCTCGTCACGGCCGTCAACGAACCCCTGCAGGCCGTGGCCGGCCAGCTCGCCGTCCTGGTGCCGGCGGCCGAGAAGGCGGGAGATCGCGCGATTTCGGACCGGCTCCATTTTGCGCTGGCTGAGACGTCGCGTTTGAGTCGTCTGGTCGAGGACTACCAGCAGATCGAGCTGTTCCGCCAGAAACTGGTCAAGAACGACTCGCCATTGGCCGCCCTCGACGGCGTCGTGGCCAATGCCATCGAGGAGGATCTCGCGGTCTATCGCCGCCTGCCGCAGCTCACGATTTCGGCCACCATAGCTGCCAACCTGCCGCCGACACGCGCTGATGGCGATCTGCTGCGCCGGGCCGTCGGCAATCTGGTCGCGTTCGCCGCCCAGCGTTCCGGCCGCGGAACGATCACCATTTCCGGCGTGCAGGACGCACAGAAGTGGCTCGTGCTGTCGATCTCAGGCTCAGCGTTCTCCGGTGCCGCCACGCCGACGGAATCCCTGCTCGACGAATCGCGGCAGTTCATGGCCCAGCTGGCCGACAGCGGCAGTTCCGGCGCCCCTGGGGCCGCCATGGTCGGCGTGGTGGTGGCGCGCATCATCGTCGAATTCTACGGTGGTTCTCTCTCGATCTCGGCCGACCCGGCGCCCGGCTTCGTCGTCCGTCTTCCGTCCGCGACGTAGGGAGGACGCGATGTTCGAGGGCGCGATGAAGATCTACGGCCGCCTCGCGATCGTCATTGTCGTATTGGCTATCCTGGTCACTCTGGATCGGTTGTTCACCGGTCCGTTGGCCTTCGTGTCGGGCTTCTCCGAGACGACGCTCGGGCAATGGGTGGCGGCCGCACTCTGGCTGGCAGCGACGGTGATGGCGGCGCGTGTCATCCGGCGCGAGTTCGTTCACGGCTGGCTCGAGCGCCGCTCGGGCAAGCAGGTGCCGCCGCTCATCGGCAGCCTGGTGACCGGCCTGGTGATGTTCGTCGGCATCTGCGCGATCATGGCGCTGGTCTTTGAGCGCGACATCACCGCGCTGGTGGCGACCGGCGGCGCTTCGTTGATGATTCTGGGCATTGCGCTGCGTGACATCATGCTGGCGCTGTTTACCGGCATCCTGCTCAACGTCGAGAAGCCCTTCAGGGTGGGCGATTGGGTGCGAATCAACGACCGCCTTTCGGGCAAGGTCGAGCGCATCACGTGGCGCACGACCGTTCTGCAGACCGCGAACAATGAAATCGTCTACGTCCCCAACCTGTCGCTATCCTCCGCCGTCATCCTCAACATGGCGCAGCCGGACACGCGGTCGAAGCGGATCATCGAACTGGTGATCGACTATGATACGACGGTTGAAAGCGCCGAACGCATTCTCTATGCCGCGACGCTGGGCGCAGCCGGCGTGGAGCACGTGGCTCCGCCGGCCGTGTTCGCGCGTAAGCTCACCCCCGACGGCGTCCTTTACAATGTCGCCTTCACCATCTCGAACTATGGTGACGGCTTGAAGGCCGAGCACGCAGTGATCAAGAGTATCCTGCAGCGCATGCGCGACGCTGACATCATGATCTCCTTCCCCAGGGCCGAGTCGATCGGAACCTCGGCACGCGTGAAGATTGCCGACCGTTCGCTCGATGTTTACCACCTGGTGCAGCAGGTCCGTCTGTTTCGCGGCTTCTCGGAGGAGGTCTGCCATCGCATCAGCGACGTGTTGATCGAGCGTCATTTTGCGGCCGGCGCGGCGATCGTCCAGGCAGGCGAGCGGCGCAACGCCCTCTTCATCGTCGGCGAAGGCATGACCAAGCGTACGGCCAGCGATCGCGAGGGCGCGAAAGTGATCCAGGAGCGCTTCATCGCCACCGAATTTTTCGGCCGCAAGGCGCTATTTGCCTGCCAGGCACACAATGCCACCGTGCTGGCCGAGACCGAGGTGCTCCTCTACGAGTTCGACCGTCGCGCCCTGGCCCGGCTGATTGGCGAAACCCCGGAACTGATCGGGACGTTTGCAATGGCCCTGGCAAACCTCAGTTGGCGCGATAGCCATCTCGGCAGTTCCGATGAAGACCCGCCGCCGGCCGCGATTGCGCGGCTGGTCAACCTCCATCGCGGCCAGATCGAAATCAACTATGGGCCGCGTCCGGGAGAGGCTGCGGGGCAAGCCGCGGCCTCTTGAGGGTGGGTCGATCACACCGGATGACATCTGCTTATCTCGCTGCCGAGGGCTTCGACGGACAGTTGCGCGAAGAGCTGCGCCGCCACGGGATCGCGTCGCGCGCCACGCATGGCCGGCTGCTGATCTGCGATGGGGAGGCCATCCCCTCGGCCTGGGCGGCCAACATCTGGCACGATTGCGTTGAACTGCCGGTGGCGTCTATCGGCACCGCAGCCAAGGCGTTGCGCGACATCCAGCGCAACTGGGCCATGTATGCGCCGTTGCATCACCGCCGCGCCGCGCTGATCCAGGAACGCCTGCCGCACGTGTCGGCCAAGCCGGTCGTCTTTCCCACCGCTGCTCCCACCGCGCCGCTCGGTGCCTGGACCTTGCTGGCGCCCGACCGGCTGCTGGCGGCGGCGCATTGCAGCGCGCCTTTTCCCAACGGCGAGGTGGCGTTCGTCGAGGATCGCGAGGGGCCGCCCAACCGGGCCTATCTCAAATTATGGGAGGCGCTCGTGCGGCTGAGGCGCTGGCCGCAGCCCGGGGAGTGCTGCCTCGACCTCGGTGCGTCGCCCGGTGGCTGGACCTATGTGCTGGCGAAACTCGGCGCCGATGTCGTGGCCATCGACAAGGCGCCGCTCGATCCCAGGGTCGTGGCGATGCCTGGGGTCGAGTGGCGTGGCGAAAGCGCCTTTGCGCTCGATCCCGCCAGCGTGGGGCCGGTCGACTGGCTGTTCTCCGACATCGCCTGCTATCCGGCGCGACTGTTGACGCTCGTCGAGCGCTGGCGCGCCTCGGGACGGGCGCGAAATTTCGTCTGCACGCTGAAGTTTCAGGGCGAGACCGATCACGAAGCAGCCGCAGCATTCGCAGCACTTCCCGGCGCGCGAGTCCTTCACCTGCATCACAACAAGCACGAACTGACGTTTATTCTTGCCGCCCAATCATGATTGAGTGCGCCACGCCTGGCGGCGCAGGAAGTCGGTGACGTGGGCGCGGAAGCTGTCGATGAACTCGCGTGCCGGCAGCGATGTTCGCTGTGCCGCTGCGTAGAGCGCTGCGAACTCGAATTCGATGCGCGGCTCGAAGGGCCGAACCACGATGCCGCGCGTCGAATATTCGTGCGCGGTGAATGGCTCGCAAAGTGTGACCCCGACGCCGGATGCCACGAGGGCGCAGGCGATCTCCGACAGCGGTGCCTCAATGCGCAGGACTCGGTTGACGCCGTGCTCGGTGAACACGCGGTCGATGCGAAAGCGCGACAGGCCGGAATTGCCGAGGGAGACGAAGTTCTCACCTTCGAAGTCCTTGGGTCTGAGCCGCGCCTTGCGGGCGAGGCGATGTCCCTGCGGGAGTACCGCGACATAGGGTGCCTTCGGCATGGGCTCGGCCCTGACGGCGGCATGCTCGAACGTGGCCTCTGCAAAACCCAAGTCGCATTGGCCGTGGACGACGGCCGTCAGGATGGCGTGCGACACCAGGCCGGACAGCACGAGATCGAGGCGCGGCCGCTCGGTAGCGAACCGTCCAGCGAAGCGCGGGAGGAAGCCGTTGGCGAGTGCCGGGAGTGCCGCGATGCGCAGGAAGCCAGTGCGCCGTGTCCGGAGCTCAGTCGCCGTCTTGGCGATATGTTCCAGGCCGACGAAAGTGCGCTCCACTTCGGCATAGAGCGATAGCGCCTCGCTGGTCGGGACCAACCGAGTGCCGCGACGCTCGAACAGAACCAGGCCGACATGATGCTGGAAATCGCGGATCATCCGGCTGACAGCCGGCTGGCTGACGTTCAGCAAATTGGCCGCCGAGCCGACGCTGCCGGCGAGGATCAGGGCGCGAAAGGCTTCAATCTGGCGAGGGTTCAGGCCGCGCATAGGGTGAACATAACATTTTGTTATGCAAGCGCGGGAAAAATCGGATTTGACGCCACGGTGCCTGCAGAAAGACAGTACTGTTACAGGGGACTTCATAAACGGAGGGACAGATGGGCCGTTTGGCGCGCTTCGGCGCAATCGCTGGTTTGGTCGTGTTGGCGGGCTCGATGCCGGCGCTGGCACAGCAGAAGACATTGACCGTCGCGGCCTATGGCGGTGTCTGGGACTCGCATCTGCGCAAGGAAGTCTTCCCGGAGTTCGAGAAGAAGCACGGCGTGAAGGTGGAATACGTCGCCGGCAATTCGACCGATACGCTGGCCAAGCTGCAGGCCCAGAAGGGCAACCAAGTGATCGACGTCGCCATCATGGACGACGGCGTGATGTACCAGGCCATCCAGCTCGGCTTCTGCGCCAAGATCGAGGGCATGGACAAGGCCGAGCTCTATCCAGCCGCCCTGTTCAAGGACGACAAGGCCGTGGCCGTGGGCCAGACCGGCACCGGCTTCATGGTCAACACCAAGGTGTTCAAGGACAAGGGCTGGGCGATACCGACGTCGTGGAACGATCTGAAGGATCCGAAGTTCAAGAAGCAGCTCGTGATCCCGCCGATCAACAACACCTACGGCCTCTACACGCTCATGATGTACGCGCGCTTGAACGGCGGCGGCGAGAAGAACATCGAGCCCGGCTTCAAGGTGATGAAGGCCGACATCAATCCCAACGTGCTGGTCTATGAGCCCTCGCCGGGCAAGATGACGGAGCTCTTCCAGTCGGGTCAGGCCAACATCGCGGTGTGGGGCACCGGCCGCGTACAAGCCTTCGCCAACACGGGCTTCCCGGTCGACTTCATCTATCCCAAGGAAGGCGCGCCGATCCTGCTCGCCTCGGCCTGCCCGGTCGCCAAGGCTTCCATCAATCCGCTGGCGCACGAGATGATCAAGCTGCTGGTCTCGGCCCCGATCCAGACCGGCATGGCCAAGGAAATGGGCAACGGCCCGGTCAACACCAAGGTCGACGTCAACATGCCGGAGCTGCGCATGGCGCCGGTCGGCGAGCGTGCCAAGCTGATCATCTCGCCCGACTGGGACGCCATCAACGCCCAGCGCGAGGATTGGACCAAGCGCTGGAACCGCGAAGTGGAGCGCTGATCCGACGTGCACCATCCGATCTACCTTTTTCGCCATGGCGAGACCGCGTGGAATGCCGAACGCCGCGCCCAGGGCCGTCTCGACTCGCCGCTGACGGAGTCGGGCCGCGCCCAGGCGCATGCCATGGGCCTTAGGCTGGCCCATGAGCTGCGACAGGCCGGCTATGAACCGTCGGGCGTCATCGTGCGCGCGAGCCCGCTAGGTCGCGTGCGCGAGACGCTGGCGATCGCCGCCGCGTCCGCGGGCCTCGCGCATGACGAGGAGTGTTTCGACCATCGCCTGCAGGAGATCAGCTGGGGTGATTGGGATGGCTTGATCGGCGCCGAGATCGAGGCAGGCTGGCCGGGCGCCATGGCGGCGCGGCGGCTCGATCGGTGGCACTACCAGCCACCGGGCGGCGAGAACTATGCCATGGCGGTCGCGCGCGCCCGGCCGGCGCTTGAGGAAATAGCGGTCTTGGCGGCCGAGCGACC